>JARBUM010000001.1 GCA_029239675.1 Pelosinus sp. | reverse complement strand
CCTTTAGTGATAGCCGCTAATCAGATGCAATTTAAAGAAGTGATTGTATGATACAGAATGGATACAATTATATACTATTGTCACATATTTTACTCATTAAGTAAAGTGATAGACAACTCTAGGGCATGAATTTCGTATTGATCTGTACTGCAAATAAGGGTGATACATGTAATAGCAGGATTTTAAAGCAACTATTATTGAGATTTTCCTCTACATAAAATGGGAATTTCTCTGAGGATGGTGCCTTGAGAAACTAAATATGCTTTTTCATATAAGTTACAGGTGGGGCATATATGATTGGGGATAATCTCGATTTTATCGCCAATCTCCATAGAATCCCTAAACTCTTTGTTATAAATGAGACCATGTTCATCAAAAACTCCACTTAGTCGAAGGTCATTTGAATTTTTTACAAGTCCGTAACCGTGAGTTGCACAAATACCTTCACTACGGTTTTGGGAAGTTAAAGATTTTGCGCCAGCATCTAAAACCACTCTTTCGTCTGTTGGTTTACTTATAATCGTTGCTAACACGGTGGCAGCACATTTATTAAAATTTTGAATCGAACTTCCTTGTCCCACGTCCATGAAGATATAGGTTCCAGGTCTTATTTCTGTGATTCCCTCAATGATTCCCCCATGCATCATGGACGGTGTTGCGCCAATGCTGATGGTGTCGATGGCTATGCCCAGCTCCTTGATCATAGTACCTGCACGTAAGGTTCTTTTTTGACTTTCTATAGCAGCCTCTATACAGGCTTCTATATTTTTTGCTTTGTAGGAGTGACCTTCATGAGAAAAAACACCTTTAAGGATTACTTTCTTTTTTGTTTGTATATGTTTTGCCAGATTGATTAATTGTTCATCGGTAATGACTCCCGAACGATTCTCGCCTACTTCCACTTCAATTAAGACTTCGATGCCCTTTTCTTCATTTTGAAAGACTTCTTCTAACTGGTTGATTTGGTATTCACTATCTACACCAATTCTAATTGAGATCTTTCTATTTAATGCTTTTACTCTCTCTAGTTTGGAGAGGCCGACAATTTCATTGGCAACGAAAATATTAGCCAGACCATTTTCCGCCATTACTTCAGCTTCGCCAACTTTAGCAACTGTAATTCCATAAGCTCCTCCGTCCATTTGCATTCTAGCTAATTCTGGCATTCTATGCGTTTTTGTATGGGGCCGGAGATTTACATGATACTGGTTAGCCTTTTCCTGCATAAAAAGAAGATTGTTTTTCATAAGGTCATTGTCGATTAACAAGGCTGGCGTGTCAATAAAATGATAGGGTGATTTTACCATTTGTTGAATCCTCCTTATCGTTATTCTAGGTCTTCGCTTTTCTTGAGCTCATCTAGGTAACTATAGACGGTGACTTTAGAGATATTCAATTTTTCCGCCACTTTTTCAAGAGCGCCCTTAATAAGAAAGATGCCTTTCTTATCCATAAAACGAATTAATTCAACTTTATCTTTGCGTTTTAAATGATCAATGCTATTATCGCCGATAATTTTATCAATCAAATCATCTACTATCTCCATCACATTATCAAAAGATGAAAGTTCTGGCTCCGCTTTTTTACTTTCGATAGTCATAAATTCATCCATAAAGTCTTTCATCGATTTCATAGCTTGCAAGTCGTAATTGATGCATAGCGCTCCGATTACTTTGCCCTTAGAATCTCTGATGAGGGCAGTCGACGATTTTATTTCTCTGCCATCTTCAGTAAGGGTCATATAGTTAGTTGTATAATCATTGTGAAAGTCCTTGGATAATAGAACCTCCTTGACCAAGTGCTCAAATGGCTGTCCGATTTCTCGCCCTGTTACGTGATTATGAACCGTATACACTACGGAATTTTGCGGCATAGATAAATCGTGAATAACGACTTCGCAATTCTTACCAAATGTTTCTGCGATGATATTAGCAATGGGGATAAACTTTACCAGTTCTTGATTCATAGAAATTACTATCTTCACCTCATTTTATATAAAAATATATATTACACCATTGATTATATATAAATTTTTCTATATAATCAATGGTGTAATTGGTGTTTATCTACAAAATATATAAAAAAATCTACGATTTAGTATTATTTAGAAAAAATATTTGGTAATGGTATGATGAGAAAATGGGGGGAGAAAAATGAGTTATAATTGTTACAATTGTGGAAAAACCTATGGTCAAGATGAGTTAATCTTGGAATGTTCATGTGGTGGTTATCTCAAGGCTCCAGAACGAACCCTTAGGAAAAAAGATATTATTTCGGGAGACCCTACTCTATGGCGTTATCGTAAGGCTTTGCCTATTGGGGAGAATGAGACCGTGGTCAGCTTAGGAGAAGGCCTAACTCCATTAGTGAAGACCAATCTGGGTGGATTATTCTTTAAAGCCGATTCCCTCATGCCCACAGGTTCTTTTAAGGATAGAGGTGCGGCGTTAGTAATCAACCACTTAAAGAAACTGGGCATTAAAAAGGTGATCAATGATTCTTCAGGGAATGCTGCGGCAGCATATGCTGCATACTGTGCGGCGGCTGGGCTAGAGTGTCATATTTTTACACCAGCAAGTACGTCCGCTGGTAAGTTAGTCCAGATACAAATGTATGGCGCAACAATTACGAAAGTAACTGGAGCTAGAGACCAAGTTACCATTGCGGCAAAAGAGGAAGCAAAGAAACAAGAAGGAGAAGCCATGTATGCTGGTCACAATATACACCCCCTATTTCCTGAAGGTTGTAAAACTGCTGCCTATGAGATATGGGAACAATTGGGCTGGGAAGTACCCGACAATGTTGTGGTACCCTTCGGCGGAGGCAGTGCCATGCTAGGCATGTATAAAGGATTTAGGGAGCTTTTATCCGTGGGGGAAATACCGCGTATGCCACGAATCTTTGTTATCCAAGCCAATAGTTGTAATCCCCTCTATTCCTTATTTATCGGTAAAGAGGAACTAGCTCAATGTGTGCCAAGTCTAGCGGAAGGGATTGCCATCGCTCAGCCAATTAAAAAAGTGGAAGCTGTTGCTGCCGTGAGGCAAACAGGGGGCAGCGTTGAAGTGGTTAGCGAAGCAGAGATAGTAGAAGCATTAGGCAAAGCGGCTAAAGCAGGATTCTATGTAGAACCGACTACGGCCGCTACCATTGCAGGAGCACTTCGCCTACAAAGGACGGGAGTAATTGATGCCAATGAAAAGACCGTCGTGCTTCTTACTGGCAATGGGTTAAAGGCCACTGATAAAATCGGACAGGCTATGGGTTTCATGAATGCCAGTCAATGATAAATATATGGAGGTAATCGAATGCAGTTAGTCAATACACCTTATTCTCTTCAATCCAAAGGACATTATTCTCCGGCAGTTATACATGGTGATCTCGTGTATGTATCAGGGCAGCTACCAATTAACTATGCAGAAGAGGAAACTCTGCCAAAGGGTGGAATCAAAGAGCAGACGAGGCAAGCTTTAAAAAATATGGCTGATATTTTGGAGCAGTGCGGCAGTGGTAAAGAAAAGGTGCTTAAGACCACTGTATATATTCCTAATATTGATTATTGGCCAGTGGTTAATGAGATATACGGGGAGTTTTTTGGCGACCATAAGCCAGCTCGAACCATAGTGCCCACAAATACACTTCATTTCGAAGCTCTGATTGAACTGGAAGCGATTGCGTATATCTAATTAACGCGTCTAGAGAATATAACTAACAGTTCTGCCAAGTTTAATGCGAATTTAGCAGGACTGTTATGCCAAAACCTAATCTTTGTGAATTCTGCAGGAATTTGATATAGTGATGAATAAAGATACCGATAGTAAAGATGTATACAATAGTTGCAGATTGCTGTATGTGACCGAATAGAATCTCTAGTGCGGAGTTCTTACAAGGAAAAGGATGTTATTATGAATGATATAGGTACCATAGTTTCATTATTTGGCGCAATAGCCGGAGGATTACTATCCTTTTTCTCACCCTGCATTTTTCCGCTGATTCCCGTATATTTGGGATATCTGGTAGGCAATGATAGACTCCAGATCTTGCAGATGGATGAGGATGGGGCAGCTACCCAAGCTGCCAAACGTATTTTACAAGTAAATGTACTATTTTTTGTGGCTGGAATTAGCACGATCTTTTTTATTCTCGGATTTTTCTCAGGCAGTATTGGAGTATGGCTGATACAATATACACACATCATTTTAAAAGTGGCAGGTTTAGGCATTATTCTTTTTGGCCTGGTTCAGCTGGGCATTCTAAGAATTCCCTTTCTTCAACAGGAAAAGCGACTGCAGATTAGAGCAATGGGGACAGGACATCTTAGTGCCTATGCGTTAGGTATGGCCTTCAGTTTTGGCTGGACACCATGTGTAGGGCCAATACTTACCTCTATTTTGTTGTTGGCATCAACTCAAGGCAGTGGGGTATATTCAGGAGTGTTGCTATTTTTTTATTCGTTGGGCTTTGGAATTCCCTTCCTGCTGATTGCTTTCTTTACAAGTACTTTCTTAAAACATTATAAAAATTTTTATTCATATTTTGAAAAAGCAAAGAAAGTAGGAGGGGTATTGCTCATTCTTATGGGACTCTTACTATTTTCAGATAATCTAAATATTTTACTAAGGTTATAACTTTATTTTTAAAAATAAAAATCCTTATACGAAAAGCCAGTATCAATTTGATACTGGCTTTTCGTATAAGGATTTTTGGAAATTAGATAATTTGAGGAAATAATTGCATATATTACGAATAGTAATTATAATCACATTAAAACTTACTAAAGGGAGATAAATATGCTAGATAACTTAGATTTAAAAACCATTCAACAACTAATGGAAAAAGCTCGTACAACTTGGGCCGATTTGGGCAGCATCTTGGGGCTATCCGCTCCAGCGGCGGCTGATCGCGTTCACAAATTAGAAGAAAGGGGTATTATCAAAGGATATTGTGCACTAGTAGACCCCGAAGCAATTGGCTATGGCTTAGCTGCATATATTGCGATATATCTTGAGAAACCTGAACATCGCAAGGAATTCCTTGAATTTGTGCAGCATAGGAGAGAAATACAGGAATGTCACCATATTGCTGGAGACGAAGATTATGTGCTAAAAGTGCGGTGTAAAGGGACGCGTGATCTAGAACGGTTAGTGAGTGAGGAAATAAAATCCATTCCAGGTATTAAAACGCGTACTACGGTTATTATGTCTACCGTGAAAGAAACTCCTATATTACCGATATAAAGAAGCGTTGATTTAGGTGGAGTTTACTATATAACGCTAAAGAGAGGAGGTTGTATGCAGATGCTGGATTCTGTATGGCTGATAAAAGGTCTAGTACTAGGATTTTCCATTGCTGCCCCAGTGGGACCTATTGGAATTGTATGTATTCGTCGAACATTATCCCAGGGGATGCTAAATGGATTTGCTGCAGGCTTGGGAGCAGCAACTGCAGATGCTTTTTATGGAAGTGCAGCGGCCTTTGGCCTTACCATAATTACTGATTTATTCTTAGAGAATAGTTTGTATTTGCGTATTATAGGCAGCTTATTTTTATTTTATCTTGGATATAGTACTTTTATCGCTAAGCCTGCACATAAAAGCGAGAGTGCTTACCAAGACGGATGGATAAAAGCCTGTCTCTCCACGTTTTTTTTAACGATTACAAATCCAATGACGATATTGTCATTTGGTGCCGTATTTGCAGGCCTCGGGATTGTTGGCACAAAAGGTGATTATATTTCTTCTTTTATTTTAGTAGGAGGGGTATTTTTAGGCTCAAGCTTATGGTGGTTTTTGTTAAGCGGAACAATTCAGTTATTGCGGCATACATTTAATTACCAGAGGCTGATATGGGTTAATCGTGTGTCAGGTATTATAATAGCTGGCTTTGGGGTGATTTCCTTTTTGGGATTATTGTAATTAGTAGCGGGCATTTCTTCGGAGGGATTATAAGCTTATAGGACGTAGAAGTTGCAATGATTCATGAAAGGTGTATGAACTTACATATATTGAAAGTGGAGCTACTACTAGAGTCTTCTGGAGGAGGGAATCCTGTGACTAAAATACAAGAAATAGAGCTTACGGCATTGCTCTTTACACTAACGGCGGATATTCTTATCCTTCTTGTTTTTATAGCAGCACTTGAAGAGGAAAGTGAACAACAAAAAAAAGAAGATCAAGAAAAGCGAGAGCTTGAAAGAAAGATCCATGATTTAACAGAACGTCTAGCTAAGTTAGAGCTCCTTGTTAAATAATAATGGCAAGGCACGCTAGGTCCATGTTATTAACGCCTTGCCATTAGCATTTAACGGATGCTTATAATAACATAAAATTGTCCCTTAGGCTGATAAGAAAGCGTGGCATTGTTCTAGTATCATTTGTAGGTAAAATCATTGACGAAATCAATAAAGGCTTTACAGGCTAAAGGCAAGATTTTATCTGGTTTCCAAATAAGACCCATGTCGAGAAAAAGATGAGGATGAAGAGGAATCTTAGTGACATGGTTTACCACCTTTATTGAATTCTTTGGCAAAAAGGAGATTCCAACTCCTTTGGCTACTAGGGCTTTTATTGTTTGGAACTGGTTGGTTGATAGTGCGACACTAGGTACTATATTGTGTTTTGCGTACTCGTCTAGAATGATTTTTCGTAAGACAAAGCCTTCGTTATAGAGTATGATCGGTTCATCTTTTAATTGTTCGAAGGTTAAAAATGGTTCATTGCTAAGGGGGTGATCAGTGGGTAGGCAAACGACGATTTCTTGGGAAGTAATTAGATGAGAATGAAGATCTGTTAAATTAGATGGTAAGATGATAAGTCCCACATGTACATCTTCATTTCGCACCAGGTCAACGGCTGTTGAAGAGCCATCCTCATAAACTGACATATCAAGAGAAGGATAGCTTTTCTTGAAATCAGCAAAGAGTTGAGGGAAAACATAGGCTCCTAATAATGGAGGAACAGCTATTCGGAAGTTGCCTCTCGTCAAATTCTTATATTCGATCATGGTATTCTGAGCAGCAATCATCCTCGCTAAGATATCTTTGGCCAAGTCAAGAAATACAGTACCTTCTTCCGTTAGGAGTACCTTTTTTTGCGTTCGATCCAAAAGTTGAAAGCCCAGTTCTTCTTCTAACTTATGGATGGATTTAGAAATTGCTGGTTGGGAAATATGTAGTTTATTAGCGGCTGCTGTGAAATTCTGTAATTCAGAAACGGTAACGAAATACTCTAATTCTCTTATATCCATGCTTTTATCCACTCCGTATAATAACTTATAGTTATCATACCATGATTATTCGATATTTTCATTATATTTAGGATAGTACTATACTGAAGGTGCAGATACCAGTACTTCATATGGAGATACGAGAGGTGTCTATGTACAAAGATGAGGAGAATTATGATGGAAAAAGAATATAATAGTTTGGGAACAACTTTAGCAGGAGAAAATTATTCCTTGGTTGCTTCTTGTGTAGCCACAGCAGAGAGTACCCTAGAGGAAGTTAATCATAGAGGAACAAATTCCAAGAAGATCGTACGTTACCAAGATAAAGATGAAAACATACATTACGGTATTGTTGAGGGCGAAAGTATTTTTCAACTGACAAATGGATTTGCCGAAATTGCCAATGGTGTATTTGACTATGAGGGGACTGAGGTTTTGCTTGCCGACGTAAAACTTTTGATTCCTGTTGAACCTTCAAAGGTAGTGAACTTTGGTTGGACATTTGCTGGACATGCCAAAGAGACTGGTGGTACAGCAAACCTAAAAGAACCATTTCTTTTCTTGAAACCTCAATCGGCCCTGATTGCTAACGAGGAAACCATATGTTTACCACCCGTTGATATGACCAATAAAGTGGAACTTGAAGGAGAACTTGCTTTAGTTATTGGTAAAAGCGGTAAAAATATTCCGGAAGAAGAAGCATTAAGCTATGTTTTTGGTTATACCGTATTTAATGATGTTACAGCGAGAGACCTCACGAAGAGTGATCCACAGTTTACCCGGGGGAAAGGTTTCGATACTTTCGGACCCATTGGCCCATGGGTGGTAACGGGTATTGACCCTACCAATTTACGAATTACTACAACTCTAAATGGACAAATGGTACAGGACGGAAATACGAGCCAAATGTCTCTTAGTATACCATTTTTAATTAGCTGGATTTCAAAAGTAATGACTCTAGAACCAGGTGATGTCCTGGCTTTGGGATCTCCTTCTGGGACCTGTCCTATGAAGTCGGGTGATGTGGTGACTGTAGAAGTGGAAAAGATCGGAAGATTGACTAACTATGTAAAATAAGCAGTTAATGATCCACTCCTTCTAGGAGTGGGTTTTTCTTTTTTATTGAGATCATTTGGTCATCATCTAATAAAAGAGGCATATTATAAAGAAGATTAAGGTTCAGGTGGAATTCTAATTCCACCTGAACCTTAATCGACTTAGCCGAACTCGGATAAATATGCACAATTGAGAAACAGCTATTTTATAGTAGACTGTAATATTTATCCTACATAGTGGCAATAATAAGTCTAGTGATCCAATAAGGGAAAAGGGATGTGAATTATGAGGGATATAAATGAAAGAGATGAGGATTGGCACAATAATCCGATTGTGATTTTTACGGGGGTACTGCTATTATATACGGTTAGTCACTCAATTATGGTATTATTTAGCAATTCATAAAGGAAGGAAAGAATAGGCTTAGTCGCACTAGAAGATACCTTTATAATGCGATTATCATTAGAGAGGGTTCGTGCAATAGTATTGACAATGCTTTAATTGGGATGTATTCTTAAAACATAAGAATTGTAGGTGATTCTATGTTTGGACCTAACACAATTTGCATTGTTGGCGATGCTAAGTCACCACAGAATGATGCCGTAACACATCAATATGGACGTTTTTCCATCTGTTTTGTGGTAGATAAGGAATCAGGAAATATTATTGCATGTAGTAGTACTTTCGCCATAAGTTTGACGAATGAATTTATTACAAGTATTTTTAGCAATAAAAGTTTAGCCACTGATAGCGAGATCGTTCGCTCAGAAGTGGAAGCACGGTATTTTGGCGCTTCACAGAAAGCCATTATTGTAGCTTTTAAAGATGCCCAGAAGAAGTATAACAGTATAAAAAAAGGTATTCATGTACAATTGACCGAGTAGTATATCTCAAGGTAATTTTATATGTGGCTGCTTCATTTATTAGTTAACGTAAATGAAATCCAGCAAAGCAATCCTTCTTATAGGATTGCTTTGCTGGATTTTTTTATAGTATCAGAATGTATAAGCTTTAGTGAAAGAGAGCAAGAAAAGAAGGGTTAAAAAAGTCGAGTCACGTTTTTCTTATTTAATAAGGGGGAGATAGTATGAAAGGGAGTTCGCCAATCGGAATATTTGACTCAGGTATTGGTGGTTTAACCGTTTATCTTCAGGTGAAAAAGATGTTACCTCAAGAAGATATTATTTACTTTGGAGATACTGCACGTGCTCCTTATGGCCCGAGAGAACCATGGAAAATACGGGAATTTGTGAATCAGATGTTATCCTTTTTAGACCTATATAATATTAAATTAGCTGTAAGTGCCTGTAATACGATTACAGTATTAGGATTAGAAAGTTTAGAAAAAGATCATGATTTTAAAATTCTGGGAATGAGTAAAGGAGCGCAGCAAGCAATCGCTGCCAGTGGTAATAAACGTATTGGTGTTATTGGGACAGAAGTGACGATTCATAGTGGTCAGCATCTAAAAGAGATAGTAGCATTAGATCCAAAGTGTAAAGTATATACTCAGGCTTGTCCCAAGCTTGCGCCTCTTATTGAAAGGGGCGATCTTATGGGCAGAGAAGTAAAAAATGCAATTTTTGAATATTTAGTACCTCTCAAAAAAGAGAAGATAGATACTTTGATATTGGCGTGTACCCATTATCCTTATATTCGAGCATTAATCGAAGAAATTATGGATGATAAAGTGAGGATTGTTGATCCGGCAGAAGAAACAGCCAAGCAAATAGTGGCTGTACTTCACAATGCTGGAATTTTAAATAAAAATAGTGATATGGGAGTAGGAAAGTTGTATTTTTCTCGGCAGGCGCAGCAAGCATACAATATTGCTAAGAACATTATGGATACATCAGGATGCTTATTTTTAGATGCAAATCTGGGAGCAATAAACTCTATGCACCAAATATAATCCTGCAGTATCTATCTGATTTCAGCTTTAGTTGAAGCTTATTTTAAAATATGCTTAGCAGTTAATCTAAAGTTTGAAATTAGCAATTGTTACTTGTAGTTCCTCAGCTAAATGTGCTAACGCTTCGCTAGAGGATGCAATTTCTTCCATGGAAGCAGATTGTTCTTGGGTAGCTGCTGAAACAGTTTGAGTTTGTGCCCCCGTTTCTTTGCTAATTACCTCAATCTCTTGAATTGATGCAACGACCTCTTGACTGGCAGTAGCTACTAGACTGATGGCAGTGGCAATATCTTTTACTTGGCTGGAGACTTGAGTGGCTAGGCTAGAGATCTCAGCGAAAGATGTTCCAGCAGTGTTGACCACATCGGTACCAATTTTTACTTCACGGGTTCCATCGTTCATTGCAGTAACTGCAATATCTGTTTCACTTTGTATTTCTTGAATAAGGCCAGCGATTTGCTTAGTTGCTTCTTGGGATTGTTCTGCCAACTTGCGAACCTCTTCCGCTACAACGGCAAAACCTCTACCTTGTTCTCCTGCCCTTGCTGCCTCAATTGCTGCATTTAAAGCCAGTAGGTTTGTTTGATTGGCAATGTTGGAAATGGTATCGACAATTTGGCCAATTTCTCGGGAACGTTCCCCTAGTTTTGTGACAACTTTGGCGGATTCAGCGACAGTTCTATCAATGATGTTCATTTGGTTAATGGCAGCTTCGATCGATTGACCACCATTTTGTGCGGCAGTAGCAGATTGATCACTGATAGTAGTAACAATACTAGCATTGCTGGACATTTCCTGAATGGAAGTTGTCATTTTTCCGATTGTCATTGCAGTAGTATTAACACTTTGTCCTTGTGTTTCTGTACCAGTAGCCACTTCCATAATCGTGATGGCTACTTGAGTGGCAGCTTGGGCTGATTGTTCTGCGCTTGCGGTCAATTCTTCTGAAGAGGCAGCAAGTTGTTCGGCAGAGACAGAGACTTGGGATATGAGGGCTCGCAAATTAGTATTCATTTTGTTAAAAGCATCAGCAAGCTGACCGATTTCATCTTCAGATTGGTAGGTTATCCTTTCGACGGCTAAGTTACCAGCAGCAATTTGGCTAGCAAGCTCAGCAACTTTATGTACTGGGCGTGAAATATTACGAGAAATAAAAAATGCAATGATAATAGATACAATAATAACCAACAGATTGACAGCAACTAGGAGGAGTTGAGAAGATCTAGCATCCTTCGCATATTGTTCTTGCTCATGGGTGACGTATGTTTTTGTAGCAAGGGTTAGGTTCTCTGCGGCGGCCATAGAAGCTTTGTAAGGGCTACCCGCTTGGGACATATAAAGAGCAACTTCGTCAAGTTTACCTGCTTGTTTAGCAGCCATAGACAGTTCAGCAATTTTTTCATATTCTTCTTTGGCCTTTTTTATAGACTGAATATATTCTTGCTCTTGTTTTGTTTGAAGATTTTGCTCCAACCATTTTAAACGACTATTTGATTTTGTTTTATAATCATTATAAACAGGTATGTCATTTGAATCGCCAACAAAGTTAAAGCGACGCATGGTAACAGCTTCGTTTGCAATATCAGCGGCTGCCCCTTGTGCCATTTCCATTTTTTCAATATTTAGTTTACTAAATGTTTCATAATTTGCTGTTATTTCACCGATTTTCCAAATCGTAAAACTGCTCATAAGAATAACGAGGGCTAATACCAGGGAAAATCCTCCACCTATTTTTTTACCTACGGTCCATTTCATAAATAATTCTCCTTTAATGTCAATTTCTGCTGTAATTAATATTGTGACAAATAGCTAAAACCTTCCGCAATACAATGAAAGAAATAAGAAAAATACGATTAGATGTCACCCTGTGATTTACCAACTAGCAATCATTGTAGATTTGTAAAGTCTTCATAACGGCTTATCAACTTTAACAGAAGTTTGCTGTTAAGTAAAATGGTAAATAATCACATACTTATCTTAAATGGATAATTAATATCTGTCAATAATAATTACAGTTTAAAAACTTATTAAATATATTATAAAACTGAAGGAAAGTACTGTGCAGACCATTTATGATTCAAAATCAAGCTCAAAACCGCCGAATGGCACAGACAATAAATCTCTGTAGCAGGAAATATGTTTTTCATAGGATGAATACCAATTCTCTACTAGAATACAATTCATCGTATGGCTTGAGGAGAAAAGTTAATAGTGATAGATATTTCTAAAAGTATTATAATGACTTAGAGGATAGTTCGATGCAAAGCATCTTCTGACATAATACTAGGGGGGATAGTATGATTCCAGTTGTTTCTGTTGTTGGACGGTCTAATTGCGGTAAAACCACTTATTTAGAAAAGTTAATCAGTGAAATGAAAAGACGAGGCTATCGAGTCGCAGTCATCAAGCATGATGTCCATGGATTTGAGATGGATAAACCTGGCAAAGATACTTGGCGCCACGCTCAGGCTGGGGCGGATATTGTTTGTATTTCTTCACCACAAAAAATGGCTATGATTAAAAAGGTTGATGAGGAATTATCCCTTGATGAAGTTGTTTCCCATATTGCAGGAGTTGATATTATTTTTACCGAAGGTTACAAACGGGAAAGTAAGAAAAAAATTGAAGTGTTTCGGCAGCTGGTGTGTGATACACCATTATGCAGCAAAGAAGAGTTGCTGGCAGTTGTGTCGGATACCCGTTTGAATGAAGAGACACCTCATTTTAGTTTGGAAGACCCTAGTCCAATGGCTGATTTTCTGGTGGCAGAGGTAATTAGATAGTGTTACTTTTTTGTAAGTATAGTAGTTGATAAAGGATGATAACGATGTGGGATGGATATAATCGTACAATTGATTATTTAAGGATTTCAGTAACGGATCGTTGTAATTTCCGCTGTGCCTATTGCATGCCGCCAGAGGGGCTTATAACCCTAAATCATGATGACATTCTGCGGTATGAAGAATTGATACGGATTATTGAGGTGGCTAGTTCCTTAGGGGTGAAAAAAATTCGCCTAACAGGAGGCGAGCCACTAGTGCGCAAGGGGATAGTAGATTTTGTTCGGAAAGTTGCGGCTATTGAGAACATTGAAGATTTGTCGATGACCACCAATGGCAGTTTGTTGTCCAATGTGGCCCATGGCCTAAAAGAGGCAGGGCTTAACCGAGTCAATATTAGTCTGGATACAGCTGATCCGGATCGTTTTGCTAGTATTACCAGGCGTAGTGAATTAGAGGCTACGTTGCAAGGAATTCAAAGCGCATTAGATGCTGGACTTACACCGCTGAAAATAAATGTAGCCTTAACTGGATTTTTTATCCCAAGTGACCTAGATTATTTTATTGATCTAGTTTATCAGTATCCAATCCATGTGCGTTTTATCGAATATATGCCATTGGGCAACTGTGATGTTAGTCCAGGTCCGAGTATAGTTAATGTGAAAAGTACTATCAATGATGCAGGAAGAGGCTTTTTGCAACCAGCATCAACGCAGGAGCGGGGTAATGGTCCTGCCAGATATTATCAGCTTCCAAATGCGAAAGGTATGTTTGGGTTTATTACTCCTATATCTGAGCACTTTTGTGGTGAGTGTAACCGTATTCGTTTAACGGCAGATGGTAAGCTTAAACCATGTTTGCTATCAAATGAAGAAATTGATATTAAAGCACATTTGCGATCTGGCATTAGTGATAAGAGGCTGGCAGAACTGTTTTGTCAGGCTATACAGGCTAAACCTTCCAGTCATAGTTTGTGTCGAGTTAGTGGTCATCCGGAATTTCAAAGGCATATGTCTCAGATTGGTGGATAAATCAAATATCTGCTGCCTGTTAGGTATTTCACAAGGAAAAAGAATAATTGTGGGAAATTTTTTAATGTACAGTATTGGCTACTAAATAAGGTGGTGAGTAAATGGTGGGTGAGTCGAGTTTGGAATTATTAGCGAATGGGCAGACTCCGGAACGTTATTTGCGCAATATTGGAACAATTGGCCTTGCTGGACAAGAGCGACTTCTTAAAAGTCGTGTAGCTGTGGTTGGGGCGGGCGGTCTGGGTGGTTTAGTAGTGGAATTGTTGGCACGAATGGGTGTAGGTTATCTTAAAGTCATTGATGGTGATGTTTTTGCTTTACATAATCTTAACAGACAAGTGCTCTCTACGGAGCAGAATATGGAACGGAATAAAGCACAAATCGCTGCACAACGTGTAAAAAGTATTAATAGTGACGTACAGGTGGAGCCAGTTGCAGAGATGTTAGACGAGAGTAATGGGGAAAGGTTGCTAAAGGGTATGGATGTTGTTGTTGATGCCTTGGATACCTTTTCATCCCGAATGCTATTAGGCAGAGTAACGGCAGAGCTCAAAATCCCTTTGGTTCATGCTGCTATAGCTGGATTTGCTGGACAGGTAATGACGGTTATGCCTGGAGACAAGAGTTTTGATAACTTATTTCGATCTAAGCCTCCTGCTAATCGGGGTATTGAGACTACTTTAGGTAATCCGGCGGGCACACCAGCGTTAGCTGCATCTCTTGAAGTTCAGGAAGTGGTTAAGATTTTAACTGGCACTGGTGAGCCAATTCGCAATAAGTTGCTATATTTTGATACCCAATATAACTTGTTTGAATTTGTTAAGCTTGAATGAAAGGGGGATTGTAATGGAACTTACACATTTTAATGATTCTGGCAAAGCACGAATGGTGGATGTCACAACTAAAGATGATACGGTGCGCCAGGCGGTAGCCGAGGGGCGAGTGACCATGAAGCCAGCTACTCTAGCCTTGATAAAACAAGGGGGGATGGGCAAAGGGGATGTACTTGGCGTGGCCCAAGTTGCTGGTATTATGGGCGCAAAAAAGACATGGGAAATTATTCCTATGTGCCATCCTCTCATGCTTACGGGAGTAAATATTGAATTTACCACTGACAATGACAAGAGTGCTGTTGATATTCAGGCAACTGTTAGAACCACGGGTAAAACGGGTGTGGAAATGGAGGCATTAACAGCAGTATCAGTAGCTGCATTGACCATCTACGATATGTGCAAAGCTGTTGACAAAGGGATAACGGTAGAGTTTATCCGCCTTGTAGCTAAATCTGGCGGTAAGAGTGGTACATATACGAGAGAGGTCGATTGATTATGGTAGGGGAAATTGTAGCAGTTTCGATAAGTGAAAGAAAAGGGGAACGAAAAACAAACGTTCCTAGTGCCAACTTATTAGTTGGATTGGGCTTAGAAGGAGATGGCCATGCTGGGTTTGCCCACCGCCAAGTCAGTTTGTTGGCAATTGAGAGTATTGAGAAGATGCGGCAAAAGGGGCTTGATGTTCATCCTGGCAATTTTGCTGAGAATCTGACTACCGCTGGTTTGGATTTACCTTCATTGCCTATTGGTACCAAATTAGCAATAGGTGAAGTGGTGTTGGAAGTTAGCCAAATTGGCAAGGAATGTCATACACGTTGTAATATTTATTATCAGGCTGGTGACTGTGTCATGCCTAGAGAAGGTATTTTTGCGATTGTAGTGTCTGGTGGAAAAATTGCTACTGGGGATATGATTCAGGTAGAATATCAGGTTTAGTTGGGATTGACCTTTAAATTGAATACGTCTTCGAGCCCAGAAAAGTCTACAACAGTAAGTCAGGACTGTCGGGCCTATAGGTTTATCGGGAAACTGATAGGCCTCCCATTGCGGAAAGAAGAGATATATACGGCTGATAAGCCCGATATTGCTCTATTTGTGCATAACGGGCTATTTCTTTTTCTCCAAAATGTGGGAAGAGAAAAAAGAAAAAAATGGAGGGCTTACATATGAAAAAAGGAAACATTATTAACACGTTAATGGTAGTTCTAATGTGTGCATTGGTCCTATTTAGTGCTGGATGTGGAGCAAAAACCAATCCGCCAGCGACAACAGCTAATCCAGTGGTTAAGGACATTATCCTGGCGACAACGACAAGTACACAAGATAGCGGTTTGCTGGACATGCTTATTCCTATATTCGAACAAAAAACCGGCTATAAGATCAAGACCATTGCTGTAGGTTCAGGTCAGGCTATCGCTATGGGGGAAAAGGGGGAAGCTGATGTATTGCTGACCCATGCTCCTGATGCCGAACGCAAAATCCTGGCTGGAGGGGCGGTTATTAACCGTACTCTGGTAATGCATAATGATTTTATTATTATCGGACCCGTCCAAGATCCAGTAACAATTAAAGGTAAGAAAGCGACAGATGCACTAGGGACTATTGCTAAGGCTCAAGCTGTCTTTATATCCCGAGGCGACAAATCAGGTACTGACCAGTTAGAGAAAAAACTGTGGAAGCAAATTGAACTAACTCCTAAGGGAAGCTGGTATCAAGAGTCCGGCACTGGTATGGGACAAACATTAACCATTGCTAATGAGAAAAACGGCTATAGTATAACCGATAGAGCTACCTTTTTGTCACAAAAAAAGAATCTTTCCCTAGACATTTTAGTGGAAGGGGATCCTAAATTACTCAATATTTATCATGTCATGCTCGTGAATCCTGAAAAATTTACAAAAGTAAATAAAGCTGGCGCCAAGGCGTTTAGTGATTTTCTGTTAGCGGCTGAGACTCAAAAGTTAATCGCCAATTTTGGTAAAGATAAATATGGTCAAGCCTTATTTTTTGCTGATGGGGGCAAGACTGAAAAAGATTTTGGACTGTAATTTCTTTATAGGTACAAAATACATAGGCGTTTAGCATCAGCTTCCGGGAGGGATAAATTATGGATAGTATCTGGCAGGGACTGTCAGAGGCTGTGAAGTTGTTGTTAGCTGGAGACCAAGAAGTATATGCCATTACCATACTTACGATCCAAGTATCCGGTTTAGGGACAATGATCAGTGTTCTATTGGGAATTCCACTAGGCCTATGGCTGGCCCTTAAAAATTTCCCCGGCAAGAAAATCTTAGTTAGCGTAATCAATTTTGGCATGGGGTTGCCGCCGGTAGTGGTGGGTTTGTTTGTGAGTCTGCTGCTATGGCGGTATGGTCCTTTAGGTATGCTGCAGATTATGTATACACCCTATGCCATGATTATTGCACAAGCAGTGATTGCCACTCCTATTGTTGCTGGTTTAAGTTTTGCGGCTATCAGTGGGCTAAATCCTAAACTACGGCTGCAGTTGTTATCTCTCGGGGCAACTCCTTTTCAGGCAAATTGGCTGTTGGTGAGGGAAGCCCGGATGGGTTTAATGGCTGCTGTGATGGCTGGTTTTGGCGGCGTGGTGTCTGAGGTGGGGGCCTCCATGATGGTAGGGGGTAACATTAAAGGGGAAACCAGAGTGCTGACTACGGCCACCGTTATGGAAGTGAGTAAAGGAAACTTTGATGCTGCTATTGCTCTTAGCTTTATTTTACTAGTGGTGACTTATGTCATTGTCGTTATCTTGACGTATTTACAGCAAAGTGAAAAGAGAGAGTTGGTATGAGGAAGCCTATCGTCGAAATACGTAATGTGAAAATACATCGTAATAATCGTTTGGTGCTGAATATAGAGCACTTGGCGATACAGCAAGGTGAAATGGTGGCAGTAGTTGGACCTAATGGGGCTGGTAAGAGTACGTTGTTGCAACTAGTAAATTTGTTGACACCGTATCAGGAGGGAGAAGTAAAATTATTTGGCAGTAATGTCAAAGAGATGAATACCCTTTCTCTGCGCCGACGTTGCGCTATGGTTTTTCAGGACTCATTGCTGCTTAATGATACCGTTTTTAATAATGTGGCTTTGGCTCTACGGTTCCGAGGAAGTTCAGCTAAAAAGATCAAGGAAGAAGTATGCTCGGCTTTGACCGCTTTTCGCTGTTTACATTTGATTGACAGGGCGGCTCACAGCTTGTCTGGGGGGGAGGCTCAGCGTGTGTGTTTAGCTCGGGCTATGGTTCATCAGCCGGAATTGTTGCTACTCGATGAACCTTTTGTCGCTCTTGATACACCGACCCGAATTGCCTTGCTAGCTGATATCAAAAGGGTAGCCCAAAGTTGTGGTATGACAGTGATTCTAGTGAATCACAATTATGATGATGTACTGTATTTTGCCGAGCGGGCAATTGTTTTTCTGTCAGGTCAAGTAGCCCAGGATAACCGTCCAGAGATGATATTGCGCCAGCCAGTTAATCGGGCGGTGGCGGATCTAACTGGCATGGATAATATTCTTCCCTGCAGGATAGCGAAAACTAAGAACGTGTTGGTCTGTCTGTCTGATGATCTCTCCTTTTCCTATCCAGGTAATGTTTTGCCATCAGCTACTACTTGTTGTTTACCAGGTGATATTCTTCATATCATGGATGAGGGACTGGTGGGACAACACGATAAAATGGTGGTGCTAAGGGGGATTGTTCATCAAATTATACCAGGTGTTGGAATTTACCAGGTGGTGGTGGATGTTCAAGGATTAATATTAACCTTACGTGTTCCACGGGAACGAGTTGTAGATTGGTTAAAATTAAAAATGCTTATTCAAGTGGCTTTTGATCCTCGGGATGCACATATTGTGTAAGGCTTGGAGATACATAGCAACTAAAAATAACCTGCACCCTTATTAATTTAAGGGTGCAGGTTATTTTTAGCTGCTTTTGGAATGGCAAAAGACGCGTTGTGACTAATTAAGGATTTTGCGTCATGGGGCAACGCGGACCACCTTCAGGGCTTGGTCTGTGAGGAGGACGTGTTACATCGGCTACGGCCTTGGCTTGTTCATCAGATAAGCCGGCAATGTCCTTTAATTCTTTGATAAGGTCAGGATGCTGATTAAACTTTTGCTGATGGTAGGTATCTCTTTCCTTGGGAGTCATGGATCTCATTTTTCCCATTTCAGATTCACGCTGCTCAGTCTGTTCTTTTAAAAAGCTGATTAGCTTGGTGGCTTGGTCTTGAGTGATGGTGCCCTCGTTTACTAAATTATCTATGCTGGTGTTAATGTACTGTTCTCTAATTTCAGGATTAGGCATAATTTTTTGTTGGCTATCATTAGCGAGGGCTATTGCTCCAAAGGATAATGTAAGGCATCCAATAACCAGTCCAGTAACCATTTTTTTTGTAAGAGCTTGTTGCATTTCAATCTCTCCTCTATAAGTTGTTTCCTTGATGCTTAGTATAAAGGGAAATTGTTACAACTTGGTTACGATCTAGTATATATTTCCTATATTTTTTGGGCCTTAGTTAAGTCGAACCAGAACACCACACCATCTTGGACATTATTTACGCCAAAGTGGTTGCCATGTAATTCTTGGATTGCGCGAACGATGGAGAGACCTAAACCATATCCGCCATGTTCTCTGGTACGAGCTTTGTCTACTTTATAAAAACTGGTCCATATTTTCTCCAAGCTTTCTTCTGGTATCGGTCGTCCTGAATTGTAGATAAAGACTCTGACTTTCTCCCCTGTACCTTGTACCCATATTCTAATCGTTCTCAGGAATTCGACGTGGTCAATGGCATTGGTAAAGAGATTGAGTAATACCTGTTCAATACGAAGCTCATCCCCATGGACGATATAAGGCTCTACATTAGCCATTTCTAAGAGTATTTTCTTTTCTGTCAATATGGTGGAGTATTTGAGTGCAATGTCATGGAGAAGTAAGGTAAGATCGAAATTGTTTTTATTCAGTTGAAAAAATCCTGATTCAATTTGGGATAGATTCAGCAAATCCTTCACCAATTTATCCATTTTTTCCGCTTCATCAATAATGACAGAACAATAATAGTTTTTGCTGTCCTCATCTCGTGCTACGTTTTCTCTTAATCCTTCCGCATATCCTAGAATGAGGGAAAGAGGGGTTTTGAGCTCATGGGAGACGCTGGACACAAAATTTTTACGCATGGTATCCAGCTTTCTTTCTTTTTCTACATCTGCCATGAGTTGCTGATTTTTCTGGCTGAGCTCGGAGATGGCGGTATCTAGTTGGTAAGATAAGTGGTTAATGCTTTTGCCCAGTTCGCCTATTTCATCGCTGCGGTTAATAATGCATTTCTGTGAAAAATCAAGTTGCGACATGCTTTGCGCTATGCGATTAAGATCCAAGATGGGGAGGGTAAATTTTTTGGCAAAGAAAAAAGCCCAAAGACATCCTGCTACGACTGAAAGTATGCCTGTAAAGATAATAAACTGACCTGCTACACTGACACTTTCTGATACTAAGGTAAGAGGCTGCTTGATGATCAAGATATCGTCGTTCTTCATTTGGCGTCTGATAACCATAAAATCTATTTTTAAATCCTGGTCGTGTTCCATTTCCAAAGTAGTGCGGTTATCAATCACTTCTCTATTTTTGATAATGGGTGGCGGCCCGGGAGGGAAACGGGGTGGCGTGGTTCTAGGAAAGGAATTTTCAAAAGAGTTAGATGGTCTTTGATCAATGAGCGGGCCGAAAGAACTATATTTAATACCACCTTCCTTTGTGAAGATAATGATCCCTGCACCTAGTGTGTTAGCTATCCGCTCTAGTTCCAACGAGAATTCATTAGGATTGCCTTGGTATAGAGAATCAAAATTTTTACTACTGGCGATAAGTACATCTTTTTTTTGGGAAGTATAAAATTGTTCTAAACCTATACGGGTTAGGCCTAAGAACATAAGTACAAAGAATAGCACAAGTCCACTTAGTATGATAAAGAGCTTTGTTCTGAGTGAAACAATCATTTTTCTGCCTCGAATCGGTAGCCATATCCCCTGATGGTTTGGACAAGAGTACTTTTATCCCCTAGTTTTGTTCTTAACCGATTAATATGTGTATCTACAGTTCGCAGATCACCGAAGTAATCATAGCTCCATACCTGATTTAAGATTTGCTGTCGGCTTAAGGCTTTTCCGCTATTTTCCGTTAAGTATGTAAGGAGTTCATACTCTTTAGGACTCAAATCAAGAGAATGATCATTAATGGATACTTGCCGTGCTGCTGTATTAATTTCTAAACCATCATATACATTGGCTTTCTCCGTGTCTATGCGACGAAATAAAGCATTTACTCGTGCTGTCAAAACCTTGGGACTAAAGGGTTTTGTGACATATTCATCGACACCAATTTCAAAAGCAAAAAGCTGATCAACTTCTTCCCCTCTCGCTGTAAGCATAATGACAGGAATATTACTTTTTTTTCTAAGTTCCTTACATACTGTCCAGCCATCATCTTTTGGCATCATAACATCTAAAATAACCAAATCTATATGTTCTTTAGCCAAGAGTTCCAAAGCGATACGCCCGTTGTCAGCTTCTAGGGTGCTATAGCCTTCTCGCACTAGAAAATCAGCTATCAGCTTTCTGATACGCAGTTCATCGTCAACAATTAAAATTGTTTTATTCATGAGGTCAGCCTCCTTATTACTAGGTAGAATCAATATTTCTATTTTTAGAATAAAGAGTATAAAGATAGATGTCAATGAATTGCTATATTATATAAAATTCTGTAACAGAACTGTAACAATTTCCCTCCATAATTAAAAATAGGAATTGTAATGGGTAAATAAAGGATAGGGAAATGGGTGGTATTCATGATTTGGCAGAAAGTAAATCAATATAAAAAATGGATCATACTCCTAGTAGTTGTGGTATCCCTAGGTGGTGGCAGTGCCTTTTATTTCAATAAAGGCAGCACTCCTGTTGTTACGGGGTCAACGGTCACCATAGGACGAGGTGACGTAATAGAAGCAGTTTCTGCTACAGGAACGATTTCGGCAGTTAATTCCGTTGATGTAAGCTCTCGGGTAACAGGGCTCATTAGTGAAGTAAGAGTGAAAGAAAATGATATGGTGAAGAAAGGAGATGTTTTAGTTGTACTAGATGATACTACGATTAAAGCACAAATTTCCCAGTATCAAGCCCAAATGGCAAATTATGCTGCCATTTATGAGCGCAGTCAGAAATTAGCCGCTATTGGTGCAGAGCCCTTGCAGCAGCTAGATACGGATCGTACCAATTATCTAGTAGCTCAGTCTACTTATAATAGCAATGCATCTCAGTTGGGATATTATATAATTACAGCACCTATTGATGGTATGGTCATTGGGACACCTACCCCTGCTGGACAGACTGTGGCACAGGGGATTTCTACTCCTCAGGTTATTATGACAATTGCAGATATGTCAAAAATGCAAATCAAGGTTTTAGTAGACGAGTCGGATATTGGTAGAGTGCTGACGGGACAAGAGGTTTCCTTCACAGTGGATTCCTATGCAACCCAAACTTTTACGGGTAAGGTGACCCGTATTTCCCGAAGTGCTACGACTTCGTCCAATGTAGTGTATTATCCCGTTTATGTTGATGTGGAATCAGCACAAAGCCTGCTTTATCCAACCATGACGGCTAGAGTAACCATAAAAGTGGGAGAAAGCAAGAATGTATTGGTTGCACCCCTAGCGGCTGTCAAGGAAGAAAAGGGACAAAAGTATGTACAATTGATGGTAAATGGTAAAGCACAGAACGCACCTGTTAGTGTCGGACTAAGTGATGAGGAAAAGGTGGAAATACGCAGTGGTTTAAATGAAGGGGATAGTATTATTCTGCCAGCCACTAAGGCGCGTACTGCAACAACGACACAGAATCAAGGTCCACCGCCTCCAATATAGGAATAGGATGGGGGATAGTATGACGATCAATTTAAAAAACGTAACAAAAGAATATTATATGGGCGACACCATAGTGCGTGCATTAGCAGGGGTTAATTTGGAGATTACCGCTGGTGAATTGACTGCTATTATGGGGCCGTCAGGATCAGGAAAATCTACTTTAATGAATATATTGGGATGTCTTGATATTCCTAGCAGCGGGTCTTACATTATCGATGGCCAGGAAGTTGGGACACTAAATGATGACGAATTAGCTGTTACCCGCAATAAAAAGATTGGTTTTGTATTTCAAAATTTCAATCTGCTGCCCCGCATGTCGGCCTTAGAAAATGTTGCGCTGCCTATGGTGTACGCTGGTGTAGATAAGAAGTCACGTATGGAGATCGCAGCTGAGGCATTAGCCATGGTTGGGCTAGAAGAACGTAAGGATCATCGTCCCAATGAATTGTCAGGTGGCCAGCGGCAGCGTGTAGCGATTGCCCGGTCACTAGTAAATAATCCGGCAATTATTATGGCTGATGAGCCCACTGGTAATCTAGACACAAAATCTGGCAATGAGATTATGGAGATATTTTGTAATCTAAATAATCAAGGGAGAACTATTATCTTAGTTACTCATGAGCCTGAAATTGCTGCTTTTACACGACGAGTACTTCATGTTCGGGACGGTAGAATTGTCCGGGACGAGAATAAGAGGTAGGTGAGATTATGTTTTGGGAAAGCGTTTTAATTGCTTTTGAAGGATTGAAGGCCAATAAGCTTCGCGCCGTCCTCACTATGCTAGGGATTATTATTGGTGTAGGTGCTGTTGTTGCTATGGTGTCCCTTGGGTTAGGAGTGCAGCAAAAGGTACAAAACTCCATTGCTGGTTTAGGCAGCAACCTTCTTATTGTTACGCCAGGATCGAATTCACCAACCGGGGGCGTGCGTTTAGCAGCCGGATCGAATATTACCTTAACAAAGCAAGATGCCAAAGCTATCAGTCAACAAATTAGCGGAATCAATTCAGTAGCACCGACTGTCAGCCAACAGTTTCAAGTGATTTATGGTAATCAAAATTGGAAAACCAGTGTCCAAGGGACTACGCCTGAGTTTTTGGCAATTCGCAATTTTGAGGTTGCATCGGGCACCTTTTTTAGTACAAGCGATGAAGATACTAGGGCGCGAGTGGCTGTAATCGGTGAAACTGTCGCCACTAATTTATTTGGAGGTGTTAGCCCTGTAGGACAAATTATGCGAATTGGTCAGGCTCCCTTTCGCGTAATCGGCGTATTAGGCAGTAAGGGGCAGTCATCTATGGGGTCTGATCAGGATGATGTGGTCATTGTCCCCTTAACCACAGCTCAAGAACGCCTTATGGGCATATCGTATATCCATAATATCAGCATACAGGTTGAGAATGATGAAATTATGGATAAAGTACAAGAGGACGTCACTGCTTTATTACGGTCACGTCATCATTTAGCGCAAAATGTTACGGACGATTTTACAGTTCGTAATCTAACAGCCCTTATGACTACTATGCAAGAAACCACTGGCACCCTTACATTATTTCTAAGCAGTGTTGCCGCTATTTCCTTGCTAGTCGGCGGAATTGGTATTATGAATATTATGTTGGTTTCCGTAACGGAAAGGACTCGAGAAATCGGCATACGCAAAGCCTTGGGAGCAACTTATAATAATATCCTGCTACAATTTATGATAGAAGCTATTGTCATTGGTGTTACAGGTGGTTTATTGGGTATCCTTCTGGGCGTCATGGGAGCGAGAGTGGTTTCTCTTGTGGTAGGCTGGAATACAGTGATCTCCTTTGTTGCTATTATTAGTGCTTTTAGTGTTTCCGTAATGATTGGCTTGTTTTTTGGGATCTATCCAGCCCGCAAAGCAGCATTGCTTGATCCCATTGATGCTCTGCGTTATGAATAAAGTTACCATAGAACAGAGAAAAGCTCTCATATAGAAGTATTCTACATGAGAGCTAGAATATATAATTTGAGAAAAACATTGAAACCGCGAAGGTCGCGAAGTTATATGAAGAACACAATGATGAGTTTATAGAATAATTCCTTTAAGTTCCTCATGTCCGCGCCAGCGACTTTACATCTTCGCGTTTCAACCGTTTTTTAGTTATGGGCTAAAGAGTGATGTAACCACAGAGGCACAGAGTACGCAGAGAAAATATTAAAATTTCTTTGTTTACTGCAATAGCAGTATTGTGTCTTTATAGTTCAAAATCGTTTTCCACTCAGCTAATGATAACTTGAATATTCATGTCCCTCAATTGGGTAATTGTATCTGGTGGTGCATTGGCATCAGTAATAAGTATATCCATTTGGTCAGTAGTAGCAAAGGAAGCCAAAGAAGAGGTATCAAATTTGCTAGAATCCATTAGGGTAACCAATTGGGCTGAAGCCTCGACCATTCTTCTTTTTAAGTCTACTTCATATACATTAAAGTCCATAAGGCCATCTTTTATCGTGAAACCGCTAGCAGATGTGAACATAATGTCAATTTTAAGTTGATTTAGAATGTTTGTTCCTAATGTTCCTTCAAGAGCTGTTGAGCCGACACGGATTACTCCACCAAGCAAAATAACCGTTATAAGCGGGTTGTCCCTAAGTTCAAGAGCTGTGTAGATGCCATTAGTAATCACCGTTAGACGTACGGGCATCGTTTTTAAGAGTTTAGCGAACTCCCGGATGGTTGAACTTCCATCTAAAAGAATGCACTGACCGTTGGTAACCAATTCAGCTGCTTTTTTGGCAATAATGGATTTCTGAAATTGATTCCTTTGTTCTCGTGCGGAAAAAAAGTTTTCAGGATTAACTTGTTCGGAGAGAATAGCACCACCGTGGAATCTTTTGATAAGCCCTTCGTCTTCCATTGTTTTCAAATCATTGCGCAGAGTCACTTCTGTAACACCTGAAAATAAGGATAACTCTTTTACTGTAGCTTTTCTATGATTGCTAAGAAATTCAAGGATTTTTTTTCTTCTTTCAATCAAAAACATAGTTTCTCCTTTTTGCTCGTTTTGGAGTTATATAAAATACCAATTTTCGTTATATTTATAATTATCATAACAAAAACTAAGAAAATATTCAATACTCGGCTTTGAAAAGAAAGAATAAATAAGCATTGGAAAATAAAAATAAATAACATAGTAGAAAAAACAAAGAAAATAAGGATAAAAATGGTTGACAAAGTAAAGCAAGGTGTTAGAATTGGATAAGAGATTTATATTATAAAAGAATTGCTTAAGAGATTGATAATACCGTAAAATATCATTAGATTGTTTAATCTCACTCATATTTTAGATTATGTAAAAGGAGAGAGTTTTAATGAAAATATTTATTGATACTGCAAATGTTAGTGAAATCGCTAAGGCAAATGATTTAGGAGTTATCCGGGGGGTTACTACTAATCCTTCTTTAATTGCAAAGGAAGGAAGAAATTTTCAAGAGGTTGTAAAAGAAATATGTGCAATTGTTGATGGGCCGATAAGCGCTGAAGTTATTAGCTTAGAAGCAGAAAAAATGGTTGAGGAAGCATTACCGTTAGCAGCACTTAATCCTAACATTGTTATTAAAGTTCCTATGACTACAGAAGGCTTAAAAGCTGTTAAGATATTATCAACAAAGGGCATTAAAACAAATGTTACTCTGATTTTCTCATCTAATCAGGCTTTGTTGGCTGCATCAGCCGGAGCTAGTTATGTAAGCCCATTCATTGGTCGTCTAGAAGATATTAATGAAGATGGTTTAAAAGTTGTCGAAGAGATTGCAACCATCTTTAAGATGTATGGCTTTAAAACTGAGATTATTGCGGCTAGTATTCGTACGGCCCGTCATGCGACCCAAGCGGCTCTGGCAGGTGCCCATATTGGCACAATGCCTTATAGTGTAATTGAACAAATGTCAAAGCATCCTTTGACAGACTCAGGCATCAGCAAATTTTTGTCCGATTGGGAAAAGGTGAAAAATAAATAAGATCGAGTTATTAAAAGAAGCTAGAAATCCTTTTTAAAAGGGTTTCTAGCTTCTCTAGTATAGATAGGATAGAGAATTTATGCTAAAGACTAAGGTGTGGACGAGATGTGAATACTATGTGCGCGCTGTAGCAACATTTCCTATTGCACGCACACCTGCGATATTCCAATCACCGGAGTTTCTAACTAAATCAACTCTAAATCGCTGATTTGTATCGTGTTTTATAATTTGAACAGTGGCCTGATTTCTGGATTGAGACAGTAATGAGAAGGAATCACGGTTTGCATCGAATCCGTAAGTGGAAGCATAATCTTTTGCAAATGTTAGAGGACTGGTTCGATAATTGGCATCGTCATTATAATAGCCATTATTATCACTGCTATAATAGATTCTCCCATCTTTATAGAGTCCTCTATTATCATTAGAGCTAGGCCAGCTACGATCGTGTCTATGCCAATCACTTCCTCCTCGGCTTGTATCATAATATCTTGAGTCTGAGTGAAATCTCGTGTCAAAGCTTGAACCTTTATCATATCTTGTGTCATAGTGGGAGCCATTATTAGATCGAGAGTCATAATGAGCGCCGTTATTAGATCGAGTGTCAGCATGAGTGACATTTTTAGAATTAGATCTAGTAGTATCATGATTAGAACCATTATTGTATCTAGTATCATAATGAGAACCATTATTAGATTTAGTATCATAATGAGAGCCATTATTAGATTGGCTAGAAGCCGAAGCCGCCACTACAGGGCGTTCAGCCGCAAAGGTGGTGGCTGGGGCTGCCATTCCTGCTGCTCCCGTTAATATGGCAGCACCTGCTAAGGCGGAGACATACTTGCGACGAAGCATTTTTCGCTTAGATAGTTTTTTTTCCATAATCCTACCTCCCAATTTTTTGTATTCCATAGGCGTATCGTAATCATTCCTGGGAAATCAAACTAGGATTTAAAGTAAATAGAAGTTTTAAACGAACTATTAAATTGTAAAGTACTTGCTATTAGTTTCTCATAAACTTTTATTAAAATTCGTGGAAATTTAAACTAATGGAGCAATGAAATTTTGAATTGACGATGAATGATGTTTCCCTTACAATAAGAGAATGTGATAGATTGTTGTTGGGCATTAACAAAAGATACAAGCACTATTTGTCGTAAAGAAAAATAGTGCTTGTATCTTTTGTTTTTTGAGTCCTACTGAGATTATATAAAAGGATTGATGATATGAGTTATTCCCTGGAAGAAAAGACTGATGTGCTAAAGAAAATGGAAAAAACCTCTGTTGTCTGGATGGCCTTTTTACTAGGGGCATTGGCCTCTTTTGCACCTTTGTCCATTGATATGTATTTGCCTGCTCTGCCGAATATAGGGAGTGAACTAAGCGCAAGTACCTCTTTTGTACAACTAAGTCTAACAGCATGTTTGCTTGGTATTGCCCTGGGGCAATTGTTTGCGGGGCCTATTAGCGATGTCTGCGGTCGCAGAGGCCCTTTGCTGGTAGGACTATTCATTTATGTTATTTCTTCGTTGTTATGTGTTTTTGCTTCGACTATTTGGATATTCTTAATTATGCGATTTATCCAAGGGTTAGCTGGATCGGCAGGTATTGTTATTTCGCGAGCGATAGTAAGAGATCTCTACTCGGGATCTGAAATGACAAGATTTTTTTCCTTATTAATGTTAGTAAATGGTGTGGCTCCTATTCTTGCTCCTATACTGGGTGGTCAGATTTTGCAGATTTCATCCTGGCGAGGTGTTTTTTTAGTACTCTTTGTGCTAGGAGTATGTATGCTGTTTGCTGTATTTTTCGGCTTGCGGGAAACATTGCCTATCACTCTCCGATCAAAGGGGGGCTTTAAGAACACAATTATTACCTTCCGCGGTTTAATGAAAAACCGGACTTTTATGGGGTACGCATTAGCGCAAGGTTTTGTCTTGGCAGGTATGTTTGCCTATATCTCCGGTTCTCCCTTTGTCTTGCAAAATATTTTTGGCGTTTCACCCCAATTGTTTAGTCTGCTTTTTGGGGTTAATAGTGTTGGTATCATTATTGCTGGGCAAATTACTGGCAGATTAGCAGGAAGGATTCATGAAAAGAAACTTTTAATTACAGGACTTGCCCTTGCTTTTGTAGGGGGAATTTTATTGCTGATTATGATCCTAATTGGTGCAGGACTTTACGCTATTTTGCTACCAATGTTTGTGGTTGTGTCTAGTGTGGGAATCGTTGGTACCAGTAGTTTTTCATTAGCTATGCAGGATCAAGCTAAATCGGCAGGTAGTGCAGCAGCCCTTATTGGATTGTTGTCATTTGTCTTTGGAGGATTTATGGCACCCCTCGTGGGACTTGGTGGCAGTCACACTGCTATCCCCATGGGAATTACCATTGCTGTTGCTGAAACTGCTGCGATTTTATCCTATTTCTTTCTGGTAAAACGTAAATAGCTATTGTATAATTTCAGATTTTGGCAGGGTTACATAATGGAAATGTAGAAGAATCTAAAAGATTAATTGGAGAATTGTGTATATGTTTATGATTATTAGAGTTATAAACAGTAAAAAGGTAAGTCTTGTTCTTAGAGGGCAAAGATATTGGAGTCTAAATAAGATGGAGGGATAATATGATTCAACAAGCTGACCGTATGATGGGACTGACATCGGCAATTTTTTCACAATTAGAGGAATTGCAGAAGAAAGCAGCAGCAGCTGGTAAGGATATCATTCAACTATCAATTGGAAATCCAGATATGGCTCCTGCTCCACATATTATGGAAGCCTTAAAATCGGAGGTTGAGTGTGGCAGCAACTATGGCTATACTCTTTCGAAGGGAAAGCCTGAATTGTTGCAGGCTATCGCTGATTGGTATCATAAGAAATTTGGGGTAGAGCTTGATCCGGTTTCTGAGGTTCATTCCCTTATCGGTTCTCAGGAAGGCTTAGCTCACATTGGTCTTTGTCTAGTGAATCCAGGGGATGTAGTGCTGATTCCTGACCCTGGATATCCTATATTTAGTGCAGGTCCATTGATTGCTGGTGCACAATTGCATAAAATGTGTCTGACGCCTGAAAATAATTATCTGCCAGACTTAGATGCCATTGATGAGGACGTGCTAAGACGCACTAAATTAATGATTTTGAATTATCCTAATAACCCTCTAGCTGCTACGGCAACACGTGAGTTTTTTGAAAAAGTGGTAGCATTGGCACAACGCTATCATTTTGTAGTTTGTAATGATTTTGCCTATAGTGAACTAGTTTTTGATGATTATCAGCCAGATAGTTTTTTGAGTATTCCTGGGGCGAAAGAGATTGGTGTAGAATTTAATTCTTTATCAAAAAGCTATAATATGTGTGGCTGCCGTGTTGGTTATATTGTTGGTAATTCTCAAGTTTTATCTCTATTAGGCCGCTTGAAATCAAATTTCGATTATGGTATATTTGCCCCTTTACAGCTTGCAGCTGTTGCTGCTTTGACAGGTCCTCAAGACTGCGTAAGAGAAACAGCTGCTGCTTACCAGCGTCGTCGTGATATTATTGTGGATGGTTTTAACAGTATGGGGTGGCAGGTAGAACGCCCAAAGGCATCTATGTACATATGGGCAAAGGTGCCAACTAAGCAAAGCTCTTTTGACTTCACTGTTGATTTGCTGAATAACACAGGAGTAGCTGTCGTTCCAGGTAAAGCTTTTGGTGATTGCGGTGAGGGTTTTATCAGAATCGCTTTAGTGCAGCCGGAAGAGCGATTGAGAGAAGTAGTGGCGAGGATAAAGAGCTGGTTAGGCTCAGTAGTTTCGTTATAATGAATATGAAAAAATATTGTTTGGAGGTATAAGGTGGCTGGTAATAAATATGATGTTAAGATTACTGTGTTGAAGAAAATTGAAGTGCCTGACGTTCACAAGGAATATGCCGCTGACGGCGTACATATTAACTGTGCTAAATACAAAGAGGGGCAAGAGTACCTTTGCAAAAATGTCGAAAAACCTGAAGGATTTTGTAGCTGGGCTTGGGTAGCCGTTCAAGATAAGGTTGTTTTTCTTGCTCTAGGACATGACTATCCTTGGATTAAGCAGAAAGGTGTAGAAATCGTATCCTGTGCTGATGGATTGCACCCTGTATTATATAAACTAGAAAGAATTGAAAATTAGATATTCTTTTTGGACATGAACTATTGTCAATACTTATAGTTAAGCCTTATAGAGTAAGGAAAATCCGCATGAAATTATTCATGCGGATTTTAGTGTTAATTGATCACCAAGGCACAATGTCACTAGCGTGCCACGTAAAGGAAACGTAGTTCTATGGCGTCTCCTGCATCTCTGTGTTTCAATTTTACTTTTTATTCATTTATATTCCATGAAGGTGGCATCTGCTGTCCTTGGTGTAGAAATAATACTTCGCTGCCAAGGGCGCGTGCTTCTTCTGGTGAATGGGTGACGAGAATAAAGGGGATGTTCCAGATCTGTTGCAGCTTTTTTAATTCGTCTTGCAATTCATAGCGGCTTTGTGTATCGAGAGCAGATAGGGGTTCGTCTAATAAAAGGATTTGTGGCTCAGCCATAAGTGCACGAGCCATGGCAACTCGTTGTTTTTCGCCACCAGATAGTTGGTGAATGGAGCGATGGGGGAGGTGTTCAATTTTTAATAAAGCAATTAGCTTTTCATATAATTGATTTGCCTGTTGGTTATGGGTTTTAACCCCATACCAAATATTATGCTTAACATTCATGTGGGGAAACAAAGCAAAATCCTGAAACATATAACTAACATTTCTTTTTCTAGGAGGTAAATCCGTAGTCGATTGAGAGCAATAAAAAGTTTGGCCATTGGAGAGGATAAGACCTTCATCAGGCGTTAATAATCCGGCGATACAACGTAATATGGTTGTTTTACCACAGCCGGAAGGACCAAATAAAACAAGGGTTTTATTTTCAACAGTAAAAGAAATATTTAAGGTAAAATCACATAGCTTTTTTTTAATATCTACTGTTAACATTGAGCCCTCTCCTTTATTGTGGTTTAAACTAGCATTTTCTACCTTTCCACTGATTCAATCCGAAGATAATAGAAAAGGTTACTACACTGATGATGATTACATACATACCTGCTGTTACTAGGTCATTTGATTCTGTTGCAAAATAAATTGCCAAGGGAATGGTCTGTGTCTTGCCAGGGATATTGCCAGCAATCATAATCGTAGCCCCAAATTCTCCTAACGTCCGAGCGAAGGACAACACCAAACCAGACACAAGGCCTGGCCAGGATAAAGGGATGGTTACTGTCCAAAATACCCGCCATTCACTAGCACCTAGCGTGCGGGCGGCGTCTTCTAATGTTTTATCAATGCTTTCAAAGGCTGCTTTTGTACTTTGATACATTAGAGGAAAGGATACAACAATACCCGCGAGAACTGCTGCTGCTGGAGTAAAGATAATTTGGGTATCAAAGTAATTCTTCAAGAAAATACCTACTGGGCCTTGTTTGCCAATGAGAACTAAAAGCAGAAAACCAATGACGACGGGAGGCAAGACTAAGGGGAGGGTGAAAAGGGATTCTAAGGCTATCTTCCCAGGAATATTTATACTTCTCATTATATAAGCCGATAGCACCCCAAGAAAAAAAACAAACACTACTGAAATGGATGCAACTTTGAGTGATAGGATAACGGGTTGCCATTCGACCATAAAATTCACCTGCGCCATCTGTATTATTTATTTACTCATGGTAAAACCGTATTTTTCGAATATGACTCTACTTTTAGAAGTCGAGAGGTAAGTAAGAAAATCCTCCCCCGCTTTTTGGTGTTTGGTTTCTGATAAAAGTGCAACTGGATATACAATTGGTTGGTGAGATCCTTCAGGTGCAGTGGCAGCGATTCTTACCTTGCTGCTAGAGTTGGCATCCGTTTGGTAAACGATGCCAGCATCTACGTTGCCTGTTTCTACATAGGTTAACACAGTACGTACATCTTTAGCGAGAACGGTTTTATCTCTTATTTTATCCCAAATCCCCAACTTTCTAAAGACTTCTTGAGCGTATTGACCTGCGGGAACCGTTGTTGTTTCACCAATGCTTAATTTTTGAAATTCATCCTTAGTTACATCTTCAAATTTTGTAATGTGGAGAGTCGATGCTTGAGGTATGATAATGACCAGTTTATTTTCAACCAGGTTTTTACGTGTAGCCTTATTTACTAGATTTTTTGCTTCCAAATCATTCATTTGCTTTGGAGCTGCGGAGATAAAAATATCGGCAGGAGCACCTTGTTCGATTTGTTTTTGCAAAGCACCTGATGCGCCAAAGTTATAGATTAGCTTTATATTGGGATGCTGGAGTTCATAGTTTGTTTGAATTTCGGTAAGGGCATCTTTTAAACTAACGGCGGCAGATACATTAATTTCAATTTTTTGTAGCGGTGTGGATGAAGGACCCTGATTGCCCGTACTGCAGCCCATCGTAACAGATATAATCATAGCTAAGATTAGGGAGAAAAAAGAAAATCTCATCTTGTTGTGCCTCCTAATTTTTTGTGGTATTAGAATTATAAGTATTTTTTGGAGGAAAAAACTGAAATGCGAAGTTGTGAAGGTGTATGAAGAACGCGAAGACGTTTTTATCATGTCCCTTCGTGTGCTTCGTGCCCGCGATAGCGTCTTTGCTTCTTCGCGTTCCAAACTGTTTTTCATTAATGTTATTTCCTAATAAAAGTGCCAACTGATCTAGCGCAAGAGAGCTAGACTAGTTGACACGCCTTTGTATCATATTAAATTATAAGTTATACTTGTTTGTATCTAAAATACTACAAGATTGGCTGAGAGTCAATATAAAAAGTCTAGTAAGACAATAAATGTAGGCTATGTTATGATGGGGTATAGAGTTATACAAGCTATCGCAGACTATCACTAGATATAGAATAATTTGAGGAAAAAATGAGGTTGAAACATATGGATGATACAGGTTTTGAGAATTATGCTTTTAGTAAAGAAATCCTAAAGGCATTAAAGGACTTAGGGTATGAGACACTTACTAAGGTTCAGGAAGAGGTAATACCCTTAGCTCTTATCGGTAAGGATATCATAGTGCAATCCCAGACGGGTAGCGGTAAGACAGCGGCCTTTGCTATTCCAGTTTGTGAAAAAATAGAAGTAGAGCAAAAGAATCCCCAGGTATTGGTTCTGACGCCAACACGAGAATTGGCGGTACAATTAAAACAGGATATTTCCAATATTGGTAGGTTTAAAAGAATACGATGTGCGGTTGTTTATGGCAGACAACCGATGGAAATACAAAAGCGAGAATTAAGGCAAAGGGTACATATTATAGTAGGTACGCCAGGGAGGACCTTGGATCATATTGAAAGAAAAAATATGAATCTAGAAGAAGTGCAGTATCTAATTATTGATGAAGCAGACAAAATGCTGGATATGGGTTTTATCGAAGAGGTGGAAGCCATCATAAAAGTGTTGCCTACTAATCGGGTTACCATGCTATTTTCGGCTACCATGCCAGACAGAATTCAAGATATATGCAAGAAATACATGAAACATCCTATAAAAATAGAAGTGGAATCTGAAAATCCTAAGTCGGAGAATATTTCCCAAGTGTATTATGAAGTGGAAGAAAATGAAAAATACAATCTAGTTACGAACATCATCTATACCCAAAGACCGAATAGTTGTATTCTCTTTTGCAATACGAGAGAAAAGGTAGAAACTCTCTTTGAAAAGTTGAAACAGCAAGGCTACTCTTGTGGAAGCCTACATGGGGGGATGGAGCAAAGAGATCGCCTGGATTCCATTCAAGGTTTTAAGAGGGGTGAATTCCAGTTTCTGATTGCGACAGATGTGGCAGCTAGGGGGATTCATATAGACGACATATCTCTTGTAGTCAATTATGATATGCCATTGGATAATGAGAGTTATGTTCATAGAATTGGCAGGACAGGGCGGGCTGGGAACGAAGGTACAGCTATTACTCTGGTAACGAGAAACGAATATGGAGTTTTACATGAGATCGAGGAATATGTTGATTATAAGATTAGGAAAGAAGAAGCTCCGACGATGGAAGAAGTTGAAATAGGGAAAGGCCTTTTTGATCATAAAATGGTGCCAAGCATAAAAATAGATAAAAGCGAGCATTTAAATCGTGAGATTACCCGGATTAGGGTAAATGCAGGAAAAAAGATGAAAATGCGTCCAGGAGATATATTAGGAGCAATTACTACCATTCCGGGAATCAGTGGCAACGATATTGGGATTATCGATGTCCAAGATACATGTTCCTATGTTGAGATCCTTGGGGGTAAAGGAGAACTTGTCATGGATGCACTTCAAACTACAAAGATAAAGGGGAAAATATATACAACAAAGAAAGTGAGCTTTTCTAGAATATAATGATTTAACCGCAGAGGCGCAGAGTACGCTGAGAGATATTTTTCAACCCATCTATTTTTTCTCTGTGTTCTCTGCATCTCTGCGGTTCAAAAAAATGGAACAGTGTTTTTCTTAGAGAGGAGAAAAAAGACATCGTGAGTGATATAGTATTAACAGAGAAAAAATTCGCCCAAATCATTGCAGAGAATGGTGGACGTGTTTTTAGAGTTGGTGGTTGTGTGAGAGATAGTTTTATGGGAGTAATACCGAAGGACATTGATTTTAGCGTCGTTGGTATGGTTAAGAAAAATTTTAAAATCATTTTCCCTGAGGCCAGAGAATGTGGTAAGTCTTTTCCAGTTTTTCACCTGACAATTGATGGAATAAAGCGGGAAGTCGCCTTTGCTAGAACGGAGCAAAAAGTGGGTAGCGGTTACAAAGGATTTAAAGTATCAGCCAAACCCAAAATCACAATTGAGGAGGATCTTTTTAGGCGTGATACTACCATTAACTCCATGGCCCAGGATAGTTTGACAGGAGAAATTATCGATCCTTTTCATGGGATGGAGGATATAAAAGCCAAGATACTTCGTGCGACTAGTCAACATTTCTCTGATGATCCAATACGTGTCTTACGCCTTGCCGGGCAATCCGCACGGTTTGGGTTTACCATAGATCAGAATACATTGCCCCTTGCAATGGCTGCTGGAGAAGAACTTGCCCAAGAGCCCGTGGAAAGGATGATTGCTGAATTGGGCAAGGTATTAACAGAAGCTAAGGAACCAGGGATCTTTTTTAAGGTTTTGGCAAAACTTAATTTATTAGAGATAACCTTCAGGGAAATCGGGGAATTGCCTACCCAAGAGTTTGAAAAAGCAATTGATGGTTTAAACTTAGTGGCAAAAGTTACCCAAAATGCAAAGTTGAGGTTTGCAGCCTTAGGTATAGTGCTAGACAAAGAAAGTTTAACCTCATGGAATACGAGAATGACCTTGCCTGGTGATTGGCTTGATGCAGCAGTTACTGTTCGTGAGACAATCGATTTTTTGGCAGAGCCAACTCCAGATAAAATTGTAGCTGCCATTACTAAATTAAGGCGTGGTTCGCTTAACATAGAAGAATTAGACACCATCACTAAAGCAGTGGGATTAAAGATTCCCGAATTGATCCCTTTGAAGGCAGCGATGACCTTGTCCCAAGATGAAGCTGTGCCAAAGGCATTAAAGGGCAAAGAAATTGGTGAATGGCTAAGAGTAAAGCATGTTGAAGCTATTTCTAAACAATTGCTTTGATCTAGAATTATGTTTAATAAGGCAGCTTATATGAGAAGAACTGATTTCACATGGAATTTTTAAAAAACTAAATATTGGTCCCAGATAAAGTAACAAAGCCACTCATAGAGTGACATTGTTACTTTATTTACATTACCTTAACTACTTTCATTACACAGGCGGTTTGAAATTAGATTCTCTAATTTCCAGTATCTCTAAATTAATTCAATTATCTAGAAAAGATTATAAAGAATACTATAAAAGAAGGGTTTTTGTCATGTTATGGAGAAAAAAGGAAATTAACCCAGAAAAATGATTTTTTATAATTTGACGATAGCATAGGAGGATAAAATTATGCGGCTAACAATTGGAAAACAAATACTTTTAGTCTGTATTATGATCGTTTTGGCTTTTACAGGACTCAATGCATATACATACTATCAAGTTGACAAAATACAGGATGGTTATGATGGTGTGCTGAAGCGAAGCGTGCCTTTAGTAGTTGAAGTCAAAGATCTTAACATTGAATTGAATAATCAAGCGGCCCAAGTTCGGGGCTACATTTTATCGGCTGATCCTAAATACATTCAAGAATATGAAACATCAAGGAAAAAAATGGAGGCAACCTTGGTCAGCTTGGAAAAGAAGCTGATTACTCCTGAAGGCAAAGCGATGATAGCTGGGCTTAGGGCATCATTGGCTGACTATCATAAGGTTTCTGATCAAGGCATTCTTGCTCGTAAGACTATTGGGCAGGGAGAAGCCTTGAAATCTGTTGCAGCGGCAGGAGCAAAAATAGAAACTGCTGAGAAAAGTATGGATGCTGCAGTGATGTTTTTAGTGGAACGTATGGATTTACGAGTAAAAGAGAATGTAGAGGCTGGTGATAAGGGGCAAACAGTGCTTGGAGTACTGGATGTTATCATCTTTATTCTAGCCTGCGCAGCAGCAGTTATCTTAGCAAGGCGTATATCCAGACCTCTTAGTCAAGTCGCTGAATCAGCTGGTAATATTGCTAAGGGTGATTTACGCGTAGTAAAAATTGCTTATAGTGGCAAAGATGAGATTGGGGATATGATCGAAGCCTTTACCGCAATGACTGATAATTTGCGTCAGGTGGTAAGTCAGGTAGCAAAGTCGGCTGAACAAGTGGCAGCAGCTAGTGAGGAACTAACTGCTAGTTCTGAGCAATCTGCTCAGGCCGCAGGTCAGGTTGCGGAAACGGTTACTAATGTAGCGAGTGGCGCATCTAGCCAATTATTTGCTGTTGAGCAAGCCGTTTCCGTTGTGCAGGAAATGGCAGCGGCAATTACTAACATTGCTAGTAATGCTCATCATGTTTCAGCCAAATCGGAGGAGACTGCTAAGGCTGCTAATGAGGGTGGTGAGGCAGTCGGGCAAGCTGAGAATCAAATGCAATTAATTAAGGAGTCTGTTGCTCAATCAGCACAAGTGGTTCAGCAACTAGGTGCAAGCTCTCAACAAATAGGGGAGATTGTCGATGTAATTAGTGGCATTGCTGGACAAACCAATCTATTAGCTCTCAATGCGGCCATCGAGGCAGCTCGGGCTGGAGAACAAGGACGAGGTTTTGCCGTGGTAGCTGATGAAGTAAGAAAATTGGCGGAACAGTCCCATGAAGCCGCACAAAAAATTGCAGTCATTATTCATGAAATTCAAGGGAATACGAATGAAGCTGTAACAAAAATGAACCGGGGAACCAACGAAGTAGCTAAGGGAACCGAAGTTATATCTGCTACTGGTGAACGATTCAACTTTATTACAGAAATGATAGAGCAGCTTAATCGCCAAATCCAAGATATTGGCTCTGCTGCGGAAGTGTTGTCTGCCTCTAGTGATAATGTGGTACATTCCGTAGATAGTGTGAAAATCGTAGCTGCTCAAACGGCAGGGGATACACAAACCATTTCTGCAGCAACGGAAGAACAATCTGCCTCCATGGAAGAAATAGCATCCTCCAGCCAAGCACTAGCTAATATGGCAGGTGAATTACAAGTAATCGTTTCTCAATTTCGACTATAGTGGAGAAGAGGGTATACCTTCTTAAATAAAATACTCTATTCTAGCTAGGCATCGTTTCTGAGAAATGGTTGCCTAGTTTTCTATGTGTCCTCTGCATCTTAGTGGTTAAGAAGATATAGCAGCTTTTTCGTATTGCCTATTTTGATTTGCAGGAATATGTAAGTAGTAGTCGAAATGCTTAGAAGGGATATAAAGCTATATGTAAAATTTAAGAAGCATAGGAGGCTTATATATGATTTATACTCGTACAGGGGACCAAGGAACAACCAGTCTATTAGATGGTAGTCGTATACGGAAAAATAGTATACGTGTAGACAGCTATGGGACGATTGACGAATTAAATTCATTATTAGGCTTTGGAAAACACTTTGTTACGAATGAGGATATAATAGGAAAAATCCATATCGTGCAGCGAGAATTGTTTGCTGTGGCCTCTGAACTGGCAGATCCTAAAGGTGAAATATACCCAGCACGGATTGGAGACGCAGAAATTTCGCGCTTTGAGGTTTGGATTGATGAGTATGTTAAGCTTATGAATCCAGTTCCTAAATTTATTGTACCAGGTAGTAGCCAGGCATCTGGGATTTTGCATGTAGCTCGTACCGTGTGTCGGCGTGCTGAAAGGCTTATGACGGCACTGGATGAGAGGGAGTCAGTGAGTCCCCTTTTAATGAAATATGTAAATCGGCTGTCGGATGTTTTATATACTTTTGCACGTTTTCTAGAAGAAGAGCAGGAATTAGTGAATCTATAATTTGAAATTTTCATGGGGTTAATAAGATTGTGTCTTCTCAAAAAAAGAATAATAGAAGCATAGCTTGCCTCAAGGGACAAATTATGCTTCTATTTACGTGTAGCTATAGATTGAGCACCTTATACTTTTAAAATAGCAAGGAGATTTTATAATGAAATTACAAGGAATTTTCCCACGATATATTCTAGTAGTTCTCATAGCATGCTTATTCTTTGGTACAGTGCCTGTCTTAGGGGCACCCAATAATGCGCCACAATTGGAGTATGTTAATGGTGTAGTTTTATCAATACAATCCCTAGATGTAGCGCCTAATAAAAAGGTTGGTGTTAGTAGCAAAAGTTTAGTGACGATCCTGCTTACTTCTGGAGAGGAAGCAGGTAAAGAGGTGCAAAGCATCAATTATATTACGAATCAACCTCTATTTGATATCAATCCTAGTCCTGGTGATAAGATTATTTTAGCTGTGAGTGAAGCGCAGAATGTTAAGCAGTACCATATTGCAGATTATAATCGTCTTTTCCCTACCTATATGCTCCTTGGCATCTTTATTTTATCCTTGTTAATTCTAGGGAAAAAAATTGGTATAAAGACTATTTTTGTGATTTGTTTCTCAGTGGTTATTATTCTTAAAGGAATGGTTCCGCTTATATTAAATTATCATTGGAATTTTATTGTTGCGACAATGCTGATATGTGCTTTTATTGCCACAGTAACGCAAATTACAATAAGCGGTTGGAATTCGAAAACTTGTGGTGCTATTTTGGGAACAGTAGGCGGTGTAGTTATTGCTGGTATTTTAGCCGCAGCTGCGATCTCTTGGATGCATTTAACGGGATTAGATAGTGAAGAAGCAATGATGCTAAAGGTTACGACCCTTTCTTCCATGAACTTTCAAGAAGTATTATTCGCTGGAATTATTTTAGGATCTTTGGGTGCTGTTATGGATGTCACCATATCCATTGCCTCTACCCAATATGAAATCAAAAGTTCTTGTCCTCATTATGGCTTTGCAGAAGTATTTAAATCTGGAATAAATGTAGGTCGAGATGTGATGGGAACCATGGCAAACACCTTGATTCTGGCCTATACTGGCAGCTCATTGCCTCTGATTTTTTTAATAGCGTCACAAGATAACGTTTCTTTAATGCGAATTATGAACTTAAATATTGTTGCAACGGAAATAACAAGAGCTTTGACAGGAAGCATTGGTTTAATCTGCTCCATTCCACTAACAGCTGCTATTACAGCATTCCTTTTGAGTCGAAAGGATGTAAATAATCAGTTATAAAAGAAAGATGAGTAAGAGTTAGATAAAGTTTTAATTCTATCTAACTCTTACTCGTACTTATCTAGGGATTTGGTCTTTGGATAAAAGTCCTAACTCTATATTGACACTATATGTAATATAATGTAGAATTAGGCCGAAATGTATATTATGGCAAACCCATCCAAAGATGGGGACGCAAAGCTATGGGTCTAAGGGATATTGCATCCTATGATTGCCAGGTTGCCGATTCAATTTAAGAGTTGTAATTAGCACCAGTGCATGAATGCTGGTGCTAATTTTTTGCCATTTAACAAATTTAGGAGGTTAATTTTGAAACTTAAGATTAAAGGAAAAATACTAGCCATTATTTTAATAATATCCATGGCGATGCTTATAGTTGGTTCTATTGGGTATTATTATACTAACCAAATGAGTAATGAATTGAAAATAATGTATAATGAAAATCTGTTATCGATTAAAAGGTTAAATGAGACGCGGCATAATTTTAGAGCAGTACACGGAATGATACTTGAAATGATTTTTGGTAATCTAGATAAGGCAAGAGAAGATAATTTGACAAATCAGATGAAAACCTTGTCATTAGAAACAGATAAAACATTAAAAGCATATGAAAGTCAGAATTTAGGTTCTTTTGAACGTGAAAAATTAGTAGCCTTAAAAGAAGCAATTGGCCAGTACAGAACAGAACGTCAAAAAGCAATTGAATTATCCAAACAAGGTCACAAACAAGAGGCATATGTGTACTTTACCCAACAGGCAGCAGGTAAACTGGAAATGGTCAATTCCATTCTTAGAGAGCTAGCCGAACATATGTCGGAAAGTAGTGATAAGGCAAATCAGGCAGGAGAAGAACATGCCAAATTTGCCGGCATAGTTATTTTCACCTTAACAGGATTTTTTGTTCTGTTAGGTACTTTCTTAGGGTGGCGTTTATCCAAGCAAATAGCCAGCAGATTGGAAAGAGCGGTAGCCTTTTTAAATGAAGTAGCAAATGGGAATTTAGGTGTAGAAAGCATAAATATCGCGGAGCAAGATGAGATTGGCGAGATTGGCATCGGATTAAATAGGATGACTAGTAATCTAAAAGATTTGGTGCAGCAGGTAGCTCATTCCGCTGAACAGGTTGCCGCTTCTTCAGAAGAACTGACAGCAAGTGCTGAACAATCAGCTCAAGCTACGAATCAAGTGGCAGCTACGATTAGTGAAGTGGCACAAGGGGCTGAACAACAGGCAAGTGCAGTTGCTATGACTACTTCTGTAGTAGAACATCTTTCCACAGGAATTGAGCAAGTTGCAGAAAATTCTGATACGATGAGCGGAGTATCAGATAAAACATTCCAAGCGGCACAAAATGGTACAGAGGCAGTGAATGCAGCTATCAGCCAAATGGCTATTGTAGAAAAGACCGTGACCAAATCGGCTCAAGTGGTTGCAAAACTAGGAGAGCGATCTAAGGAAATTGGGCAGATTGTGGATACCATCTCAGGAATTGCTGGTCAAACAAACTTACTAGCGTTGAATGCGGCGATTGAAGCTGCACGGGCGGGTGAGCATGGCAGAGGCTTTGCCGTAGTTGCTGAAGAAGTTCGTAAGCTAGCAGAGCAATCCCAAGAAGCAGCAAAGCAAATCGCCCATTTGATTACGGAAACCCAGTCTGATACAGAAGAAGCGGTAGTCGCCATGAGGGAAGGAAATCATGAGGTGAATGTGGGAGCTCAAGTGGTAAATACTGCAGGGCAAGCCTTCAAAGATATATCAATACTTATTGATCAATTAGCAGGTCAGATTAAAGAAGCCTCAAATTCTGTTCAGCAAATGGCTTCTGGCAGTCAGCAAATAGTAGCGTCAGTACAGGATATCGATAAGATTAGTCAAGATACGGTAGGTAGGACCCAAACGGTCTCAGCTGCAACAGAAGAACAATCCGCATCCATGGAGGAAATAGCAGCATCTAGCCAAGCTTTAGCTAAGATGGCGGAAGAGCTCCAAGGAGTCATTAGAAAGTTTAGATTATAAGGGATAGTTTACATGAAAAAATACCAAGGCGCCTCCTTTAAGATAGATTAAAGGAGGCGCCTTGGTATTTTTATTGGGTTGTCCCTAGATTTCTACGTCCACATTATTGCCCACCGATTCACTAGTTAGAGTACTTGTCTGTTTTGCAGGTGGAGTGGTGCTTTGCTGGCTACTACTATTGCTAGATTGGCTTTGTTGTTGTATTTGCGCTTCGATTACTTGTATTTGGGTTTGGAGGTTTTTAACTTTCGCCTGATTATCTTCTGAATTTGCATCTTTTTGCTGACTTATTTTTGTAATTTGGTCTTGAAGTTGTTGTTTCTTTTTCTCTAGTGCTTTGATGCTACTAGAGGTACTTTGGGTTGTTTGCGTGTTGGTCTGACTGACTGAGGAAATTTGCATAGTAAAAACCTTCCTTTGTTTTAAGATCTATGTATATATCGAAAAGAATTCTTTGAAATGTATTTGATTGCATTTCCAAAAGAGAATAATTAAGAATTTGCTATAACATTGTATAATATATGGCTTTATTCACTTTTTTGCAGTTAAAAAATAAGTTTACAACTTTACAAATAATTATTGACCAATAATCATTATCAATATATACTATTTATAAAAGAAGAAATTGGCAATTTTTATCAAAAAGAGGCATGGCACTTTTAAGTTCTTTTAGGTACGATGTGTTTAAAATTATTTTGGGGATGGTGAGCTGATATGAAAGTCAAGAAATGGGTATCAGGACTATGCTTTACGGTCATGTTGTCGAATTTTGGAGTGGTACATGCTGCTGAGGACTTAAATTTGTCCGAAAAGCAAACGGTTTACAATCAAAATAAAGACAATGTATTAGCTGCGAGGGAATATGCAGTAGCATTAGCTCAGTCTCGGAATTTTTCAGAATCTTTACAAATATTCAAACAACTATACCAGAAATATCCTGATAACAGAGAAGTTCAATTAGATTATATTGTTGTTCTTAATTGGGCTGGTAACAATCAAGCTGCAGTTGAAATGTTTGAAAAGATCAATGGAGATACAGTACCCATGTATGTGAAGAGAAGTGTAGGAGGAGCCTACTATCAGACCGGCCGATATAAAGCGGCTCAAAAGATTTTTCATGAAATTGCAGCGAGCGGTGATCGTAAAGCTGAAATGTGGGAAGCTCAGAGTCTAATTCGCATGGGCGAAACAGAAGCTGGTAATCAAATATATATAAAACTTTTAGATAAAAACCCTGATGATATTGATGTGTACCTCAGTAGAGCCTCAGTTCTAGTGTTAACCAATCAAAACACGGCTGCCTTAAATGATTTTGAAAAAGCTCTCAGCTTGGTTCCCGCAGGTGATGAAGGCATAATTAAACGACGTCAGATCAATTATGATATGGCAATTTCCTACATACGAGTCGGAGATGAAGCTAGGGCCATACTTCTGTTAAAGCCTTATATCCAGGACGGAACAGCAGATGTTTGGATGCAAGGTGACTATATCACAGCATTACGGCTTAATGCAGATTATAAAACAGCTATTTCAGAAGGAGAACGATTGTGGCCTGATTATGGAAAGGTGCCTAATTTTGGACTCCAATCGTTAGGGGATTCCTACTTGAGAAATGGGCAAATTCAAAAGGCTGAAGTTCTATATCAAGAAATACTAAAGCGTGAACCGGATTCGGTGAATGTTAAATTAGGTTTAGCCTATTCTTATGTGGCTCAAGGTAAGATGGAAAAAGGAATGGCTCTTTATCGAGAAGTCTTGAAGAGTGATCCTAGCCGCGCTGAGGTTATATTAGATGATGCCTACGATTTTGTTGCTAAGAATCGTTATGCAGCAGGTAAATCTATTTATGGATTAGTAGTCGAACAATTTCCCAATATTCCAGCCTTCCGCCAGGAGTTGGCCAGTTCTTTAGTAGATAATCAGATGCCTCGGCAAGCTTATGAACAATTTAAAGCGTTAGCAAAGTTACCCGAGGGAGAATTAATAGGAAATGCAGGAATGGCAGAAACTGCTGTTATGGTGGGAGATTACCATGCAGCTGATCAAGCCATTGGTACGCTGAGAGAAAAATATGCCCGAAGCGTCATTACCCAAGCTGCTGTTTCTAATTATGACCGTCGAAAAAGGGGAGGAGTAGATTCTTCTTATATTTACTCTTCGGATTATAAAGGGGTTGAATCGAGACAGTTTGTAGTAATTGGCGAGCAGAACATTGGTGGTAGTTATTCTGTTTTGGCCAGTATTGGTCATAATCGGATAACCGACAATGATACCAATGAGAGATCTACTCTTAAAAGTCAAAGCGTAGGTATGCAGTATCTTGGCATGAAGTTTGATACAAGAGTATGGTTAGATCATTATCAACATCAAGGCAACTTTTCAGGATACCGTATTTACAATAATTATTATTTTGATGATCATGCGATTGTAAATGTTAATTTTGAAAAAGGTCCTGTCTTAGATGTACAAGCTCTTAACCCTGCTAATGCAGAAGGTTTTGGTCGGATTATGATGTCAAACTATACAATTGGCTTTACACGCCTAGTTGGCCTAAAAGACGTTTATTCCTTTAATTTTAGTCGTGGTCTTTTAAGTGATGGGAATCGAGTGAATACTTACGATCTTCGCTGGGATCACACTATGTTTGATAATGATAAGAAAAGCTTAGATTGGTTTATTTATACTAATCGTAGTAACTATAAATACCAGCAGATTAATGGAGTTGATACCGTATATGAGAGTCCAACAGTACGGCAGGCATATGGTGCTGGTTTAACGCAACGTTGGATTATTCCTAAAGGTTACTGGGAAGGAACTGCTACATTTGAGTGGGGACGGGATCGTCCAGAGCCAACTGATTTTGAACCAGGTTTGCGTTTGGAATATGGACATAATTTTTCCCCCAATCATTTACTGATTGTAGGGGCCGAATATGGGGGCAGGACGAATCGTCTAGTTAACTCAAGTACCTTACATTTTGGATCTCGTCAATATGATATTCGCTATCAAGTTATCTGGTAAAAGGAGAGGAGCATATGCCAAAAGGAAGAATAATTCTGTTGGTGTTGATCTTGCAGTTAGTTTTTTCTTCTTTCGCCCTGGCATCAGATAAGGGGGTACCCATTCTCTGTTACCATGACGTAGGTGGAACCGCCAATAATGAATACACAGTTACGAAAGAGACCCTGATCAATCATTTTTCATATTTAAAGGCCAATGGTTATCACCCCATTTCTTTGGAGCAATATATGGCATTTACGAAAGAAGGGGCACCCTTGCCTGAAAAACCAGTAATGATTACTTTCGATGATGGCTACATTTCTTTCTATAATGAGGTCTTTCCCTTGCTGAAACAATATAATTACCCTGCTGTCTTTGCTATCGTAGGTTCTTGGTTGGAATACGCTCCTTCTGATTTAGGACAGTTGGTAAATTGGCAGCAAATAAGGGAAATGGAAGCCTCAGGCCTAGTGGAAATTGCTTCTCATTCGTTTCGGTCTCACCGTTTTACGGTGATGAACCCGCAAGGGGACCGTGGAGAATTATTGTCAACACTCGCATACGCTAATGATCGTTATGAAACTACAGATGAGTTTTATAAACGGGTGTACGAGGATTTGGAACAATCGCAAAAAAGATTTGAACAAGAATTGGGCCATAAGGTACGAGCAATGGTTTGGCCCTATGGTGAGTATAATTTACCTGCTATCGAAATTGCCAAAAAGATGGGATTTGAAACCATGCTTGCATTAGGTGGCGGAATCAATGACGTTGGACAGAAAAGCCTTGTAGAAGCAAGGCGCGGGATTATTATGGGGAATCCTAATAATTCACTTTTCTCTTCCTTTGTCAAGAGTGGCGGATTAGAAAATAAGCCAATGAAGGCAGCATATTTAGACATTGACGCCATCTATGATCCCAACAACTTACGTGCAACGGATAATAATTTGAATCTGGCCATTGCTAGATTTTATAAAACAGGTATTAACACTGTAGTTCTAAAGGTTTTGAGTGGGGATGCAGAAAGCAACACAGAACGTGCTTATTTCCACACAACGGTAATTCCAGTTAAGGCGGATATTTTCAGTCATATAGCAAGCAGACTTCGTAATGAGGGATTTTTGGTGTATGCTACAATGTCGACCTTATCTGCGACTCCCTTTAGTTCTGTTGAACAAAAAAAAATGGTTGATCTGTATAAAGATTTAGGTGCTTACACGTATGCTGATGGTGTGCTCTTTCAAGATGATTTATATCTGATGAAAGAGGATTTCTCGCCAGCGGCTAAGGCAGCTTTTCAGAATCAATTTGGTAAAGAACTTACTACTGAAGTACTAAAAGATAATTCAATTCATAGTCAGTGGATCAAGGTGAAAATGGAGACGATAGAAAATGTAAGAACCCAACTCATAAAAGGTGTTCAAACCTACCGACCATATACATTGTTTGCTCGAAGTATATCAGCAGAAGCCCTTCTTGATAAAAACAGTGGAAAAGAATATGGGGAAAATTATAGCCGCTATTTACATTCTTATGACTACACTGTTATCAAAACTTCTCTGGTCAACGATGGGCAAAAGGACGCAGCGTTAAGAAAGTTGGCAGAAATAGTACTCGTTGGCTCAGAAGCTGCTAACAAGGTTACCTTTGAGTTGCAAACGTTTGATGACAACAAAAACATGTGGATAACAGATAAAGATTTAAAATCAGAAATTGCTATTTTGCGCAGTAAGGGAGTCGTACATTTTGTGTATAACCCTGATGTTGGATTTTAAGAGAAAATAGGGTGTAAGCTTGATAAATTAAGGGGGCGATGACATGGAATTCCTAGGGCAGTTTGTTTTCCTATATCCGATTGTTATGAGTATTGTTTGGATGATAGGAGCTTCCTACTTTTATTTCCGCTACGAGCGAAACGTGCCTGAATATCCAGATTTACAAGAATTCCCTCTGATGACAATAATGGTTCCAGCTCATAATGAGGAAGATTCTATAAAAGAAACAGTACATGCTATTCTACAATCAGATTACCCTAATTTTGAAGTAATTGTTATTGATGATGGCAGTACTGATAAAACTTCTTTAATACTTGATGAAATCGTAGCGGAATCACCTAAGGTTCGAACTTTGATTCTCAAACAGAATATGGGAAAGGCAGCAGCTTTAAATTACGGGTTTTTAATGAGTAAAGGAGAAATCATTCTAACGATTGATGCTGATTGTCTTTTGGACAAAAAAGCAATGCATTGGTTAGTATGGCATTTTACAAAATTTCCTAGGGTGGGAGCCGTTACTGGTAACCCGAGAGTTCGTAATCGGACCAGTTTGCTAGCTAAAATTCAGACTGCAGAATATTCTAGTGTAATTGGTCTCATTAAGCGAACCCAAAGACTATTGGGTAAGATTTTGACAGTATCTGGCGTTATCGCTGCATTCCGTCGCTCTGCTTTAATTGACGTAGGCTTGTGGAGTACAGATATGATTACAGATGATATTGATATGACGTGGAAAATTGAGAAAAAGAAATGGGATGTGCGTTATGAAACGAATGCTCTTGGTTGGATATTGGTACCAGAAACTGTAGGTGGTCTCTGGCGACAAAGAGTACGCTGGGCCCAAGGTGGAATTGAAGTTCTAAGGTGTCATTCCAATATTCTTACTAGCTGGAAGGAACGCCGATTATGGCCCCTATACCTTGACTATGTGTTAAGTGTTGCTTGGGCATTAACTTTTATAACCTTATCAATTTTGTGGTTATTGGGAGTACTCTTTGGAATTCATTCACCTTTTGCTCCTTATGGGAATATGATTCCCCAGTGGACTGGTGGCATAATTGCACTGACATGTCTCATTCAATTTGCCCTTAGTTTATTTCTAGATCGGAAATATGATTCTAATCTGCTTGCCGTATACTTTGTTGTTATCTGGTATCCGGTGATCTATTGGATATTTAATTCACTTGCTGTGATACGGGCTATTCCTAAAGCCTTACTTAAGAAGAAGGGATGTTCAGCAACATGGATTAGTCCAGATAGAGGAATTCGCATTGTTGATGGTGCAAAAGGAGGTAATTCTAATGCCAATCATTAATGAACCTAAACTGCAATCAAGTAAACAGAAAGTGGCGGATCGTACAATTATCACCGTTGGCCTGGCAATATTCAGCTTCTTTCTCTTGCTCTTAACCCTTGTTTTATGGGGTGCTGCAGGAAAATATTTCTATAGCTATCTCTTCTCTCCTCAAGATATACAGATGACCATAACCATGCTTACCCGTCTTGCCCTAGTGGCGTTGGTAGTATTTATTATCATGCTAGTATGGTCAAAGTATAATCTGAAAGTATTCGGTAGTCTAAACCGTCGCCATGCTGTGCCACCTCCTCCCTTAGAAGCTACGGGAACATTATTTGCTATAGAAAGCGAACCTGTTGCTTTGGCACAAACTTTTAAGTCAGCTACTCTTGAAGTGGTCGATGGTAAGCTAGTGCTTTGCAGTTATCATGGAACATGTTTTCCTTTAAATGATCCTACTGCAAAATAAGCAAGTGTTATACCTTCTTATTCTGTAAAGAAGATAAGATTCAGGTAGAGTGTTAACTCTATCTGAATCTTAGTCATAATTATCCCTAGGACCAGTCGTTCTAGAGCTTCCCTTTATATAAGATGGGGTTAAGAACGACTTGGTCATCGGATAAAGGATATAATGATGTGATGAGAGGTAGTATTATGAAGCAGTTTAACAAGATATTACTAAGAATATTCTTAGGTGTAATACTTTCTGCTACTCTTTTTAAATCCCCCTCTTGCTTCGCGGCAGATTTGCTTACTAATCATGATTGGCGACACTTTACTGGAGCTACTGTCACTGAAAGCGGCATAGAAATTATGCCGGTTAACAGGATGATAGTTCCGAAGGTTTCAGTTCCTCGTGAAACTGATGATCAAGATGTAGCAGAAATGGCTAAGAGGTCACCAACACCTAATCCCCCAATCAACTTGCGTGGTCCTATGCTACAAGTGCAGGGCGATTTTACTATTTCAATCTTTCTGGAGATAAGCTCCAATAAGGGCGCTTATCTCGATCTTTATGGAACATTACCTGTCATTTATGATGAATGGCGGCAGGAAGGCAAGGCTCTTCGAGTGGGAGTGAAGGATGGAGCCCTTCTTGTATCCATATGGAATGGTCGTTCATCTGAACCAATAACAAAAACATTTGGTGAGGGTATGACAGATGTTGTAGAAATTAACGTGACTCGATTAAGTGATAACTTCGTCTTTCAGGTAAATGGTAAGACAGTTGGTAAATTACGTGATCCAGGGTTATTTAACGATGGTAGTATTGTATTTGGAGCTGATGCTGAAAAAGGCGGTGGTTTTATCATTCGTCAACTTACTGCACAAGCACTTAATACTGCATCAAAAGCTACCGTTATAGATCGTGAGCCTTGGAAGTCCTATGGCGTTATGCCTAACTCCTTGCGCTTCATTGCAGCTGCTAGAAATAAACCGCTTTACATTGGTGCAGCAGTTGCAGCGATTCCTTTAGTTACAGATGAGAAATATCAATCTCTCGTGGGACAGGAATTTAATATGATTACTCCTGAAAATGATATGAAGTTCCAATTTATCCATCCCGGTCCAAACTTATATGCCTTTAATGAGGCTGATAGTTTAGTCGAATTTGCTCAACACAACAATATTCGCGTTCATGGTCATGCTTTAGTTTGGCATGAGGCTTTACCAACTTGGGTAACTGGAGTGAAATATTCGCCTAGTGAAGTAAAACTAATTCTTTCGGATCATATTCGTACAGTCGTAGGGCACTATAAAGGAAGAGTTGCTGAATGGGATGTTGTGAATGAACCATTAAAAGATAGGGGATTCAATACTGATAAAGGGCTCCGTGCCGCCAACCCTTGGTTTCAGGCTATGGGAGAAGAATACATTGATTTTGCTTTTCGTGAAGCACATGAGGTTGATAGTAATGCCAGACTATATCTAAATGAATATGGTATTGAGGAGCCAGGTGAGAAATTTGACGCCTTATACGCATTAGTAAAACGTCTGCTAGCTCGTGGTGTGCCGATACATGGCATTGGCTTTCAGATGCATGAAGATATGGAGTCTGGTAAATATGTCGGTGCCCAGCCTGATCTTGTAGCAGTTAATATGCAAAAAATGGCTAATCTGGGGTTAGAAGTTCGAGTTTCTGAGATGGATGTAAACATGAACGCAAAATCAACGCCTCGCCGTTTAAATGAACAGGCTCGTGCTTTTGCTGAGATGCTGACAATGAGTGTAAGGCAAGATGGATTGAAGAGTTTTGGTCAATGGGGAGTTACTGATCGATATTCTTCTTTAGCACCCATGTTTGAATACTTTCAGTTAGGTAATGGTTTGCTATTTGATGCTGATTACCAACGGAAGCCCACTTACTATAGGATGAAAGAAATACTTGCGAATGTACCTGAATAATATGAATTAGCCTGCAATTTTTAATAGATTGTAGGCTTTTTTTTGCAGAATACAGAGATTTAGTAATATTTTTTAATTGACAGAATATCAGCTTGTTGATAAAATAAGTTCATGCAATTGAGAAAAATTATCAATAAAACGTGTAGGTGATTATAGGAGCATATTGCCTGTTAAAATAATATTCCTTTAAAAATAAAGTTTTATGTGGCGAAACTAGATTTTAAAGGCATTTTTTTCAAGCCATTATTGATAATGAATATCAATTAAGTTTTTAAAAATGGGGGAATGGAATATGAAGAAAATATCAGTTATTTATTGGAGCGGGACAGGAAATACAGAACAAATGGCAGAGGCTATTGCAGCAGGTGCAGCTTTAGAGGGGATTTCTGTAAATTTGATTTCTGTAGACAAAGCCAGTAAAGAGGATGTACTAAAATCCGATGCCGTAGCCTTGGGGTGCTCAGCCATGGGAAATGAAGTATTGGAAGAAGGCGAGATGGAGCCTTTTGTCACATCTTTAGAAGGAGAGAATTTGTCTTCTATACCATTAGCTCTATTCGGTTCTTATGATTGGGGTGATGGACAATGGATGAAGGACTGGGCAGAGAGAATGGAGGATGGAGGAGCTACACTTTTGGAAGAAGGGCTAATCATTCAAAATGCTCCTGATCAGGAAGGGCTTGATCTTTGCCGAAAACTGGGTGCCAAACTCGCAGCGACAATTAGATAATTATAGATGTTTGTATTTCACCCTTGAAAGATAAGTGCGACTTCGTTGCTCCTAAATCCCATTTGTTGAGGTTAGAGCAAATTGTCTATCGGATAAAACTGAATAGTAGGTATTATTACTTTAGAATATTGTAGCTCCATAGAATGGCAAGGACCTGAGTTTATTATAAACTGTAGATTCTTGCCATTCTTTATATACTTTTTTCAATGAAAACCCTATTAACTCCCACTTCCATTTGGTTAACAATCGCAAGACTCTATCTGGTAAAAAAAAGATATAGAAAATTACAAAATAACTTTTATTTAGAGAATATAATTATTGACTAAAAATTCTTGAAATTATATAATATCTATAAAATACTAGTAGTGGTAAAAATTTCATATAAAATCATTCTATTAAGGCGGTGACTAGATATGCAAGTACAAAATGCATTATGAATTATGTACCTATATTGTCTACGTCCAGAGAAAAAATGCTAATCGAAGACTTGATGACTAAATCGCTTTAAGACTCCCAATGAATTTTTAGAATACTGTTGTTTGTCAAAGAAGCACCGCTAGGGTGGGAAGGAAATAATTTATGCGCATAGCTGTTGTTCATGGATACTTTCTTCAGGGGACAGGCAGTAATTTATTTGTTGCTAATTTATGTAGGAAATTATGTTTATTGGGGCATGAGGTATTGCTTTTCAGTCAAGAACAGTACCCGGAAAAACTGGATTTTGTCAGTCAGTCCGTTGAATTTATTGATAATAATCGAGAAATAGTTATTCATTCTCAACAAGATACTGCTTATCCTGGGAAATGCTTATCTTATCGCCCAAATCTAGGTGGTAAACTCCCAGTCTATGTATTTGATAATTATGAAGGGTATCAAGTAAAAACATTTACTGACTTATTAGTATCAGAGATTGAGGAATACATCGAACTAAATCAGATAGCTCTGCATACGATCTTATCGGCTAAGCCGCCTGATCTTATACTCAGCAATCACACTATCATGCAACCTGTGTATGTACATCGTGCACTAGAAATGATGGGACATGTACCCCGTATACCTCACTTCGTTACCATCCATGGCAGTTGCCTCAATTTTGCAGTACGAAAAAGTGAACTACTAAAAACCTATGCTCATGAAGTGATTAACACCGTGGATCGTTTGGTGTTTGTGAGTGAATTTTCCTTTAGGGAATTTAAAGAATTCTTTGATCATCTCCCAATTGTCGAGATGAAAGCTCAAGTGATTCCAGCTGGTGTAGACGTTGAAAGATTTCAGCCATTAGTGTCAGATGACGAGAAGGTAGCTCGTATGGCGCAGGTAGCGGATTACTTGCAGAATAATGGAATTATTCGGGAGACAATGTTTACGAATCCGAAGGAAAGACTAGTGAATCTAAGACAAGATGGTAAGGAAATGTGGCTTCCTGATGCAAATGCTGCAGAAGAAATCCAGTCTATTGACTGGATGAAATCCCAAATAGTACTTTACTACGGGAAATATTTGTGGACTAAGGGGATTCATATACTACTTGCAGCGGCACCCCTTGTGCTCAATAAACATCCTAATACCTATTTCCTTTTGGTTGGTTTTGGTGAGTTTCGGGCTTATCTTGAAAAGATGGTAGCGGCATTACATCAAGGAAGAGAGGATATTTTTCGCAGCATGATTGCATCCCCGGAAGAGAATTTCTCCGAACCTTTCAGTGAAAATATCTATTTTTCTTTGTTGCTGCAAAAACTTGATGATCCTAAGTTTGCTCAAGACTATTTTACTGCTGCAAAAGGAAAAATCGGACATAACATTATTTTTACTGGCTTTTTACCACATGATTATTTGAGTAAAATTATCCCATGCGCTGATGTTACTGTAGCTGCTTCTGTCTTTCCGGAAGCCTTCGGTATGGTAGCGATAGAGGCTCTTGCCTCTGGGGTTATTCCACTTCAAACGAACCACTCCGGGTTCTCTGAAGTCATTGCAAAATATTCAGTGGTGTTCAAGGATCTTTTTCAAGACTCTGAATTATATCCCTTATTTTTGGATAAGCATTTGGTATTCAATTTAGCTAGTAATATGTGTCAGTTTCTTGAGTATTACTCTAAAATTGAGCCACAGAAGCGAAATGAGATACGTCAACTTGCAAAAAAAATAGCTTTGCACTATTCCTGGGATAGTATGGCAAATCAATATTTAGAACTCCTAAAAAATGAAACGCTATAAGCGAAATTAAGGAGGAATTTGTCATGAAAGTACTAATAACCAACACTGGCCCGTGGGGAACTGGAAGCGGAACGGTAGCAGATGCTGTGATGCAAGAGCTTATAAAAAGGGGACATGAAGTAGTAGCATTTTTCCCAGATCTTGGCTTGCCTGGGGCTGAGTATGATAAGTATTATGGTAATAAGGAACGTTATCGAATTGTTCCTTTTCCAGTAGAATATGAAGGAGTAAAACTTTACACATTTCCGCTAATTATCTCAGATCCAAATCCTCGTAATTATAAGCATGCATGGACATTTCGAGACTTGACCGAAGTGCAATTGCAGGCTTATTTAGGTTATATAAAACAAGAATTAATGAAAGTCTTGGAAGAGTTTCAACCAGATGTGATAGAATGCCAGCATATTTGGGCGATTGATCATATTCTTCACGAACTAGGATATTCTTATGTTGCAGTCGCACATCATAGTGATCAATTAGGATTCCTCTATGATACTAGAATGAGAGAGTATGCGATTCGCTCTGCAAACAACGCTAAATATATTTTTGCTATTTCTGACTATGTTAAACAAGAAGTTATAGATTTATATGGTGTTTCATCAGAAAAGGTCATCAGTACATCGAATGGTTATAAGCAGTCTGTTTTTATGGAATTAGAAATAAATAGAGAAGAGGAAATGGCTAGGTTTGGACTTAGCAAATTTAAGGATTTGCCTCTGATCACCTTTTGCGGAAAAGTTTCTAAAACGAAAGGTATTGATGTTCTACTCAGAGCTAACTCTCTGATACAGCAACGGCAAAAGGCAGTGATCCTAGTACTTGGTGGCGGAGAACTTGATGAAATATGTAATGAAATTTCCGATGAATATTCCATGGAAAATGTAGTATATCTTGGACATCGCTCTCAGGAAGATCTAGCAATATTGCATAATCTTGCTAAAATGAGTGTTTTGCCATCTCGTACGGAAGGCTTCGGCATAGCAGCCCTAGAGTCTATGGCGTGTGGTATACCAATCGTAGCAACAAACGTAGGAGGTTTGGCTGAATTTGCAGTTGGTGGTCTTGTTGAACCTGAAAACCACGTGTTACTGGCTGAAGCCATTATTAGGATTCTTGAAATGGGGGATGATCAATATCAAGAACTTTGTCATAAATCCCTTGATAAGGCTCATCAATACTCTTGGTCTTCCATTGTCGATACCCGCTTAAAATATTATGAAGAAATGGTTTTGCTAGAGAAATACTCAAATGCTAAGGTTATCTAGAATCGGTTAACAACTGAGTATATAAAATAAAGCTGTATGACATTAAAAATAAAAAAGATGGTATAAATAGCATAGATTTATACCATCTTTTTATTTTTCGATTTAAGGAATGTGGATTATTTGAAAAATATTCAGGGTAGCCTGTTTTCACAGTTGGGATTAAGATCGATGGAATAATTGAGCCTAAGGGGATTCGTAACATTTATTGTACAAAAATTATATTTATGATTTTTTGTTGACGGATATTAATTACTCTGCTATAATTAGAACTCGTCACCCCGGTAAATTATTTAAGGATAATTGTGGTTGTTTTATCCAAATAATGGGCTATGACGAAAGCGTGAACCTTTCGTTGTGATGTAGTGAAGTTCATTTCGGGGCGTGGCTCAGCTTGGTAGAGCACCTGGCTTGGGACCAGGGGGTCGCAGGTTCGAATCCTGCCGCTCCGACCATTCTTATTGTTTATTTATGCGGGAATAGCTCAGCGGTAGAGCATCGCCTTGCCAAGGCGAGGGTCGGGAGTTCGAATCTCCTTTCCCGCTCCATTCATTCTATGGCGACATAGCCAAGTGGTAAGGCAGAGGTTTGCAAAACCTTCATCCCTAGTTCAAATCTAGGTGTCGCCTCCAATAATAGTTTTTTATACTGCCTTTAACAGTTTGGCATATTATATATGCCGGGGTGGCGGAACTGGCAGACGCAACGGACTTAAAATCCGTCGGAGAGAGATCTCCGTACCGGTTCGATTCCGGTCCTCGGCACCACGTAAATTAGAGCTTTGCAAATATTGCGAGGCTTTTTTTGTTATGCTACAAAGTAAATGCTTTTCTGGAAAGAGAGCGCAGGTGGAATCGTTTTACCACGGAGTTTTAGAGTGCACTGAGGGATATTTTCTAATTCTGTGATTAAAAAAGATGAATCAGTATATTTCTTGTTGTTGTTTATTTAAAAGTTTATGAGAATTAACTCTTTTGGAGAAAGAGAGTATATAAAATTTAATAAAAAAGCGTATAATAAATTTTATAGCAAGTACATAAAATATTTAGATGGGATAAGAAGCTGTGTCAAAAATAGACTTAGTGGCATGTACACAATCATGTATAAGTGACATTTGGAAAAAGGGACATTAAGGAGGTCTAGATTAAAGTTGATTAGCATTGCTCGCCGTTTTCTCATAGGCAAGCCTCTTCACAATAAGGAAATGATGCATGAACGGTTACCAAAATGGAAAGCGCTATCTATTTTTTCATCTGATGCATTATCTTCTGTAGCATATGGACCAGAGCAAGCTCTGCTTGTTTTGGTGGCAGCGCAAGGGGTTGTTGCTTATGGGTATTTGTCCCCGATTATTATTGCAGTATCTATCCTTTTACTCATCGTGGCATTATCGTATGTACAAGTTTCTAGGGCTAATCCTGGGGGCGGTGGTGCTTATGCTGTTGCCAAAAAGAACATTGGTGAACTTCCCGCGTTAGTAGCGGCTGGTGCCGTTTTTGCTGACTATGTTCTAACAGCAGCTGTGAGTGTGGCAGCAGGTACGGCAGCTATTGTATCAGCCTTTCCTACTTTAGCTGGAAAAGAAGTAGGCATTGATTTAGCAGTCTTATTCTTTATTTTGATGTTGGTTAATTTGCGTGGCATGCGAGAATCTTCCAATATGTTTGTATATCCTACCTATGCATTTTTGCTAGGAATGATAGCATTAATTGTTACTGGGATTTACCAAGCGGTTACCCAGGACGCTGACCTAGTACCTGCTGTATCCTTAGAAAGGCAGACTTTAAATATGGCAATGTTGTACATAGTTTTAAGAGCATTTGCCAATGGCTGTAGTTCCATGACGGGGGTAGAAGCAATTGCTGATAGTGTACCTTTGTTTCAAAAACCAGAAGCGAAGAATGCTATTATTACCACCTACTGGATGGCGGGTATCTTAGTGGTTATGCTTGGTGGAGTTACTTTTATGATGATGCATTTTCATATAATTCCTATTTTGGAAGTTACTGCTTTATCTCAGCTTGCGGAACATGTCTTTGGTAGGTCATTTCTTTATTATTACATTCAGATTACGACAATGGTTGTACTTTATTTGGCAGCCAATACGGCATATAATGGGTTGCCCGTGTTATTGTCTATTGTAGCTAGAGATGGCTATTTACCTAGATATCTTAGTTCCCGTGGTGAACGTCTGACTTTTTCCAATGGGATTATTGTGATCACCCTTTCAGCAGCGGTGCTCATTGTTGTTTTTGGAGGGCATCTAGACCATTTAATCGCATTATATGCAATTGGTGTATTTATTTCCTTTACCATTGCTCAATGTAGCATGGTGGTTCATTGGAAGCGAGAAAAGGGTACTGGTTGGTTAATTAGAGGATTTGTGAATGGTGTAGGAGCAGTGGCTACGGGTCTAGTGGTAATCATTATTACGATGACTAAATTTTCCCATGGTGCCTGGGCAGTACTTGTTTTTATACCTGTAATGGTTTTTGTATTTAAGAAGATTCGGTCACATTATGATGACATGGCTGAGCAATTGCATCTGCCGCTGGAGAGTAAAACGCAAGATGATGATAACATGGTGGTGCGCAATTATGTTATCGTGCCGATCTCATCGCCAACACGGGTAGTATATGAATCTTTGAAGTTTGCCAAAACCTTAAGCAAGGACATTATCGTTCTTCATATTGCAAAAGATGAAGAGAGTGCTGCTAAAGTGCAAGCAAAATGGCAGGAATGGAACCCGGGTATGGATTTAGAAATCATTCAATCCCCCTATCGTCTTACGATTCAACCCTTACTGGATTACGTAGAGGAATTAAAGAAGAAGAAAAATCCCCAAGATTACATTACGGTTGTTATTCCTGAATTTGAGACACGGAAATGGTGGCATAGGTTGCTGCATAATCAAACAGGCTGGCTATTACACGCTATGTTGGTAATAAAGGAAAATGTAAGTGTGACAACCATTCCTTATCATCTCAACAAGTAAAACTAGTTTGATAAAATACAAAGAGAACCTCGCATTAATTTGCGAGGTTCTTTTTGTAAATTTTACGAACCACAAAGACACAATGCCACTGACGCGGCACACAAAGGAGAATGCAAAAAATATAAATAGCCCCGTTGTGTCCTATGTGTCTTTGTGGTTCGATTATGTTTTAAAAACGCCTAACTCATTTCTTGAAATCCTAAATTTTAAGAGTGTAGCTCTTTACTGCAGACATCGATGGCACGAGTAAAATCTCCAGGTAGAGGGGCCTCAATCCTAATTTCCTGTTGATCTTTTATGCTTTTAAAACAGATAGAGGAGGCGTGCAAGGCTTGTCTGGATATATAAGGTACACGTACCCCATACATGCCATCTCCTAGAATGGGGTAGCCGATGTGAGCGAGATGTACTCGAATTTGATGGGTTCTCCCTGTGTCTAATGCTAGTTCTAAGAGGGATGTGTTTGAAAAATTGCGGAGGGTATGATAATGGGTAATAGCCTGTTCGCCTTTTTCGCTGATTCCCCGACGATTTGCCAGAGTAGGATGAAATCCGATGGGAGCGTCAATAGTCGCAGAAGGAGGGTGGACGATTCCCTTTACCAGAGCCCAATATGTACGTTTTAAAGTTCTGTCTTTTAGTTGCTGTTCCAAGATGAATTGGCTGCGATCATCTTTGGCAAAAATCACACAGCCAGAGGTTTCTCGGTCTAATCTATGTACAGGACGAACCGTAGACATTATTCCTTGCTCCTTAAGGTGATGGGCTAGAAAATTGGCTAATGTACCGCTGGTGGTTTGCCCTGTAGGATGAACTAGTTGATAAGCAGGCTTATTTAAGACTAGCATATAATCATCTTCATAAAGGACTTCGATACATCCTTCCTCGGGTTCCACACCGTAAGTCATATCGTTAGCAATGAGGATACGCAATGTGTCCTCTGGTTTTACTTTTTTTTGCAAAAAAACTTTTTTATTATTTAAAAGGATTCCCTTTTGTCTGGTGAGCTTTTGAATTTTTCTCCCAGAATATTGTAAAATGGTTTTTAAGTAATCTTCAAGGGTCAAGCCTGTGTGTTCCTTGGCGACTTTATAGGTTGTAAAAGATTTCATAATTAAACCTTCTTTCTCTCATAAGAAATTTGCGTTGAGGGTTATGTGCAATATTACAATATTTATTGAAAAAATACAATAAAGGAAGAAAAATAGCAATGATAGGCATAGAGGGCGGGGAAGTGTTGAGAAGGAACATATGCTTACTTATAGAATGAATAAGTATCGCATATTACTAGGAGGGTTACATATGAATTTTGATGCACTTTCTTATCCCTATCCCTCACAAAGGACATTGGTTTTTGCTCAAAATGGAATGGTTGCCACTTCTCAGCATTTAGCATCCCAGGCTGGACTGGATATTCTTAGAATGGGAGGCAATGCGATTGACGCTGCCATTGCTACTGCGGCTTGCCTCACTGTGGTAGAACCTACCTCTAATGGAATCGGTGGAGATGCATTTGCATTGGTTTGGGTAAAAGGTAAGTTATATGGATTGAATGCTAGCGGACCGTCTCCCAAAACAATTTCTTTGGAGGCGGTGAAAAAACGCGGCTTTCATGAAATGCCGAAGTATGGCTTTATTCCAGTCACCGTACCAGGAGTGCCGGCTGCGTGGTCAGAATTGTCGGTGCGTTTTGGTAAACTTCCTCTTGGCGAGGTGTTAAAACCTGCCATATCATATGCTGAGGTAGGATATCCTGTCTCGCCCATTGTAAGTAAATACTGGGCAGTGGCATACAGGATTTTTGCGGAGCAGCTAAAGGGAAAGGAATTTGCATCCTGGTTTAGTACCTTTGCTCCTTTAGGCAGAGCTCCTCTCTCTGGTGAGATGGTTCAGCTTATGGATCATGCTGCCACCTTGAGAGAAATTGGCAAGACAAAGGGGGAGTCTTTCTATCGAGGCTCTTTAGCAGAAAAGATCGTCGATTTTTCAAGGCAATTTAATGGATATTTAGAAGCCGACGATTTCGCCAATTATAAAGCGGAGTGGGTGGAGCCGATCAAAGTTGCATATCGAGGTTATGATGTATGGGAAATACCACCCAATGGACATGGTTTAGTTGCACTCATGGCGCTGAATATATTGAATGGCCTTACAATTGACTGTGGCGATCCTATTGATGCCTATCATAAGCAAATCGAAGCAATCAAAATTGCTTTTGCCGATGGGCAAAAGTATATTACAGATAGGAAAAAGATGACAGTAGATGTTTCGGATTTACTTTCTCGGGCTTACACACTTGAACGTAGAAAATTAATTGAGGATAATGCTATATTACCACAAGGGGGAAAACCTGATTCTGGGGGTACAGTGTATTTAGCCACTGCTGACAAGGAAGGAAATATGGTATCGTATATTCAAAGTAATTATATGGGGTTCGGTTCTGGTTTGGTTGTGCCAGGTACTGGAATTGCTTTACATAATCGTGGTAAGAATTTCTCCTTAGATCCAGCCCATGTCAATCGACTAGAACCAGAGAAAAAGCCCTATCATACCATTATCCCAGGATTTCTTACGAAAAAAAATAAGGCAATTGGTCCTTTTGGTGTCATGGGAGCCTTTATGCAACCCCAGGGACATGTGCAATTGCTGGTGAATATGCTGGATTACAAACTGAATCCTCAGGCAGCTTTGGATGCACCTCGCTGGCAATGGAAGGAAGGGAGAAAGATTGATTTAGAACCTGGATTTCCTATACATATTGCAGAAGCATTAATTGGGAAAGGTCATGATATCAACATGTCCTTTGACCATATCAGCTTTGGGCGGGGACAAGTGATCATTAGACAAGATAATGGCGTTTTGGTTGCAGGTACGGAAGGACGGGCTGATAGTGGAATAGCAGCGTGGTGATTCGAGGTTTCTTGAAAAGTTGACATATTGCCGTCATTACTTATATAATTATTATGTAGAATGGTAGTATTGGTAAAAGGTATATATTTTGTAGGATGGCAGGATAGTAAATGAGCAAGTATATATGCACTCCTATTTTGGAGTGCTTTTTTGTTTTTTTTGCTCAAGTCTGCGAATTATGTGTAGGAAGGTAGGATGGAAAAGATGAATATTCAATTGGTTATTATTATTCTTTACATTTGTGTTTTGTTTGGGATTAGTATTTATGTAAAACGTAGGACAGAAAGTAGTACAGGTTTTTTGTTTGCCGGGCGAAAGCTCACTACCTTATTGGTAGCGACTAATATTGCAGGTACAGCAATTGGGGCAGCAGCGACGATCGGTGTTGCGGAAAATGCCTATCAGTATGGTATTGCCGCTGGATGGTACAATGTTGCTTGGGCAGCCGGAGCTGTATTAATGGCAATGGTAGCAGCTGAAAAATATCGAGAAATGGATTGTACTACCATACCTGAATTATTTGAACGATATTATGATAAAAAAGGGCGATTGATTAGTGTATTAGGCATGATTATCATTCAATTGGTGATCACGTCTCTGCAATACCTTGCCGGTGGAGCAATTTTATCTTCTCTCTTGCCAGGTATATTTTCTTTCCAGGGTGGCATGATAACCAGTGCCATAGTATTTATTGGAACGACCCTGATCGGTGGATTATGGTCATCCGGCTTGTCGAATATTTTAAGTGTGACCTTGATTTATGTTGGCGTGTTGATTAGCACGGTGACTACTGTTTCCAATCAAGGTGGTTTGAATGCGATTGCTACAGCTCTGCCTTCCAATATAGACTGGTTTAGTCCTCTTGGTGGGCTGGGTTTGGCTACAATTATCGGCTGGTTTGCCGTGATGATGACACAAACGATTACCGCTCAAGGGCCAGTACAAATTGCTTGTTCTGCCGTTGATGGTAAGGCTGCGAAGAAGGGGTTTTTGTGGGGAGCACTTCTGATTTTTCCTGTTGGCTTTTCTTGCGCTATTATGGGAATGGCTGCTAGGGTAGCACATCCAGGAATGAATGCTACATTGGCTCTTCCGCAGATGATTATGGGATTGGACCCGATCATCTCTGGTTTGACTTTGGCAGCACTTTGGGCAGCAGATGTTGCTACGGCTTGCCATATTTTACTTGCTGCAGGGACATTGTTTTCTCAGGATATTTACAAACGTTTTATCAATCCTAATGTTAGTGATAAAAAGTATACGATCGTGAACCGTTACTCCATTTTGGGCTTGGGGATTGTTACCCTATGGTTTGCTTTTAATGCTGTCGGCATTGTTAAGACGATGTTGATTGGACTTAGTCTGACTACTGCCTTTACCTTGGTGTTTTTATTTACCATGTTTGCACCAAGTCTTTGTCGCCGAAACTCGGCCTTTTATACTACCTTGGCAGGTATGCTGACCTTGTTTGCTTGGCAGATGTTCCCTGCAGTTCAGATTTTCGCACATCCCATCTATATGGAATGGCTAGTTTGTCTGATTACTTTCTTTGTTGTTGCTGTGGTTGATAAAGAAAAGATCAAAGTTGTAGATAAGAGGGAGGCTGCATAAGTGGAAATTACGAGTATTGATGTGGGTAGAGCGGCGATGGCTATGGCAATTAGTGAAGATCGACAAGGTGAACAAGGAACTCGTCAGCGCTTAAGTACTCGTGGAATTTCTTCTGTAGCTGTTGATTTTGGCGGGGAATATTTGCTGTCTGTCAAAAAAATTATTGAACGGGCAGTAGTAGCGGCCCAGCGCCAGGGATTGGTGAATGCCAATCATGTGGGGGAAGGAGCTGTAGCGGGTGCGACTCATGCAGCACTGGAACAAATTACGTCAAAAGCAGTTGGACTAAATGTGGGTGGTAAAATCGGCATTGCCCGCCATGGAGAACATATTTGTGTAGCAATTTACTTCGGTGTAGGTGTTTTGAATCTCAATGAAGTGGCAGTAGGTCTGGCTCACCGATCTTTGCCATCGGAAGAAAAGTAAGACTGGGTTTTTCCTATACGCTATGTATGGGAGAAAACTATTATTTTTCTACAAATTTTACGAAATGTTTACAAGACAGCGTTGGAAATACGTGGTACTATAATAGTAGACAAGGTGTTGTCAGACTTGTTAAGAAGAGTTATTTTTACCTCAATTAAAAAAGATAGGAAAAAGGGGTGTTTATTATGTGTGGTTGCGAAGAAAAAGATCCTGAAATGACGGATGAAATTCCAGTGTTGTTTACGGATGACATTGAACTTCTCGAAGATCGTTTAGCGGATGTTATTATTGCGATGGGTTTGCCAGAAGAACAGACTGGGGCAGTGTTAAGACTGATAAGTGATGCATTAGAAGAGCATCATTCCAATATTCTTGATACATTTGAATACATTATAGCAGATGAAGAAGATGAAGAAGGTCAAGAAGACTAAGAATTCCTTCCCGTTTATCAAGACGACATGATTCAGTTGAAGTTTTAACTCTACCTGAATCTTAGTCGCACTTAGTTTGAGTTTTCAGCCTGTGTCCCCTGCCCACCATGGACAGGGTGCTACAGGCTGTTAACGAGATCAAAGCTGGGAAGTTTAGAACAACTTGATCATCGAATCAATAGTAAATACCCTATGACCCAAATGCGGTCATAGGGTATTTTTTTTACGGAATCAGAAAGAATTACTTTCTTGATTCCAAGTAAGAAAGACTTGGATTCTGCCTACGTCTGAGGACTTGGTACAAGCCAAGTTTTTTTTTATCGCGAATGGGGCATAGTAATTGGTGTGTATTTGTAAGGGAATTACTATATGGTGATTTAAATAGTATTTTAGATATAGTGAAAGTCGTAAATAAATAGTTCGTTCCGCATAGTGGAATAAATTATTTATTTATGAGAATAAAAAGAGGATTTAGAATACAATACGCGAATATACATGGTGTAAATGAAAAACAAGTCCACATAGTGGAAAAAAGGAGGATAAACATGGAGGTCAGACATTCAGTTCATCCAGAGGATGCAAAACATTATACAACTGAGGAGTTGAGAAAACGATTTCTGATCCAAGATTTATTTGTTCCAAATGAAATCAAAATGGTATATAGCCACATTGATCGGATGATAACGGGTGGCGTGTGTCCTGTTAAGCCTATGCAGTTAGAAGTAGGGACAGGTATGGGAGTGGATTATTTCCTGGAACGGCGGGAAATGGGGGTAATTAATATTGGTAATGCGGGTACAGTTACCATTGATGGTGTGAAATATGAACTTAGTACTACTGATGGTTTATACATTGGTATGGGTGCAAAAGAAATTAGTTTTTCTAGTGCAGATGCCAGTAAACCTGCTAAATTTTATTTTAATAGTTCACCTGCTCATAAAACCTATCCAACAGTAAAAATTCAAAAAAGCGAAATTACCCCGAATCATCTTGGCTCTATAACCCAGTCCAATGATCGGAATATATATAAATTTATTCATCCACAAGGGGTTAAAAGTTGCCAACTAGTAATGGGAATGACAGTATTGGAACCAGGAAATATGTGGAATTCTATGCCCTGTCATACCCACGATCGCCGTATGGAAGTATATTTGTATTTTAATCTTCCAGAAGATGCTGTTGCATTTCACTATATGGGTGAACCAACAGAAACTAGGCATGTCGTGATGAGAAACGAAGAAGCTATTATTTCTCCTAGTTGGTCGATTCACTCTGGTGTAGGTACTCAATCGTATACTTTCATTTGGGGTATGGCTGGGGAAAATCAGACCTTTGATGATATGGATCATGTTGACATGAAAACATTGAAATAAATTTTGTTGATAGATGGTAATCTATTATGGATAAAAATAAGACAGGTGGAGGTTCAATATGAATATGTTTGATTTGACAGGAAAAGTAGCCATTGTTACCGGCGCAGCCATGGGACTTGGTCAAGGGATGGCTGCTGCCTTAGCGAAAGCGGGAGCAGATATTGTAAGCGTAGGATTAGGTGATAATGCAGAAACAAAAGCGTTGATCGAAGCTGCAGGTAGAAAGTTTTTAGCTATAGATGCCAACTTGATGAGCATTGAAGTGATTCCTGGTGTAATCGATCAAGTGGTTGCTGCTTTTGGCAGACTTGATATCTTAGTTAATTGTGCAGGTACCATCCGTCGTGCCGATGCAATTGACTTCACTGAAAAAGATTGGGACGATGTTATGGATCTTAACCTTAAAACTGTATTCTTTTTCAGCCAAGCTGCAGCCAAACAATTTATTAAACAAGGACAAGGCGGTAAAATTATTAACATCGCTTCCATGTTATCTTTCCAAGGTGGTATTCGTGTACCGTCCTATACTGGTAGTAAAAGTGGCGTAATGGGCATTACTCGTCTGATGGCGAATGAATGGGCTAAATATAATATTAATGCAAATGCCATCGCACCTGGTTATATGGCTACTGCCAATACAGCCCCGATTCGTGCTGACGAACAACGTAATGCTGAAATCGTGAATCGTATTCCCGCTGGACGTTGGGGTCTGCCTAAAGATTTGGAAGGGCCTGTTGTGTTCTTAGCAGCACCTGCTTCTGATTATGTGAATGGCTACACTGTGGCTGTTGACGGAGGATGGCTAGCTCGCTAGTTAAGGAAAATGTGAATAAGGTAGCCCAGATGGCTACTTTATTCACAAGTATTAAATTCTGAATTTTTCAAGGATAGTACAATATTTGGTATAAGTGTGCAATTGTAAATTTTATAGAAAAAGAGAAAAAATTTATAAAAAGAAGGAAGTACATTATGAAAATTAAGCAATCAATTGAGAGAATTCCTGGTGGACTCATGTTGGTGCCATTATTTTTAGGAGCAATCTGCCATACCTTTTCTCCTGGAGCTGGTAAATATTTTGGTTCATTCACTAATGGTTTAATCACCGGTACAGTACCTATTCTTGCTGTTTGGTTTTTCTGCATGGGCGCTGGTATTGACATCAGAGCCACAGGTACGGTTTTAAAAAAATCAGGTACTCTGGTAGTGACTAAAATTGCCGTTGCTTGGGTGGCTGCATTCATTGCTGCCCAAATAATACCGGGAAATGGAATACAGACAGGCTTTTTTGCTGGGTTATCCACATTGGCTTTAATTGCTGCCATGGATATGACCAATGGTGGTCTATATGCTTCCATTATGCAACAATATGGTTCAAAGGAAGAAGCGGGAGCATTCGTTTTAATGTCCATTGAATCTGGGCCTTTGGTAACCATGCTTATTATGGGAACATCTGGATTAGCAACATTTGAACCTCAATTGTTTGTAGGAGCAGTTCTTCCTTTTGTGATTGGTTTTGCTTTAGGTAATTTAGACGGTGAACTGCGGGAATACTTCGGTAAAGCATCTAATGTTATGATTCCATTCTTTGGTTTTGCTTTAGGTAACACCATAGATTTGCATGTTATCGGTCAAACTGGTCTCTTGGGCATTGGATTGGGGCTCTTCGTTATTATCGTTACAGGTATTCCATTAATGCTAGCGGATAAATTTATTGGTGGTGGAAATGGTACTGCAGGACTTGCAGCGTCTAGTACTGCGGGAGCAGCCGTTACCAATCCTATGATTATTGGTGAGATGCTTCCAGAATTTAAACCTGCGGCACAAGCTGCTACTGCGTTAGTTGCTACATCGGTAATTGTGACATCCATTATGGTGCCTATATTGACAGCTTGGTGGAGTAATTATATGAAGGGCAAAGAAGCAGCATCTATAGAGCGGGCATAGTTCTTATTTGACGAAGTAGAGAGGCATGCCCTAGGGCGTGCCTCTCTACTAGAATTTGTTTAGAGTTGATCGACCAAAAAGGAGATTATGACGTGGCAAAAGAAATTGTGATTAATTTACTGGCTTATGCGAATGCAGTTGCAAAAGGAACACGGCAGGTAGAAATTTTTCCTGAGGTAGCTTCACTAGGGGTAAAAAAGGTAGAAGTACGCCGAGAATGGATTCAGGATTTTATGGCGGAATTACCCCTTATGCGCAGTAAAGCAGAAAGACTTGGTTTGGAAGTCTATTATTCCATTCCGTTGGCTTTATTTCGTGCAGGTAAATTAGAGCGGGATGAATTGCGTCAGGCTTTTCAGGAAGCGCAGGTACTAGGAGCTACGCGGATTAAATTTGCTGTTGGTGATTTTAATAGCAATTCCCAAGACGAATTAAGAGAATTTAAGAATATGGTAGAAGAGTATCCTATCATGCTAACTGTAGAAGGTGATCAATCTGCTGCTAATGGCAAAATGGAACCCATTCTCACTTTCCTAGAAGCATGTAAGGCTGCCCAGATTCCAGTATATAGCACTTTTGATGTAGGCAATTTTGTCTGGGTTGGCCAGGAACCTCTTTATAATGCTGTGAAACTTTCTCCCTATGTTCGTTATATTCATCTGAAAGATGTGGAAATGACTCTTCAAGGACCACAGGTCCGCAGTTTAGATATGGGTAATATAGATTGGCGTGCAGCACTGCGTTTATTACCACAAGACGTGCCTATTGGCATTGAATTTCCTTGTGGGGACGAGCCAAGAGAATTATTAATCAAAACAATTCAACAAATTCAAGAGGCAAAGTAAGATCATGTTAGATTAAAAAATAGGAGGTTTGGTATGAGTAAAATTCTTACCGTCGGTGAGCCTATGGCACTTTTTGTGGCTCAAGAAGAAGGCTCTTTGGAAGAAGTAGAACATTTTTCCCGTTTTGTTGCGGGAGCTGAAGTTAACTTTTCCATTGGCATGGTGCGTTTAGGACATGAAGTGACTTATATTACTAAATTAGGTGAAGATCCTTTTGGTAAACAGATAGAGCGATTTTTAAAGCAAAGTGGTATTGATACTTCCTATGCAACTTATGATAAACAGTACTTTACGGGGATGCAGTGGAAACAAAAGGTTGCCAGTGGCGATCCGCAAGTATTTTCGTTACGAAAAAATTCAGCCGCTTCTCATATGGGTAGTGAGACAATCAGCGAACTCAATTGGGAAGGATTCGAGCATATTCATTTGACAGGTATTCCTCCCGCATTATCAGCTGGTTGTCGGCAAATGGTATATGAATTAATAAAACAGGCCAGAGAAAAGGGTGTGCAAATATCCTATGATCCAAATCTGCGTCCGGGTCTTTGGAATGATAAAGCAGAAATGGCAAGAGTGGTTAATGACCTCGCATGCCTTGCTGATATTGTGATTCCAGGTATTGAAGAAGGGAAATTACTTACCGGAAAAGAAACGGTACAAGAAATTGCAGATGCATATCATGCTGCTGGTGTGAAGATCGTCGTGATAAAATTGGGTGCAGAGGGTGCGTATACAAGCTCAGAGGGGCAACAGTTTTATACACCGGGCTTCCCTGTAGAAAAAGTGGTAGATACAGTAGGTGCAGGTGATGGTTTTGCTGTCGGTTTGGTAAGTGCGCTTTTAGAAGGCTTGTCCTTACAAGAGGCTGTAAGGCGTGCTGCAGCCATTGGTGCTTTAGCAGTGATGTCCCCAGGTGATAATGATGGATTACCTAATAGGGAAGGATTGTCGGCCTATATGGCACAAAAATAAAAGAGTAGTGAGGAAAAAATGGATAAAGAAATTATTATAAAGAGACTTTGTGAAGAAGGTTTAGTAGTAGTCGTACGTGGCGCAAATCATGAAGAAGCGCGTAAGGCAGTAAAGGCTTGTGTTGCTGGTGGTATAAAGTTAATCGAAATTACTTTTACCATTCCAGGAGCACATGAGCTTATGGCTGAGTTAGCAGCAGAATATACAGGTACAGATGTGATGATTGGTGCAGGAACCGTGTTAGATCCAACGACAGCGAGATTGTCCATATTGAGTGGTGCTCAGTTTGTGGTGTCTCCTTGCTTGGATGTGGAAACAGTAAAACTTTGCAATAAATATCGGGTACCAGTAATGCCTGGAATTATGACAGTGCGAGAAGCAGTGCTCGCTATGGAAGCAGGAGCTGACATTCTAAAAGTGTTCCCAGGAGAGATGATGGGACCTAAATTTGTTAAAGCTTTAAAAGGACCTTTGCCTCAAGTGCGTCTTATGCCAACAGGTGGTGTAGATATCGATAATGTGGGAGAGTGGATTAAAGCAGGTTGCGTGGCTGTTGGTGTTGGTAGTAATTTGACAAGAGGTGCCGTCACAGGCGATTTTGCTTTAGTTACGGAAACTGCACGTCAATTTGTAGAAGCCGTTCGTAAAGCAAAGGAGGCAGTAAGCTAATAGCAATGACGGATTTCCGAAGATAAGCGAGACCAGGATTTAGGTGGAGTTAAAACTCCACCTAAATCAATTCTTCTTTATATTTGTAATGAGGCAGCTAATTATATTCATTACTTTTCATGTGATAGTAGCCATTTCTTCCTAAAAAATGATATAATCTAATAATAATCGTTGCTTTTATCCGATGACTAAACGGCCCTAAGACTGCCATTCTATACAAATGTCAGTTAAGAGCGGTTAAGTCCCTGGATAAGTGGGGCTAAGATTGAGGTGGAGTTAAAACTCCATTTGAATCAAGTCTTCTTTATGATAAAGGAAGGGGTATAGCATGGCAGGCAAGATAGAAGTTCAATCATTGCATAGGGCACTTGATATATTGGAAGTGATTGGCAACAGTCAAATTCCCTTGAGTATAAAGAAAATTACAGAAGATACAGGTCTGCCTAAATCTACCGTATATCGTTTACTAAGTAATCTAGAGAGTAGAAACTATGCTTTTTGTGATCATAATGGTAATTACCGTCTTGGTCACCAATTGCTGATGATGAGTCAGTGGGCAGAGAAAGATTTTGAGATTAAGCGCTTGGCGCGGTCTTTCTTAGAAGCGTTGAATGAATTTACGAAAGAGACAGTGCATTTGGCAATTTTACAAAAAAATAGAGTTTTATATGTAGATACGGTGGAAAGTCTTTACTCTTCACGTTTGGTAGTCAAGCTAGGGACAACGAATGCTGTACATTGCACGGCTTTGGGAAAGGTGCTGTTATCTCGTCACAAGGATGCGGAGATATTGCAAATTCTTGAAGAGGAAGGCATGGACAAAAGGACGGAGTATACCCTGACGAAGCCCTTGAATTATCTTAGTGAGATGGAAGAGGTTCGTAAAGCAGGTTATGCATTGGATCAGCAGGAATGTGAGATGGAAGGACGATGCATTGGGGCACCTATTTACGATAAAACTGGAAAAGTTGTTGCTGCGATCAGCATTTCAGGAATTGCTACCCGCTTTTCTCGCGAGTTCATCGAAAAAGAGGTAGTGAGTAAATTATTAGATAGTACAATGCGTATTTCTCGTATTCTAGGTTATGTTGGTGAATGATGAAAGATCATTTTTGGTTAAGCGAAAGCGAACCCAAAAATGATCTTTTTTTTATGGTTGTGATATGGAAAGAGGAAAGAATGATTTAACCACAGAGGGGATTCTGACCCTATCTATCTTTTCTCTGTGTTCTTTGAATCTCTGCGTTTAGAAAAAACGTCAGCATTTTTTTTATTAATATGAAAGAGTGCACCATATTTCTTTTGCGAACTGCCGTTGCAGGTGTTGACTAATTTATGGCGAATTTGTTTCTTGATAATATGGATAAGGGTGGCTTGCTATGAAAAGTAATAATAGCTATCAAGATTATACTCTTCCAAATTGGAAGCATTTTATCACTGGGGAAAAAGGACGGTATTCCACTCGGCCGCAAATTATTGAATCTTGGACCCGATGTCGTCAAGCTTCTGTAAATCCCTATGGTAATACGGCTCATCGCAAATTGGATGAAGCCCAAATGCAAGCTATGCTTTTAGAGAAGCAGGAATTAATAAAGGTTGCTAAACCTTTTATGAGGAATCTCTATCAATTTGTTCAAGGCTCTGGTTTTGTAGTGGCTTTAAGTGATGAACGGGGATATATAATGGAAATGTTCGGGGATGAAGATACTTTGAAAAATCCCATGACGCATAACTTTTTCCACGGAGCTTCATGGGGAGAAGAAGAAGGTACTAATGCCATTGGGACGGCCCTTGTTATCAAAGAACCCTTACAAGTGTCCGGTGCTGAGCATTATTGTCAAAAACATCACTGTCTGACCTGTTCAGCAGCACCTATCTTTGATCATCATGGAGAAGTGCTTGGTATACTAGATATGTCGGGAGCATCCTATACGTCTCATTTACACACCTTAGGTATGGTGGTCGCTGCTGCTGAAGCCATTGCGGCACAACTGGTGATCCAACGCAAAAATAAGGAATTGGCTCAAGCTAATAAACGCCTAACTAACATCTTTAATGCCATGTCAGATGGAGTGGTAATGGTAGATCAAGGGGGTGTTATCACGCAGTTGAACCCAGCAGCTAAAGAAATTCTTAATATAAGAGAAGACGAATTATTAGGAATGTCCATAGATAAATTATTTGGTAGCAAAAACGCAGTAACACGGCATATGTTAACTAGCAAGGAACCCTATGAAGATGTTGAATTCATGGTAGATACTAAGAAAAGTAGGTTCCATTGTTTGGCCTCAGGTGAACCACTGCTGGATGATGAAGGTAGAGTCGTTGGTGGAGTCATTATTCTGCGCCCGATAAAACAAATACAAAACTTAGTGAATCGCTTTAGCGGTTATCATGCAACCTTGCAGTTTCGTGATATTATCGGCGAAAGTGTAGCAATAATAGAGGCTATACGAGTAGCTTCTCTTGCAGCCACCACGTCATCCACAATCCTTTTGCAAGGGGAAAGTGGTACTGGTAAGGAAATTTTTGCTCAGGCCATTCATAATAAAAGTGAGCAGCGAAAAGGTCCTTTTGTTGCCATGAATTGCGGTGTTATACCAAGGGAACTGATTGGCAGTGAGCTGTTTGGCTATGCTGAGGGAGCTTTCACTGGTGCTAAAAAAGGTGGAAAACCAGGGAAATTTGAATTTGCCTCAGGTGGTACTATTTTTCTTGATGAAATTGGTGATATGCCCTTAGAACAGCAAATTGCTTTATTGCGGGTATTGCAGGAAAAAAAGATAACGCGGATTGGCAGTGATAAAGTAATTCCTGTCAACACCAGGATTATCTGTGCTACCAATAAAAATTTGCGGCAAGAAGTAGAGAAGGGAGCCTTTCGTCAAGATCTTTATTATCGGCTTAACGTTATTGCTGTAAATATTCCTCCCTTGCGCGATCGTGTGCAAGATATCCCCTTACTTTTTAGATATTTTTTAGATAAAATAGGCAAGGAACAAGGTTGTAAGTATGAAGTTGAGCCAGGTGTTATTGAGTGTTTGGAACAATTTACTTGGCCAGGTAATGTGCGTGAATTACAAAATGTAGTGGAACGGGCGGTCAGTTTTACGGAATCAGGGATCATTACAACAATGCATTTACCCCTAGACGTTGCTGTTTCCTGTAACATTGCAGGAGGAATAAAGGGATTATCCCAAGACGATAGGAGATATCTGGGGCGTGCACAACGAAAAAAACGAATTGAAGATGCTGAATGCCAACAGATTCTATTATTTCTAGCAAAGCATGGTGGAAATGTGAGCGAGGTGGCACGGGATCTAGGTGTTTCTCGCAATACGCTTTATCGTAAGATGCGTTTATATGCTATAGAAAATTAATAAACAATAGTGTCACTTTAGTGTTATGAAAACATTACACTAAAGTGACACTATTGTTACATAAATCTCAGAAAATTTATTTCTAAGTTATAGAGAAGACTTGACTCAAGTGAAGTTAACACTTCACTTGAATCAAGTCTTCTCTATATGTAATGATGGCATGATATATGCAGTATAGATAGTTATTGGGTCTTATTACGCTGAGAGGGGGCGGATCTAGTAGGGAATAGGTCTCACGTTGGCGCAGTTAAAGAGAAAGAGCGAATTAAAAAAGAGGGGGAGAATGGATGTTTTATCGTATAAATATGGCTGACTTATCAGTAAAGAAGGAGGAAGGAGCACTCTATCAGGGATTAGGAGGTCGTGCTCTTAGTTCTCGTATTATAGATACAGAAGTAACGGCTACTGCCCATGCTTTTAGTGAAGGCAATAAACTTGTTTTTGTTACAGGTCTACTTTCTGGAACGGGCGCACCGAATGCTGGGCGGATGTCCTTAGGTGCAAAAAGTCCGCTAACTGGTACGATAAAGGAAAGTAATGTAGGCGGAACAATGGGTCATAAACTAGGAAGATTGGGAATCAGAGGTATTATTGTGGAGGGATTGCCACAAGCAGAAAAAGCATACATTCTTAGAGTTTCTAGTGACGGATTGTTTGTGGAAGAAATGCCGGAATTAAAGGGATTAGATATTTATGACACGGTAGAAAAATTACAGAGCAAATTTGGTATGAAAATAGCGATTGGCTGTATTGGCACGGCGGGAGAAAATAGGATGGCAAGTGCCTGTGTTGGATTTACGGATATGGAAGGTGCCCCCACTCGTCAAGCTGGACGAGGCGGATTAGGTGCTGTAATGGGTAGCAAAGGAATTAAAGCTATCATAGCGGATGATAGCGGTACTAAGATGGTATCCTTTGTGGATGAAGCTGCTTTTAGAGCGGGGTCAAAAAAACTGGCAAATGCCTTATTAACTCATCCTGTTACAAGTCAGGCTCTACCTGCATATGGTACGGATGTATTGGTTAATATTTTGAATGAAGCAGGGGGATTACCTACAAGAAATTTCAGTTCGGGTCGATTTGAAGGTGCTAATAACATTGGCGGTGAATCATTGGCAGCTACCATTAATGAACGTGGCGGGAAAACCGGACATGGCTGTTCACCGGGCTGTATCATTCGTTGTTCCCAGATTTACAAAGATAAGCAAGGCGAAGTCGTAACTGGCGGTTTTGAGTATGAAAGCTGTTGGTCATTGGGGGCTCATTTAGGGATTGACAATCTGGATGATATTGCGCTAATGAATCGATTATGTGATGATTATGGTGTGGATAGCATCGAAACGGGGGTTGCTATAGGCGTTGCAATGGAAGCTGGCGTAGCTAAATTTGGTGATAGTCAAGCCGCAATTCAATTATTACATGAAATAGGTAAGGGGACTCCTCTAGGACGTATTCTTGGTACAGGTGCAGAAACGACTGGGAAAGTATTTGGCGTTCGCAGAGTACCTGTAGTTAAGGGGCAGGCAATTCCTGCTTATGACCCAAGGGCGGTGAAAGGTGTAGGTGTCACGTATGCAACAACGACTATGGGGGCAGATCACACGGCAGGCTATTCTGTAACGGCCAATATTCTTGGTGTTGGTGGTAAGGTGGATCCGCTAAAACCTGAAGGACAGGTAGAATTATCTCGCAACTTACAGATCGCTACCGCTTTTATTGATAGTACAGGTCTTTGTCTTTTCGTAGCCTTCGCTATTTTGGATATTGCTGAAGGTTTAGAAGGTATTGTAGAGATGTGCAATGCTCGTTATGGTTGGGATAAGAGCATTGGCGATTATCTAGAAATGGGTAAGCAGGTGCTAAGAGATGAACGGACTTTCAATCATTCTGCTGGTATTAGTGATGGAGCTGATGATTTGCCTGATTTCTTTAGAAAAGAATTATTACCACCTCACAATGTAGTGTTTGATATACCAAAAGAAGAATTAGAAACTGTATTTAATTTTTAATATCCCTGTTATGATGGAGAGATAATAATTTAGAAAAAACGTTGAAACACGAAGAGCGCAAAGATATACGAAGAACACGAAGGTATATCTTTCTCACTTCTTCATTATCTTCGCGTCTTCGCGTTTCAAAAAGTTTTTTATGTCTTCAAAGACGGAAGACATATTTTTACTTGAATTCTGGGGGTAAAATCTGATGTCCAATCCTATTGAACTTCGAGGATTTATGGGGCTTTTCAAAGTATTTAAAGAGCGCAACTGGTCAAATCCTTATATTCTTACCATAGAGAAGATCGTAACAGGTGATGAACTACTTATTATGTTAGAGATTGAGAAAGAACAAGTTGAAATCATTTTTGTAAATGGTAAAGCTTTTCTTCCTTCTGATGCTAGGATTCAATCTGGTGATCGTGTTGCGTTAGTGCCGCCTGGTACACCGGGGCCATATCGGGTATTATTAGGATTTGTAAAAAAAGAGTAAGAGCGAGGGATCATATTGTTGGTAGAGATTCGTTTGTATGCTACCTTAAGGCGACATGCTCCTACCGCTGCCTTGGGTGTACTTTCCATAGAAGTGCAGGAAGGTAGCACTGTTGCAGATGTGTTGGGAATAATGAACATTGAGCTGGCAGAAGTCCATATTATCATGATAAATGGTGTTAGTAGCTCCTTAGACATTGTTGTGCATAATGGTGATCGACTAGGATTTTTTCCCGCAGTGGGTGGTGGATGACTAAGAAAAAAACAGCATTTATCAAAAGATAATTGCTGTTTTTAAGAATATAGGTTAGAGCTTATAAACTACCTTGCCGATCACTTGGTTCTTTGGCACAGTGCCGATGTATCGACTATCACTGCTGTTGTTACGATTATCACCCATAACGAATACGTGATTTTCGGGAATAGTAACTTTTTTATCTGAGGAATAATTCATAAGTTCTTTAATGTAAGGCTCTTCTAATGCTGTTCCATTACGATATACCTTATTATCTTTAAACTCTAATATATCTCCTGGCTTGCCAATCACTCTTTTTACCCATACATGGTGGTCGGGTTCGGTAACAAGCTTAGTCATTGTTAAGTAAGTTTGCATTGGATCAATTAAATCGTCTTTCCAGGTCCGTTCACGCTGTACACGACTGTCAATAATGACAATATCGCCGTATTCAGGTAATTGGCCTAAGGTATGAGATACTTTAGAGACCAATAAATAATTATCATTTTGCAAGGTGGGTTCCATAGAACTGCCTTGCACCCTAGTAGGATGGAATAGAAAAGCGTTAATGAGTAATGCACAGGTGAAGGCAATTATTATACTGTAGAACCAATCAAAAAGTTCTTCTTTTAAATTCATAGAGTTACTCCTTATTTACTACTATATCCAGCGTTAAAGAATTTCACGTCAGGATTTTGACCCAAAGTGGAGATTAAGCGCTAAGGTTATAGTTAAGTCTAGCAAGTACAAATATCTGTATAGCAAGACAATACTACTATAGAATGTTATAAAAAACAATAGTGAGGAGGGTAAGTTTGCACATTTAGTCATTTAAATAGAAACTTATGATTGATACATATGGACGATGAGATATAGGAATGATATACTTAAACTAAATAAAGTAGCGATGAGACTAGAGTCTCGTCAACAAAGCAATGGCGCTAAAGACGTAAGTTTTTAGCGCCATTTTACAAAGTAGAAGTACCCAATGCTACAAAAAACAAATAAAAGGTAGAGTTTTTCAAAATTAAGGAGGAAAATCATGTTTGCATTAAACTTTCAGTCATCACATCATGAAGAGTTGTTACGAAATCGTATTAAAAACTGTACTGTTCGGTTAGGAGATTTGAGGGATATATATGCGGAGAATTCTCTCGTTTGGATTACCTACGGCAAGAAATTGACTCCTAGAAAAAAATTATATCAGGCCATTATCGATAAAATACATATAAAAAAATTCTCTCAATTAACTGCTGATGATTTAGTACATCAGAATCCTACTATTAATACTACGGAAGAACTAATCCAATTCTTTGAAACGCTGTATTGTAAATCCATATCACCAAATGACATTGTGAGTGTGATTTACTTTTCGGAAGTATTGGATGAGTAAGGATGCTGCATAGCAGTAGATAGGAAAAAAATAAGAAGATCATAAGGAGCTTAACTCATGAGCATTTTAGTCTTAGGTGGGGCGGGTTATATAGGCTCACATGCAGTATATCAATTAATCGATAGAGGTTATGAGGTAGTTGTCGTAGACAATCTACAAACAGGCCATAAACAAGCGGTTCATTCCAAAGCAACTTTTTACCAAGGCGATATTCGTGAAAAAGAGTTTCTGAAAAGTGTGTTTGAAAAAGAAAAAATTAATGCAGTAGTACATTTTGCTGCTAGTTCCATGGTAGGCGAGTCTATGGAAAATCCCATTAAATATTTTAATAATAACGTTTATGGTACGCAGGTATTGCTGGAGGTGATGAATGAATTTGGCATAAAAAATATTGTTTTTTCTTCTACCGCGGCAACCTATGGAGAACCAAAACAGGTACCGATTACAGAAGATATGCCGACTCATCCAACCAATGCCTACGGCGAAACCAAGTTGACTATGGAAAAGCTAATGAAATGGTGTGACGTTGCTTATGGGATCAAATATGTATCCCTTCGTTATTTTAACGTAGCAGGAGCAAGAAGAGATGGAAAAATTGGCGAAGATCATGCTACTGAAACTCATCTAATACCTTTGGTACTGCAGGTCGCATTAGGGCAGCGTGAACAAATTACAGTGTTTGGCGAGGACTATGATACAAAAGATGGAACTTGCATTCGAGATTACATTCATGTGGAAGACTTAATTGATGCTCACATATTGGCCATGAATTATCTTAACAACCAGGGAGAAAGTAATATCTTTAATCTTGGTAGCAATCAAGGGTTCTCGGTTAAAGAAATTATAGAGGCAGCTAGGGAAGTAACAAAACATTCTATTCCAGTAAAAATGGGGCAAAGACGGGCAGGGGATCCAAGTACCTTAATTGCTTCTTCGCAAAAAGCACAAACCGTATTAGGCTGGGAGCCAAAGTGTACTTTGATTCATCAGATTATTGCAGACGCTTGGAATTGGCATCAACATCATCCAACTGGATATAATGGCAACCAAAAGTAAGGGAGACGGGCATGAATATATATCAAGTAATCCAACAATTAATTGATTGTGCCTTAGGGTTGGAATTGATTGAACAAGAGGATGAAATCTATGCAAGAAATCAAATCCTGTATCTTCTTAGAATAAATGATTTTGTGGCAGGGGAAAAAAGCCAAAGTGAAGACAAAATACCAGACTTACTTGAAAAGCTAGCTAATTATGCCTGTGAGAATGGCATCATTGAGGATTTATTTGATGAGAAAGAAATCCTAGCCAGTAATATAATGAATTGTTTTATGCCAAAGCCTTCAACCGTAAATCGGTGTTTTTATGAGAAATATGAAGAGAATGTGCAAGATGCAACGGATTATTTTTATCAATTAAGTAGAAATAGTAATTATATTCAAACCAAAAGAATTGCAAAAAATATTAATTATAAATTTCCTACAGAGTACGGAGAAGTGGATATTACCATTAACTTGTCAAAACCAGAGAAAAATCCAAAAGATATTATGATGGAAAAGGGACTAAAAAGTACAAACTATCCTAAATGCTTATTGTGTATCGAAAATGAAGGATATGGGGGGAGAATCGGGTATCCGGCTCGTGCTAATCATCGTTTGATCCGACTTACTTTAGCTAGTGAGCCTTGGTATCTCCAATATTCTCCCTATGTGTATTATAATGAGCATTGTATTGTGCTTTCCGCAGAACATCGTGATATGAAAATTGATCATCAAGGGCTGCTGCGTTTAGTGTCCTTTGTGGAACAATTTCCTCATTATTTTGTGGGTTCTAATGCGGATTTACCGATTGTGGGGGGATCCATTTTATCCCATGATCATTACCAAGGGGGTAAATATGAGTTTGCTATGGCGAAAGCAGCAGATGAGTATCCATTTCAATTGACAGAGTTTCCAGCTGTGAAATGTGCAATTGTGAAATGGCCCATGTCTGTCATTCGCTTAAGAAGTGAGAATGCAGAAAATGTAGTAGCTGCCGCCAGTTGTATTTTAGATGCTTGGAGAAAATATGATGATCCAGCTCTAGATATTTATGCTTTTACAAAAGAAACGCCACATAATACCATTACACCCATCGCTAGAAAGCGGCATGGTTTGTTGGAAATAGATCTTGTATTACGAAATAACCGCACTAGTGAAGAGCATGCATTAGGGATTTTTCATCCTCACCAAGATGTGCAACATATTAAAAAAGAAAATATTGGCTTAATCGAAGTTATGGGCTTGGCTGTATTGCCGGCAAGGCTGATTAGCGAGTTGCAAGAAGTAGAGAAGTATATATTAGGTAAGGATCATACTATTGCAGAGTACCACAGGGTCTGGGCAGAGCAACTGTATCAACAGTATAAAGGGCAAGCAAACCAAGAGAATGTTGGAGAAATTATCAAAAAAGAAGTAACGGCCAAATTTATGCGCGTTTTAGAAGATGCTGGTGTTTTCAAACGTAATGAGCAAGGAATGGCAGGTTTTAAAAAATTCATACAACATATAAATGGTATTTAATAGATGAAAGATGTTCCATAGAAAGTGTATATGGAGCATCTATTTTTTTCGGTAAAAAATGCTTAGAATGTCAAAAAAAAATATGTAAATACTATGGATAATAACCTCGTAAAGGAGGCAATCCATATGAAACATACAGTTCATAAACGTATTACACATTTAAAGAAAAGATACAAACACATAGCAGCGGCATTTGCTGGTGCGATTCTTATGTCGTCAGCATTATTACCTGGAATCCCCGCTGCTACAGCCCATGCCGCAGTTAAGTCCAACGTCGGTAATACTCGGGATACTAGTGCAGAAAAAATGGAAAATGAGAATCGAGTAAAGGAATTGGAGGGAAGAAAAGGTAAGATAAGTGGCAGCGAAGCGAGGAACCTCATTAGGCAGAATTTTAATATGAATAAAAAGCTAATGCCGCCTGCTCAATCACTTGCCAAGGAGAATAAAGCAGATCATACAGTGAAACCTGCCTCTCTTAATAAACCTGTAGACTCTCCACCAGTTACAGAAGAAAAAAAAGCAGAGCCTGTAGTGAAACCTAGCTCTGAGAAAGAATCTAAATCTAATGATGCTTCTTTGCCCCCTACATCTGCTAAAGAAAAAGATAAGCAAGAACAGGCAGAACCTGCTGCTAAAGAAACAGAAAAAGACCCCGTTACTAAGTCGGAAGCTGAGAAAAAAGAATCTGGAAATGCACCGACTCATTATGAAAAAGTACTGGATATCAAAGCAACCGCTTATTCTCCAGGTCCTCTTGATAATGACCAATGGGGTGATAAAACCTACTTGGGCACAACTATTCGTCCAGGAGTGGTTGCAGTAGATCCGAATGTTATTCCGTTAGGTTCGCGTTTATATGTTGAGTATCCTGATGGTCATGGTGAATATGCGGTCGCTGAGGATACAGGCGGTGCAATCAAAGGGAATCGCATTGATATTGCGATGATGAACCGAGATAATGCTACTAAATTTGGTATAAAACCTGTAAAAGTATATGTTGTGAGTACACCTAAAGAATAATACAACATACAGGAAAATCTGAGCTTCTAAACGGAAGCTCAGATTTTTTTTTGGAAATGATAACGCTTTGTGTCATAATAGATTGTAGAAATAGAATAACTTTTGAGCAAAATTAATACGGAGGCAGTAATGATACTTGTAATTGATAATTATGATTCCTTTGTCTATAATTTGGTACAATATCTTGGTGAATTGGGACAGGAAATCCAAGTAGTTCGTAATGACAAAATTACGATTCCTGAAATTGAGATATTATCGCCTAGTCATATTTTGATTTCACCAGGTCCTTGTACTCCCGATCAAGCTGGTATTAGCTTGCAAACGATCCAGCACTTTAAAGGAATCATACCTATATTAGGTGTATGTCTAGGGCATCAAGCTATAGGTCAAGTGTTTGGCGGTGAAGTAATACGGGCAGAACGACTGGTGCATGGTAAGACTTCTATTGTATATCATGATGGAAAAGGCGTTTTTAAAGGCCTTGCCAGTCCCATGAGAGCTACGCGCTATCATTCCTTAATTCTAAAGAAGGAAACTTTGCCAGATTGTTTTACTGTTACGGCAGAGACAGAACAAGGAGAAATTATGGGGGTGCGACATAAGGAATTTGCTATTGAGGGAGTGCAATTTCATCCTGAATCCATATTAACGGAGCATGGGCATAGTATGTTGCAAAACTTTCTAGATATAAGGGGAATAGTATATTGAAACCAATAATTCATGAGATTGCATTTGATTACTCTGCGGAAGAAGTGTATGCATTATTTGCGGATGAGGAGAACAGCGTCTTCTTAGACAGTGCCATGGATATTGCAAGTATGGGACGGTATTCCTTTATTGGAAGAGATCCTTTTTTAGTTTTTACTAGTAAAGAGTCTAAGGTTGTTATTCAAGATGCTTCTGGAAAACGTAGCTTAGAAGGAAATGGTTTTACAATTCTGAAAGAATTATTATCTCAATATCGTACAGAGAAGATTCCGCAATTTCCTCCCTTGGCAGGTGGGATTATTGGATACTTTGGTTATGAGATGGGATATTTGTTGGAGCATATAGTAGAAAGTGAGCAAGAAGCCTGGAGTCTGCCTGACTGTTGTTTTGGCTTTTATGACACCATACTTGTATTTGATCAGCATGAGAAAAAAACATATATTGCTTCTACAGGCTTTCCCGAAAGAGATGAAAAAGAAAGGTTATGTAGAGCCAATTGTCGTATTGATGAATGGATTCAGCTGATCCAACAAGCTTCTTTTCTTGATATACCTCACCAGCCTAGGGCACAAAGCCCTTATATGTCCCATTTTACCAAAGAATCATATTGCGCCATGGTAGAGAAAGCCATTGCATATATTGGTGCAGGTGATATTTTTCAGGTTAATGTATCCCAAAGATTTTCAGCAGATTTGACGGTGTCGCCTTTTGAACTGTATCGGTATTTACGACATATTAATCCTGCACCTTTTGCTTCTTATTTGAACTTTGGTGAAGTAGTTGTAGCAAGTGCTTCACCTGAACGATACTTAGCATTAAAAGACAGAAAAATTGAAACTAGACCAATTAAGGGAACAAGACCTAGGGGTAGTGATGAATGCTCTGATAATCGGTTAAGGCAGGAGCTTTTAGCTAGTGAGAAGGACCGGGCAGAACTGGTCATGATTATTGATTTAGAGCGTAATGATTTGGGACGTGTCTGTGAATTTGGTAGTGTTCGTGTACCGAACTTGATTTCATTAGAAGAATATCCCACGGTTTTTCATTTGGTGTCGACGGTGACGGGGCGATTAGTAAAAGATAAAGATATTATAGATGTTGTTATGGCATCTTTTCCAGGAGGCTCTATCACAGGAACGCCAAAAGTTAGGGCTATGGAAATTATACATGAATTAGAACCGGTAAGGCGGGGGATTTATACGGGTTCTATTGGTTATATTGATTTTAATGGTGATGCTGATTTAAATATTGTTATTCGTACCATTGTTGTGAAGGACGGGCAAGCCTACTTTCAGGTTGGTGGAGGGATTGTCGCTGATTCTGTGCCTGAAATGGAGTACCAAGAAACGTTAGATAAAGCACGAGCTTTGATGAAAGCATTAGGCTTTACGTGATAAGGAGTAAAGGATATGCGAGATAGTTGGATTTACCTAAATGGCAAGTTGGTTTTAGGCACCGAAGCCAGTATTTCTCCTTACGATCATGGTTTTCTATATGGTCATGGTTTATTTGAGACTATGAGAGCCTATAAAGGGAGAGTCTTTTACTTGGCTGAGCATCTAAGGCGTTTGCAAGAGGGGATGAAAGTATTAGAATGGCCTAATTGTCTTTCAGCAGATGAATTATCCAATGCCATTTATCAAACTTTGCAAAAAAATGGCTTGCAAGAAGCTTCAGTTCGCTTAACAGTATCCCGAGGAATTGGTGCTAGTCGTCCAGATGCCGTGACTTGTGGCAATCCTACTGTTATTATATTTACTGCGCCCATTCAGCATCTTGGCGATGACGCGTATGAGCGAGGTTGGAGCTTGGCAACGGTTAATATACGCCGTAATCTTACCTCACCTTTATGTAATGTGAAGACAGCTAATTATCTTGATAATATAGTGGCAAAATCTGAAGCGAGAGATAAGGGGGCTAATGAAGCATTACTGCTTAATACCATGGATCATGTAGCAGAAGGTACAATGTGTAATATTTTCTTAGTGGTAGAAGGCAGATTAATTACACCTGATAAGAAAAGTGGCTTATTGCCAGGTGTTACCCGAGATATTGTTTTGCAACTCGCTCGGCGGGCGGGGATAACCACAGAAGAGCGACAAGTATATCCTGATGAATTATTAAGAGCTTCGGAAATCTTCATTACCAGTTCTTTACTGGAAATCATGCCTGTAACCATGTTGGATGGATGCAAAGTAAATCAAGGTAGACTTGGCACGATAACACAATTTTTAAGGCAGCGGTACCAGCAACAGACTCAGGAATTGCTGCCGATAATATAGTTTTAGCTGAATTATAGAATATGATATAATAGGACAAAGATGACGACTGAAGAAGAAAGAAGTAAAAAATATTGATTTTGTGGCTAGAATAGTATATCATTACAGCTTATTGATAAGATATAAGTTGCTAGTGCATGCATCTAGTAAACATAGATTTTTTTATAAAAGCAGAGGCGAATAATGAGAATGAAAAGTAATATACCAGTTTATGAATCCATTGCAATGGATGTGGCAGAACGGATTATTAATGGCGAATTTTCTATCGGTGACAAGATATCAGGGCGTACTCTATTAGCTAGTCAGTACAATGTTTCTCCTGAGACCATTCGTAAGGCAATGGGACTTTTGGGACAGGCAAATGTTGTTGCAGTATCACAGGGGAAGGAGATTTTAGTGCAGTCCCAAGAGCAAGCTGAGGAATTTTTACGCCATCACTTATCGATGCATTCCGCATATTCTCTAAAGCAAGAGCTAGAATTCTTAATGGAAAAGAAAAATGAAATCAATCATCGTTTTGATGAAATTATATTTCAAATTACACGCTATACGGATCGACTGAGAAATTTACAGCCTTTTAATCCAGTAGAAGTGTATGTTTCCGAAAATGCCAGTGCAGTAGGGTGTTCTGTTGCTCAGCTAGGCCTTTGGCAGCGAACGGGTGCCACTCTTATCGCCATTAGAAGAGGGATGGAAGTTATTATTTCCCCTGGATCTGGTGCAATACTACAGGCTGGCGATCGCTTAGTTGTGGTTGGATCTGGTGATATATTGGAAAAAGTAAATGCAGTAATTAAAGAATGAATAATAGAAAAAAATCCCCTTTGTTAAGCACACATCCCGTGTGTTGCTTAACAAAGGGGATTTTTCTCGTAGAGACCATCTAGTTAAAACTAACAACTCTTTTAATATGTAAAAATTGCTAGTTGGTTGCATTGCTAACAATTCTATGATAAAGTTTAGGTTGTAAGTTCGGAAGTGCTATGAGGATCTCTTATAGTTTTGTAGAAATCTTGTAGATACAATGCAAGATAGCAGGAAAGAGGGGGGATTTGATGATACGTTTCGAAAATATAACTAAAACGTATGAACATGGACGTAAAGTGGTAGAGGATATTAATCTACATATCAGAGAAGGTGAAATACTGGTACTGATCGGCCCAAGTGGTTGTGGGAAAACAACCACTATGAAAATGATTAATCGTTTGGTAGAGCCATCTTTAGGTAAGATTTTTATTAAGGGTGAGGATATTAGTCAGCTTGACCCTGTTGAGCTTAGAAGGAATATAGGCTATGTGATTCAAAACATAGGATTATTACCTCATATGACAATCGCTGAGAATGTAGCTCTGGTCCCAAAGTTGAAAAAATGGGATAAGAGTATTTATATGAATCGTGTTACTGAGCTGCTGCACTTGGTAAATCTGGACCCTGCTGTTTATAGTAAGCGATATCCTAATGAGCTAAGTGGTGGTCAACAGCAGCGCATTGGAGTAATTAGGGCTATGGCTGCTGATCCGCCAATCATTCTAATGGATGAACCATTTAGTGCATTAGACCCTATCAGTCGTGAGCAACTACAGGATGAATTGGTTCGATTACAGGAAGTAATTTCTAAAACAATCATTTTTGTTACTCATGATATTGATGAAGCAATTAAGATTGCTAACCGTATTTGCATTATAAAAGATGGTAAAATTGTTCAGATGGATACACCTGAAAGGATATTGCGCCATCCAGTGAATGAATTTGTTAAAGATTTTATTGGAGCAAATCGGCTGCAAAAGGCAGAGATATTGCCATCCATCCAGGAAATAATGGTAAGACCGGTTACAGCTAGGCCTAGTAAGGGACTGGCAGAAGCAATCGTGCAAATGAGGAAGCAGAAAGTGGATACGCTGCTTATCGTGGATAATAAACAAAAATTACTTGGGAAAGTTAGTGTGTGGGATATACATAGTAACTATCAGCAAGAAGAAACTTTGCTGCTGGATGTATTGAATCCTGTTATCCATAGAATAAAAGTGAGTCAGTCCTTAGCAGAAGCGCTACAAATCATTAGCAAATACCATGTTGCTTATCTTCCTGTCGTTAGTAAGGATGATACATTACTAGGGGTTATTACTCGGGCAAGTCTAGTAGATGTTATGGCTGAGCGGTTTCAAGAAAATGAGAGTAGCCCAGAAATAGAGGAAGGGGCGATTCTATGTTAATGAGTCTACTTACTATTTTTCAAACTCGATATGATGATATTTTGTTAGCTTCTTGGGTACATCTTCAGTTGACATTTATTTCTCTTTTTATTGCCAACTTGATTGCAATTCCCCTAGGTATTTTGTTGACACGTCATAAAAAATGGGCAGAACCGATTATTGGTGTGACAGCAGTCTTTCAAACGATTCCTAGTTTGGCGCTACTCGGGTTTATGATACCTTTTCTTGGTATTGGTACGATGCCTGCCATCATTGCTTTAACCATATATGGTCTACTGCCGATTCTTCGTAATACCTACACAGGTATTATCGGTGTAGCACCTGCTGCCGTGGAGGCGGGCGTTGGCATGGGCATGACATCGATACAAGTGCTATTCATGGTGGAACTGCCTATGGCTCTATCTGTCATTATGGCTGGAATACGGACAGCAACTGTATTGATTATCGGTGTGGCAACATTAGCGGCGCTGATTGGTGCAGGAGGGCTGGGAGATTTGATTTTCCGTGGTATTGCTATGGCGAATTCACCATTAATTCTGGCTGGTGCACTGCCAGCAGCGTTTTTAGCAATTGTCTTTGATTTTGTTCTAAAATATGTAGAGTACAAAGTACAGCCAAAGGGATTAAAGCGATTATAAAAGAAGGAGATGATAAGATGAGAAAGATAGCCATGTTGTTGCTTAGTATTCTAGTAGTAATGGTGTTTACCGGTTGCTCTTTATTAACAGGTAAAGATAGTAATAAAGTTGTCATTGGCGGAAAAAACTTTACAGAACAAGATGTTCTAGTCTATATGATGAAATACGTGATTGAAGATCAGACAAAACTTAAAGTAGAAACAAAAGCTTTTCTTGGAGGAACTAGTGTGGTAGCCCAAGCGATTGAACGTGGGGATATTGATATATATGCTGAGTATACAGGTACAGCACTCATCAATCTTCTTGGGGAGCCAGCGATGAATGATCCTCAGGCGGCTTATGATAAAGTACAAAAGATTTATAAAGAAAAAAAACAAATTGTTTGGCTTGAGCCTTTCGGCTTTAACAATACCTATACATTGACTATGCGTTTTGATGAAGCAGAACGTTTGGGGATTAACACCATTTCTGATTTAGCATCCAAAGCGGATAGCCTTATGCTTGGTTGTACCCAAGAGTTTTTAGAACGAGCAGATGGACAAAAAGGCTTAGAAGAGAAATATGGATTTAAATTTGCTGCGGCTAACGGTATGGACCCAGGCTTGACATATGCGGCAGTACGTGACAAAAAAGTTGATGTTATTGACGGATTTTCTACGGATGGGCGTATTGCAGCATTTAATTTGAAGGTCTTAAAAGATGATAAAAAGTTTTTTCCTCCTTATTATGCAGCACCTATTATAAGAGCAGAAGTCTTACAAAAGCATCCTGAAATTGCAGATGCGTTGAAACTGCTGGCAGGAAAATTAGATGAAAAAGAGATGGCTAAGCTGAATGCCAAAGTGGATTTGGAAAAACAAGATCCGAAAGCAGTAGCTAAGGAGTGGCTGCAATCTAAAGGATTAATTAAATAGAAAAGACAAAAGGCTTGGTGCAGGTAAAACTGCAGCCAAGTCTTTTCTTATAATATCAGCAGAATATATGTTTTATATAACCTAACTCTCTTTTCTCTGAGTCTCTATGATCCAAAAAAGAGATATCGCATTTTCCCTATAATTAATATTACGTAGAAAATAGCAAAGGAGAATTAGATAGTATTATAGAATTTAACAAAGGAAATAGTCATATATTGGCTGTAATGGGAATTTACTGAAATTGTTTTGTTAGTTCTTTAGTTGGGCTGCTTAGAGAGCTTAGCGTTATTCATAGCAATTGTATAAACTATAGCATAGATGACTGGAGAGATGATAATGTTTCGTACAGTACGAGAAAAATTAATTATTAGCTTTCTATTAGTAGCCATGGTTCCCTTATTACTTCTGGGTTTTAGTACCTATCTACAGATGGCGAATTCATTAAAAACTGAAATGATATTTACTTCTAGTAATCAGATGATTCAATTGGATCATCTGATTACGCATATGTTAAAAGGCATTAAAGAAGATAATCAAATGTTATCCACTCATCCTGTTGTTACTCAAGGAGAAAGTGCAGCACCGATTTATGCTGACGCACAAGTAGATATACCTATTTCCTATCAAGAGCCAGGGGATAACATCGATCATCGTATTTTTGCAGAATTTGAAAGATATGCAAAATATCATATGGATGTGGCTTATGTATACATGGGTACAGAATCAGGAGGATATATTCAATGGCCTCTTACAGAAGTGAGAAAAGCAGGATACGATCCACGAAAACGCTCTTGGTATCAGCAGTCTATTAAGAATCCAGATCAAATTATGATCTCAGAGCCATACCAATCCTTTCTTGGTGATAATTTTATTATCAGTACAACCAATCCGATTAGAGATGAAAATGGAAAAATCATTGGCGTTATGGGGATTGACGTTAGTCTGCAACAACTTTCAAGGATAATTGAAGATTGTAATATAGGCAATTCAAGCTATGTATTCATGTTTACCAAAGAAGGGATTATTTTGGCTCATCCCGATAAAGGTATGCACTTTCAAAATATTTCTGCATTAGCAATGGAAGAGGCCAGGAGCCTAGACGAAAATAGTGGTAAAATGAGCTTTAGTGATTTCTATAAGCTATTACATGAGCCAGAAGGTTTTTTGGAAACCACAATAAATGGGAAGAAAGTTTTTGTAAATTTTAAAACTTCTTCAGCTACAGGATGGAAAATAGCCACAGTTATAGATGAATCGGTGCTAATTGCTAAAAATCAGCATGTAGCTCTTGTCACTAGCGTAATCATTTTATTGTTGATACTTTTTACTTTTGGAGGAACTTCCTTTATTACGTTATATCTAACTCAACCTTTAGATCAAGTAGTCCGTCACTTGCAAAGTATAACGAATGGTGACTTGGCATTGAGTATTTCAGGAGCTTTACTTAAGCGAAAAGATGAGATCGGAGAAGTGGCTCAAGCTGTAGATATCATGCAAAAAAGTCGTTATCAAATTGAGACGCAATTAACAAGCAGTAATGAGGAATTGGCAATTTTATATGAGCAGCTCGCTAGCACAGAGGAAGAACTACGTGCTCAATTTGATGAATTGTGGGATAAGCAGAAAATTATAGAAAAAAGTGAAGAACGCTACCGCTTAGCAACAGAGGGCGCTAATGATGCAATATGGGACTGGGATATTCACACGGGAGAGGTGGTTATCTCAACGCGATTACTGAACAAATTAGGATGGTCTGATGAGGAAAATAAAAACCTTTATTTATCCTGGTGGAAAAATATTCACCCAGAAGACCAGTTGCAAGCACGTGAAAAATTAGAGGAGCATTTGGCAGGCAAGACAGAGGAATATCTATGGGAGTATCGAGTAAAAGGACAAGCAGGTAAGTATCTATGGATACTTACAAGGGGGAAAGCATTATTTGATGCACAAGGTATTGCAGTACGGATGGCTGGCTCTTTTACCGATATTACAGCGAATAAAATGCGTGATTTACAAATTCAGCATATGGCTTATTATGATTCGTTAACGAATCTGCCCAGCAGAGCATCCATTGTTGAATGTTTAACTTCAGAACTAGGCAAGAAGGAAGCCAGTGGTGCAATTTTATTTATTGATTTAGATAATTTTAAGTTCGTCAATGACTCTTTTGGTTATGAAAATGGCGATCGCTTATTAGTTCAAGTCGCAAAGAGACTACAGCAAATTGCAGGAAGGCATTTTGTTGCACGTTTAGGCGGTGATGAATTTATTATGATGGTGAAAGGCATTACCGATTGCACTACCATTGAGAAGCTAGCCCAATGTATTACTCAGGCTATTGATCAACCTTTTACAGGAGATATGGACTCTTTCATGGTAACTTCTAGTATTGGTATTGCTTTATATCCTAGGGACGGCAATAAGCCAGATGAAATAATGCGGAGTGCGGATTTGGCTCTTCACCAAGCCAAGAAAGAAGGGAAACGCTGCTACGCATGGTTCCAAGAAAAGCTTGAGCATGAAATGCTAGAGAAACTATACATTGAACAAGGGCTAAAAGAAGCTATAAGAAAAGAAGAATTTGTGCTTCATTATCAACCCATCGTAGATTTGCATAGTGGTCAAATCGTTGGGTTAGAGGCGCTGATTCGTTGGCAAAGACCAGAGTATGACCTTGTTTTTCCCGATGAATTCATGTCAGTAGCAGAAGAAGGTGGGCTGATTGTTCCTATGGGACAATGGGTACTGAAGACGGCCTGCTTATTTGGTAAAGAATTACGGGATAGCGGACGGGAGATTTGTATAGCCGTAAATGTGTCTGTTAAAGAACTTTTGCAGAATGATTTTGTAGAACAGGTAGCAAGGATTTTAGATGAGACAGGCTTTCCTAGTTCTTGCCTAGAATTAGAGATTGTCGAAACTCTATTGATTGATAAATTTGAAGTTGCTGTTCCTAAACTTCATCATTTACGAGCTATGGGAGTGCAAATTTCTCTTGATGATTTTGGTACTGGCTATAGTTCATTGAGTTATTTAAAGGAATTACCCCTTGATATTGTTAAGATTGATCGATCTTTTGTGAGTGGAGCAATGAAAAAAAACACTCACGTGGCAATTATTGAGACCATTATTGAATTATGTCATCGCCTGCAATTAAAAGTTGTGGCAGAAGGGGTAGAGACAGAGGGACAGAGGTTTTTCTTGCGGAAGAAAAAATGTGATAAAATACAAGGCTATCTTATTAGTAAGGCGATTGAGAAAGAGAAAGTTTGGGATATTTTGCAAAAAAAATAGTTCTAAAGAATAAGCTAGAATAAGCATTTACAATGTAGAATTCTATAAAAACAACCTACTATTTCCATAGAGCATTTATAGTAGTTTGTTTTTACGGAAGCAAGAGCGACTAAGGACTCTGGCTGCATTTCTAAAACTTGGCAAAAGCCAAGTTTTTCTTATTGTATAATATTGTGGAACATCAAGTTTAAAAGGGGACTTTGCAGTAAGTTACATTCGTTGACGAGTGGTTTTCTATAAGATATACTAATTTTTAGTGTATTAGAGAATATAGGAATTTTTGCTCTACAAGGAGAAAATAATGAAAAATTTCGTGCCGAAAGTAGCGGCTGTTCATGATCTTTCCTGTTTTGGACGCTGTTCCTTAACAGTTATTATGCCTGTGTTGTCAGCTATGGGAATTCAGGTGTGTCCTCTTCCAACAGCTGTACTAAGTACTCACTTAGGCGGTTTTAAGGACTTAGCTTTTTGTGATTTTACAGATCATATGCCTAAATTTTTTCACCATTGGAAAAAAGAAGGCATTGCATTTGATTGTATTTATAGTGGTTTTTTAGCTTCTGAAGAACAAATCGATGTAGTACAACATTTTATTGACGAATTTTCTCCTAATCATCCTTTAGTAGTTGTAGATCCAGTGATGGGGGACGAAGGAAAGTTATATTCTATTTATACGCCCCACATGCAAGAGCAGATGAAACGTTTAGTTAGAAAAGCAGACGTTGTTACACCTAATTATACGGAAGCCTGTTTTTTACTGGGAGAAAGTTATCAGGATAAAATGGATGATACAAAACGGATGAAGGAATGGCTTGTTTCGTTGGGAGATTTTGGACCATCTATTGTGGTGATTACAGGGATTCCTTTTATAAATGAAAAAATTCTTACCATGGGGTATGATAAGAAACAAAATGTATTCTGGGAAGTATTTAGTGACCATATTCCAGCTAAATATCCTGGAACAGGAGATATTTTTGCGAGTGTGTTAGTTGGTTCATTATTACAAAAAGATAGTCTGCCGGTGGCAATGGAGCGGGCAGCAGAGTTTGTAGGATTGGCAATTCAGAGCACGTTTATTGGTCATACTCCTACTCGGGAAGGCGTATTAATAGAAAAGGTACTGCCTTGGCTTTGTCGAGACTGTAATAAAGAAAATACATGGAGGATGAGCAAATGAATAGAAAGCGTAAACTAGATGTAAGAGATATTGTATTTATAGGTGTACTTTCTGCTATGTGCACCATTGCGACAACTATTAAAGTACCTTTTGGAGTTGGGGCCATGGTACATCTGGGATCTGCATTCTTGTATACAACGGGTATTATTTTTGGTGGTGTATATGCAGGATTAGCAGGAGCCATTGGATCAGGATTTTATGATCTGTTAATGGGTTTTTCCCCTTATACCCTTTGGTCTTTTGTGATTAAAGGAATTGCTGGTTTGATCGTGGGTGCAGTTGCTAAGGGACTATGGCCTGAGATCACGGCAAATTCTTATATAGCAGGTAATAAGCTACTTGTACGTGCTTTTTTTGCCTGTATTCTGGCAGCGACCTGGACTTTATGCGGTTATATTCTGGCCTGGTGGTATGTTACTGGTAGTTTTGCTACTGCGGTGGGGAATATACCTAGCTCCCTAATGACATCGAGTGCAGGACTTATTGTGGCACTTATTTTAGGGCCTAAATTACGCAAGATGTTAAAACGTTAACTATAAGAAATTTCCTAAGCGATCCTAAGACAAATTCTTTAGCCCAGGAAATATTCCAAAAATAAAACAGCAAGGTTAGCCCTTGATCACAAATGATCCTTAGGCTAACCTTGCTGTTTTTAGATAGCATTTTACTGAAGAGTACTACAAAGAAACGGATAATTTATCATAGGTTAGGCTGCAAGACTTTGTGAGTTGCTTTTTTTAGTAACCACCATCTTATTAGGGGAATTCCTAGAATCAGCATGGATAATAATCTAAATAATTGGTAGGCAACAACTAGGGAGACATCAGCATGAACAGTCATGGCTGTGAGGCCCATTTCTGTTATGCCACCTGGAGCAGTGCTGATAAAAGCGGTCAGAAAGGGAATCCCATAAATCGTTACTAAGGCATAATCAATTGCTAGTGAACCTATAATGACAGCGATGACTCCTCCGAAGCTATATAAGACAACGGATTTCCAGTTTTTTAACCCATCAAAAGTAATGTCTGCTCCCATGCGTATTCCAATGGTTATTTGTGCAATTGCCGTGATGTATTGAGGAAGATGGGGGGCATCATAGCCTTGAATAATAAGGGCCATGGTGCCAATTACAGGTCCCATCAGATAAGGCGTGGGAGCTTTGATGATTCTGGCGATTAAGGCAGAAAGAATGCATACAATTAAGAAGGGAAGGAATTGTTCAAATTGTAAAGGAGCGGTAGAAGAAAAAAGAGGGAGAGGGTTAGAATGGTTTGAGAGTCCGTAAATCGCCAGTAGTGGTACAATAAACACAACCGTCAGTACTCTAGTTATTTGCATAAGAGTAACGACGGCTACATCGGCACCATCAATTTCTTCGCAAATGACAGCCATTTGCGAAAGACCTCCTGGTACGCTGCCAATGAGAGCATTTACCATTCCTACACCTGTAAAGCGGCAAGTGAACCATCCTGCCAAGAGGCTCATTGCCATAGTAGTGAAGGTGGCTAAAAACATGCCAGGGAGCTGGCCTAATATTTGCTGACCTACCTGAAGGGTAAAAGGACTACCCATGGCATATCCAAGAAAAATAAGACCTGTATTGCGTATGGGCTTTGGCCAGTCGACGGATTTCTTGCTAACTGTTTTCCAGATTAGGGTGGTAACCAAAGGGCCTAGAGTCCAGGGAAGAGGAGTATGAATACTAAAGAAAAACACACCTCCTATACAGGACAAAAGGAAAATTATAATATTGTTTTTCATGTCTTCGCCTTTTCAATCTATATCACTGAAGAATATGTATTGATATTCTAGCAACAGCAGTATTCTAATAACTTGTAAAATATTTTATTTGAGTGATTTTATTGCCAAAGAGTTGCGAGATTGTCCGTATTGTATTTCTCTAAGGCCTTTTGTTTAAGCGCAGCAAGGGTATCTGTGTTATATTGAATTGTTTGAATGGCTAAAGGTCCTGATTCAGTTAATTTCCAGCCATTTGTAGTTTGGGATAGTGTAAAGGTCATAGCAGTTAAATTCGTATTGCCATGAAGGGTCATTCCATTACTCAATTCTCGCGTATAATAACAAGAACCAGTAATATAAGTAGAAGTAGCATCAGAGATGTCAACAGACAAAAGCGTGAAGTTGTTGTATTTAGCAACCCAGTTGTCAAACTGATCTTTAGTAAGCTGGCGTGATACAATATCCAAGTCTTGCAGTTTTTCTAAATCTTTATTGTTAAAAGCATCTAGTCTTTTCAGTAATAGATGAATGGCTTTACGTTCTTCATGGGAAATAGAAGTTTTAATTTGAGCTACATTGGAAAGTTCCACAATCGTTCCCCATTGAAAGGTGCTCATTGTGTTGGTTTTTCTTTTTGCATCAAATTGTATGATTAAACCATCTTTCTTGAATTTCCGTGGTAAGTTAGTGGGTTGATATTTTTTGCCATCATCACCGATGATACCGTAAAAGCCTCCTTCTATATTAGAAGATGTCACCTCACCAGTTAGATGAAAGGTATCGGATGGGGGGCGGTTTTCAGCAGCTAGAGCAGTAGCGGAAAATAAAGTAAGTATTAAGATTGACAATGAAAATAAACAGAGCTTACTAAAAATATTCATGCAGCACCTCTAATGTTTTTATAAAGAAGACTAAGATTGAGATGGAGTTTTAGCTCCATCTCAATCCTAGTCACACTTATCCAGGGACTTGGTCATCGGATAAAGAAGACTCGATATTTTTGTCAAGAACATCATCTGGGACTCTTTTATAAGGTAATTTCCTGATAATTTGGTCCATTGCTTCTTCCACGGAATTATACAGATTTGTATCGATTCTCATAGGTTCCAAGCCATAGCTGGAACCTTTTAAAGAGAGATAGGTATCCTTCTTGGCAGAATACGTATAACATTTGACTAACACATTGGTATCAAGATAGGTCTCGTCATCAGAATCATAACTCCAAAAGAAAGGTCTAACAATTCGTGATTCGGCGTGGACAAGTTCTATGGCAATAATAATATCTGCGGGAAGGTCTGTTGATAGTTTTTTCATGGCAGATTGATTCGTGATTTTTTCCCTAAGCAGACGTTTCTGTAGGGCTGTTGTTACCGATTGTGTAGGGATAATTTCATAAAAGGGAAATTTGAATTTATCTTTAACTTTAGTTTCGATAAGTTGTATGATTTCCTGATCTTTACAGTTAGCCGTATTGATTAGCGGGACGATTGCAACATGATAGGTGTTATAAGCAAGGGCAGGCAGGGGCGCTAAAAAGGCATAGCATTGTAAAAAAATAATTACAAGAAGAAGTTTTTTGGACATAGCCATAATCTCACCTCACGTAAAATACATTCTAACTATAGGATAGCATAAAAAGGAAGTGTAAAGAAGACTTTTCAGGCGGAATTCTAATTTCATATGCAGTAAGTCGTCTTCATTCTTATCTATTTTTTCTCTGTGTCCTCTGCATCTCTGCGATTAAAAAGTGCCTACGTTTTCTTATTGATAACATAATAGGATTACAACGCATAGTATATATAACAAGAGAGAGAATGGTATGGGAGGTGTAGATAGAATGGAGTGGATCAGTTTGGTGATGGATCATTCTACGATTACTATTATTTTTCTAGTATTGTGTTTGTTATTTTTCAATTTTGGTAGCGTTGTTTGCCTTGGAATTATTATAACTGTACTTTACTTTCTCGGTTCTTGGGTATTAGGGTGCTTATAATAAATTGTATCAATAGAAGGGGCGACTAGATCCCACCTCATTGTATAAGAAAAACAAGTATTGCTAGAACACTGGGGTGGGAATAAAATAGTATTATGGAGATTTAAAAAGTAGGGGGGATAGTGTGCTAACTGTCAGTGATGAAGCAAAAGAGTATATTATGACTAAAAAGAAGTCAGTGTATTTACTGTACCATGGTAGCAACAGATTATGTTGTGGTAATGTTGACTTCGGACCCTCTGTATATATGGGAAATCCGCCAGATGATAAAGAATATTGTGTGAAAGAAATTAACGGGGTTACTGTGTATTTGCCACAGAATTTTTTCGCTAATGTTCCTCTTACTATTGAGGTAGGAAGTTTTTTAGGGATCAAAACCTTACATATTGAAGGATGGAAATTAATTTAAGCACCTATTGTATAGGCGAAATGGAGGAGTTTAACTAGCGGAGTAGAAATGAAGGAGGGAAGAGGATGCTCAAAGGAGTGAATTTTCTGTGAAGCTATTGATAACGGGAGGGACTGGTTTTGTCGGCAGAGCCGTTGCCAGCCAATTATTACTACGGGGAGATGAAATCCAGATCGTTTCTCGTAATAGTAAGAATGGCCCAAATGAATCTAGTATTCAGTTGCCTGAGCAAGGCAAGCTATTTCCTGCTGAGATTATTGCTAGTACAGATTGTATTATTAATTTAGCTGGTGAAAGTATTGCTGGCAGCAGATGGAATGCTGCTGTCCGTAAAAAAATAATAGATAGCCGAGTGGAGATCACTTCATGTATTGTAGAGAGTATTCTTCGCAATCAAAAGCTCGGCTTACCTTATCCTAAAGTAATGGTGAGTGCATCGGCAATTGGCTATTATGGTTCCCATCCTAAGCAAAGGTTTACAGAGAATAGTGGTAATGGTCATGGCTTTTTGGCGGATGTATGTCGAGCTTGGGAAGGGGAAGCCTTAAAGGCTGAAAGTCTAGGAGTTCGTGTTGTCCGCTTACGATTTGGACATGTACTCGAATTGGATGGTGGTATGTTGCCGCAAGTCGCAATGCCTTTTCGTTTTGGAATAGGAGGCTATCTTGGAGATGGACAGCAGTGGATGTCTTGGATTCATCGTAAGGACCTTGTAAACCTTATTATACAGGCTGTGGATCATGAGGAATGGCAGGGCGCTTATAACGCCTCTACACCCAATGCAGTCACTATGCAAGAATTTATGGAGGTATTGGGGAAAGCCTTGAGTAGCAAAAGTCGCACCCGTATTCCAGCCTTCTTGGTAAAACTACTTTTCGGCGATATGGCTGAAGAAGTTTTATTGAAGGGCCAGAGGGTATATCCTAAGCGTTTGCTGCAAAAAGGCTATAAATTTCAATATACATATCTTTCCGATGCATTAGCAGATATCTTTAAAAAGTAGATTCATTATAATAATCCTGGCAGTTATGATAACTGCCAGGATTATTGATGTATAGCCAGTATATTGATTATGCTTGGTTTTCTAATAGTTCCTTTATCTTTGGCGTACATCGTTTGCCACCACAGGGACCTGATCCAGCGCCGCATTCATGTTGAACTTGTTCTAGAGTGTTAGCACCACTGGCAATTATCTTTTTTATAGAAGCTTTACTAATCGCTTTGCAAATACAAACTTTCGTCAATTTGTCCAAAATCTCTTGATTGACATCTTCGCTCATATTATCACCTCACTCTATAATAAAATAGAATTGATCCTCAATAGTAGAAGGACATTCGCCATTTATTGACTTGTTTTGAATGATAAAGGTATAATTGGGGTACATTTTGACTTAGGGTGTCAGAGATTTGATATAAGTATAGATTTTGCAAGATGGAAATAAACTCCTTCCAGCACGAAAAAATTATTTTATATTTTAAAGGACGCGATAGCGTTTTCTTGAAAAAAGTGAGATTAGATTTATGTCGAAAGGACTGTATGATGAGTAAAGTATTAGTGTTAGCTGAAAAACCTTCTGTCGGTAGAGACTTAGCGAGGGTATTACATTGCAATAGAAAAGAAAATGGTTATTTTGAGGGAGACAAGTATATTGTTACTTGGGCTTTAGGGCATTTAGTAACCTTAGCAGATCCAGAAGTATATGATGAAAAATATAAATCATGGAAACTAGAAGATCTGCCTATGTTGCCCACCCAATTAAAGCTTGTTGTCATAAAGCAAAGCGGAAAGCAATTTAATGCGGTAAAAACCCAGATGACGCGGAAAGATGTGAATGAGATTGTAATTGCAACAGATGCAGGACGGGAAGGTGAACTTGTCGCTCGCTGGATTATAGAAAAGGCACATGTAACTAAGCCAATTAAACGTCTATGGATTTCTTCTGTTACGGATAAAGCAATTAAGGAAGGGTTTAATAAGTTAAGACCTGGAAAAGAATATGAAAATCTTTATGCTTCAGCCGTTGCTCGGGCAGAAGTGGATTGGCTTGTAGGTATTAATGCTACTCGTGCTTTAACATGTAAATATAATGCTCAGCTTTCTTGCGGCAGAGTACAAACGCCAACTTTGGCGATTATTGCTACTAGGGAAGAGGAGATCAAGACCTTTAAACCAAAAGAATTTTATGGCATTACAGCTATTGGAAATAATCATTTAAAATTAATGTGGCAGGACAAAAAAACTAAAAATACTAGGACATTTGATAAGGAAAGTTGTGAAGCACTATTAGGCACCGTTAAAAATAAAAATGCTGAAGTGGTGGAAGTAGACAAAGTTTATAAAAAGAAATTTTCTCCACAATTATATGATTTAACAGAGCTGCAAAGAGATGGTAACCGCTTATTTGGTTATTCACCGAAAGAAACTACTTCTATTATGCAAAGGTTATATGAGAATTATAAGGTGCTAACTTATCCGAGAACGGATTCTAGATACCTTTCTACGGATATTGTAGATACCTTAAAAGACAGAGTGAAAGCCTGTAGTGTAGGGCCTTATTCCCAAATGACCTCTGCTATTTTGAAGAAACCCATTAAAGGAAATTCTGCTTTTGTTGATAATAATAAGGTTTCTGATCATCACGCCATTATCCCTACAGAACAAATGCCCATGCTGAGTTCTATGAATGATATGGAAAGAAAAATATATGATTTGGTTGTAAAACGATTTTTAGCAGCTTTATATCCTCCTTTTGAGTATGAGCAAATTACTCTAAAAGCTAAGATTGGCAATGAAAATTTTATTGCTACAGGTAAAACCATTATAGCTCAAGGTTGGAAAGCAGTTTATGAACATGCTGGTGACGAGGAAGACTCCAAAGAAGATGTGGTAGAGCAATTATTGCCTAATATCAATAAAGGGGATGTAGTATCTATCGCTAGTGTGAGTCTTACTAGGGGAGAGACTAAGCCGCCTGCGCCTTTTAATGAAGGAACCTTATTGTCTGCCATGGAGAACCCTGTAAAATATATGAGTAATGAAAGTGAAGCTTTGAAAAAAACCATTGGAGAAACAGGAGGACTAGGAACGGTAGCAACACGAGCTGATGTTATTGAAAAATTATTTAACAGCTTCTTAATTGAGAAGAATGGTAAAAATATTTTTATTACAGCTAAAGGCAAACAACTGTTAGCATTGGTTCCTGAAGATTTGAAATCCCCAGCCCTAACTGCCCAGTGGGAACAGAAGCTAGGTTATATATCAAAAGGCAGCCTTAATAAGAATCTTTTTATTAATGATATGAAAAAATATGCTCAAGTTGTTGTGAGTGAAATTAAAAATAGCCAGGATAAGTTTAGGCATGACAATCTTACAAGAACAAAATGTCCTGAATGTGGAAAATTCATGTTGGAAGTCAATGGCAAGAAGGGAAAAATGCTTGTTTGCCAAGATAGGGAATGTGGTCATCGCAAAAGCCTTTCCATAGTGACAAATGCCAGATGCGCTACTTGCCATAAGAAATTAGAGTTGCGTGGTGAAGGGGAAGGGCAGATTTTTGTTTGCACTTGCGGTTATCGAGAAAAGCTCTCTGCCTTTAATGAACGAAAAAAGAAAGAGAATACCAAAAGTTCTAAAGGAGAAGTAGCAAAATATATGAGAGAACAAAGCAAAGTAAATGATGGGCCCTTTAATCCTGCCATGGCAGAAGCTCTTGCAAAATTGAAGCTTAAATAGATTCTGAAATAGAAAGGTCAGTAACCTGCTAAGGTACTGACCTTTTCTGTTTATAACTCTCTTTGATGCTTATCTTTGGCAACTCAATATATGTTCTTCTTATTATATAGAATGGCCCTATGTAAGGTGAGAATAGTTAGTCGGTTATACATATTAGCAGTAAACAAGGAAATTTAGAATTGAAGGCGAAATTTACAAACAATTATATATATTCTTATTAAATATTAAAATGTTAGAGAGGCAACAAAATGATTTCTAAGTTTGTTTTAAAGTTACTATGAAAGTGAAAAAGCAATCCATCGGAAAGCAGTTTATATTATGGACTTTATTAGTTTGTGTCATACCCTTCATTGTTGGTGGGCTATACATTGAAAAAGTGATTACAAAACAAGTACATGAGAACTTTGAATATTATACCTATGAAATATTAAGTAAAATACATAATAAGATTAATGATGGGGCAATAAAACCAGCCTTTGAGGCCATATCACTATTGGCAATGGATGACCGAACTTCAGAAGTCATGAATGTTGTTGGAGAAAAGCAAATTAAAAATCCTGAAATGATTGACTCGAATATTTATCAATTCGTTGCTAATTATTCGGGTATATTTCCCCGTATGATGGCCGTTGCATTAGGGACTGAGCAAGGAGGATACTTGGAATACCCTAGTTTTTTTACAGAGCCAGGATATGATCCAAGGTCACGAATGTGGTATCAAGAGGCAAAAAATCATAAAGGTACAGCCTATTTGACAGATCCTTATATCATGAAAACAACTGGAGAAATGGTTGTCGCATTTTCACGTGCTGTTGAACGCGACGGCAAAATACTTGGTGTGGTAGTAGCAGGCTGGAATGTACAAGAACTAGGACAAAGGATAGAAGAATTTAAAATTGGGACAAGCGGTTACGTAATATTGCTTAGTCAAAATAATAAAGTTATTGTTTGTTCTCAGCATAATGAATGGCTAATGAAAACTCCATTGGAAATCGGTATACCTGCATTAATGGATCTGACGGATGATGGGAAGATTCAACATATTACTATTGAGGGCAAAAAACAATTGGCTTCTGTCAATACATCTCATTTATCAGGATGGAAGGCCATTGCTATTATTGATGAGAGCGAGTTATCTGGAAAAGTAAACCAAATAATGACGCCAATCTTTATTACATGCTTTGTGATGTTGCTTTTAATTTTAGGCTCGATTTTCTGGATAACAAAAAAATATGTAATAGAGCCAATCAGTGAATTAACTGAGGGAGTCACGGCTCTTACTAATGGTAACTTAGAATTTAATGTTCCTTCAGGAAGAAATAATGAATTCGGCATCTTAGCTGTTGCTTTTAATGAAATGGCTAATAAATTAAGGGTCAATTTTGAGAAAATCCAACAGCAAACTGAAATGATATTATGGAATGCCATTAAGCAAAAGGAAATTGAAAAGCAGATTGCTCGGCTGGATAGATTAAACATTATTGGTGAAATGGCGGCAGGTATTGCCCATGAAGTACGCAATCCCATGACGACGGTACGAGGTTTCTTACAAATGCTTGCTAAGAAGGAGAAAAATTCTTCCCATGTTTCCTTCTACAACATTATGATTGAAGAATTAGACCGTGCCAATGGCATTATAACAGAGTTTTTATCCCTGGCGAAAAATAAAGCTGTTAATCTTAAATTTTCAAATCTAAATCAAATCATTGAAGCCATTATACCTCTTATCCAAGCGGATGCCAGAATAAGCAATAAGAGTATTGTACTAGAATTAAGTGAAATACCCGACTTGCTGATTGATGAAAAAGAAATCAGGCAGGTTATTCTTAATATGGTAAGAAATGGGCTGGAGGCGATGGAAGAGAAAGGAGAAGTAAGAGTAAGGACGTACTGTGAAGAAAATTTAGTAGTTATGGCCATTGCTGATCAAGGCTCAGGAATTAAAACTGAAATATTAGAGAATATTGGAATTCCATTTCAAACAACAAAGGATAATGGCACAGGCTTAGGCTTACCCGTTTGTTACAGTATTGCTGCTAGACATAATGCTAAGATTATTGTGGATACTGGTCCTAAAGGGACGGAGTTCTTTGTAAAGTTTCAAATAGTTCAAGATCGTTAATAGTATGGGAGGATGAAATTCATGATAGATCCAGATGCAAATGCAGTAGATATTGATGTGACGAATGAATATGAAATCAAGTTTCTAAATGAAGATCACTTAGATCAGATCCTCAATTTACAAGGTATTGTAACAAAGAAACTATCAGATCCTACAAGCTATTATGTAGAACCGGTAGAATTTTTTCGCAAGCAGTTACTCATTGAAAATAGCGCTATAGGCTTTTTTCATAATCATCATTTACTTGGTTTTAACATGGCGACATTCCCAGGTTTGGAAGAAGATAATATAGGTCAGAGTTTTGGCTTTGAAGAAAAAGAGTTATTACAAGTTGTCCAAATTGGGCCTGCTGCTGTTCATCCTGATTATAGAAATAAAAAAATTTTTAGTAAGTTGGCCAAAGAGCATCTCAAGGTGATAGAAAAACTTGGATATAGGCATATATTCCTTACGGTTGCTCCGAATAATTATCCAACAGTAAGAATCTTTATAGATAATGACTTTACCATAAAGCAATTGAAAATTAAATTTAATAACTTGCTTCGTTATATATTACATTTAGATTTTAAAAGTCGCCTAAAGCAGCCTCAATACAGTGTGCGGATACCCAATACAGATATTGAATCGCAAAAATTTATTATGAGCCTAGGATTTTATGGCTATGATCTTTTAAAAAATGATAATGGTTTTGACCTTATTTTTGGGCATGATGAAATCAAAGCATAATTGTACCAGTTAATCTAAATATAAGGGGGAGCTGTTTTGAAAACTTGTGGTATTGTTGGAGGTATGGGACCTGAGGCCACCGCATTATTTTATATGAAGATTATTAGGCAATTTAAACATACAAAAGGATACCCTCCCATACTTGTTTATAGCGTTCCTGAACCATTTCACGTTGCCAATTCTTTTTTGCAAAGCAACCAAGATGGACATTCACTAGAAAAACTTGTGATTGAAGGCATACAAATAGTACATGACAAGGTGGATTTTTGTGTAATTCCTTGTAATACGGCCCATATTTATATAAATGCAATTCGTCAGGCTGCAAAAGTTCCAGTGTTTAGTATCGTAGAGGAAACTTGCAGGCATCTTAAGCAACACAAACTAAAAAAAATAGGAATTTTGGCCACTACTGCATCAATTGACCATCAATTATATACAAGGCCTTTGTATGAAAATAACATAGTTCCAATATTACCTATGAAGTGTCAGCAAACGGTTGTCTCAGAAGTCATATGTCGGCTGGTAAAAGGAGAAATATTGGCGCCTGATAAAGCAGTATTACTCGCTGTTATTGATAACCTAAGGAAAATGGGTGCCGAAGGTGTAATATTAGCTTGCACGGATTTACCTATTTTGCTTTCTCAGAATGACATTGATTTTCCTTTGTTTGATACCTTGGATATATTAGCAGAAGTAGCTAAAAATGCAATTATTGGTGAATATACGGTAAGTGATAGTTTAAGTACGGCATAAAAGAGTTATGATTTTTTGCATTTTATAGTAAGTGTGATAAAATAAAAAAAGTAATCTACATTGATGATATTGCTTATTTGAAAAAGGAAAGGCAAGGGGGAAATAGGTATGGAGCAATTTGGAAATGTTTCAATCGTAAAGAAGGCTAATGTGTATTTTGAGGGAAAAGTAACAAGCCGCACGGTGCTTTTTGCCGATGGCACTAAGAAAACCCTGGGAATTATGCTGCCAGGAGAATATGAATTTGGTACTGAAGCTGCTGAAGTGATGGAGATTTTAGCAGGTGAACTTGAGGTGCTATTACCAGGTGAAAGTACCTGGAATCTATACAAAGGCGGAGAGTGTTTTCAAGTGCCAGGGAACTCTCGCTTTGCATTAAAAGTAAAAACTGTTGCAGATTATTGTTGTTCTTATGAGAGATAAAGAAGACTTGATTTAGGTGGAGTTTTAACTCTATCTGAATCTTAGTCGCCTTTAAGTCCCACGTCTAGAAGATGGGAGTCTTAGAGCGACTTGGTCATCGGATAAACTATAGGAATTAGATGGGTATATTATACATACCTTTGTCACAAGCATTTGCTTGTGACAATCTTTATTTTGCAGATAAGAAGGAGAAACGCTGTGAAACTTTTCAAAATTATGCTGTTAGTTATTATAATGTTTCTGGTAGCTGTAAATGGACATGCGGAAGAAGGTAAAATACAATTAATGTGGCATAATGCTGAAGATGCTGTCATGTATGAACTGGAAATTGCCAATAAGCCCATAAAAAAGAATAAAAGTGCCTCTAGCAGGCAACTTATCTATAGTAAGACAGACATTTCTACCCCTGGTGTTGAGTTGGATTTAGCTTCACTCAATGGAGATAATTTATATTATCGTGTTCGTCCTTTAGATTTAGATAAAAATCCTCTTGCACGTTTTTCTGCTCCTGTTGCTTTGAACAAAGGAACTTTTAATCCAGAGAAACCTAGGATTACATCCTTCCTAAAAGTGAATCATCCCTTACCTCTATATCCTGTATATTCATGGATACCTGTATTAGGAGCTGCTGCCTATCAAGTGGAAATACTGAGTGCTTTACCCGAAAATCCCAATGGAATAGAAGCGTCTCAATATAGAATACGTTCCTATACAGTGGAAGGCGGAGGCATGTTTGATTATTATGACACTCATGCTTATGTAGAACCAGGGACTTTCTACTGGCGAGTGATTGCTCTTGATGAAAATAGAAAACCCATTGGCCGATATTCTGATGCTAACCCCTTAACCGTAAAAACAGGCAACCGAAAATGGGCAGTATTTGGCGATAGCATTACCCATGGAGGAGGAGCTATTTCCAATCCACCATCAGATGAGCGATTTGAGTATGTTTCTTATTTACCTTTTCCTGTGAAAAACTTAGGGAGAAGCGGCGATACTAGCGAGATGATGGTAGAACGCTTTGAGCATGACGTACTTCCCTTTAAGCCTCAATATTTATTTATTCTGGGTGGGACAAATAGTATTAGGGGTGGTGTATCTGGAGAGCGCGTCATTGAATCCCTTGAGACAATTAAAAATAAGTGTGAGGAAAATGGTATCACACCAATTTTCTTGACTCTTCCCCCGGTAAATCCAGAAAGAATAGCGCGGGTATTTAACCAACCAACTGCAGATGATTGGCAAATTGAATTAGAAAAAGTAAATGATTTCATTAGAAACCAGCCCAATGCTATTGAGACCTATTCCTTATTAGCAGATGAAAATGGAATATTGCCTGTGAAATATGCTCAGGATGGATTACATCCTGACATCTCCGGTAAGAAGATCATGGCTCAATCCATAAAAGCCTTTTTACAAAATCATCCTGAGTTCTAATATTGATAATATAGCAGAACACCGATCCCACTAATACTGGTGATCGGTGTTTTGTTATGCTATCCGAATGTATCCGTTTTTACTTGGATAAACTATGCATGTAACGTATTCGAGCTTGCTGGCAGGTTTTTGGTGAGGGGAGGCTATGGTGAGAATTTTAGTTGTGGAAGATGATCAAATGCTGAGAGAGGTTGTTGTTGCTGTACTTAAGGATGAAGAGTATTTGGTCAATGAGACAGGTAGTGGTGAGGAAGGATTATACTTGGCATCACAAGGTGTTCATGACTTGCTGATACTGGATATTATGCTCCCTGAGATTAGCGGGTTAGAGATTGTTAAAGCCTTGCGTTCTAAGAATATTCTAGTGCCTATTTTACTTTTGACGGCGAAAGACAGTGTGCAAGATAAGGTAATAGGTTTAAATAGTGGGGCAGATGATTATTTGGTAAAACCTTTTGCTATTCTAGAGTTGTTGGCAAGGGTACAAGCTCTACTAAGGCGCACAGGTATGGGGGGGAAAGAGGGAGAAATTTTCTATGGTGATATTTCCATCAATTCAAAGCTAAAGGATGGTTTTATTGATAAGGAGGCTCTACAACTAACAAGTAAGGAGTATGAATTATTAGAATATCTGATTTTAAACCAGGGGCATATTTTGACTAGAGAGCAGATTTTTGATCGTGTATGGGGATTTGAATCAGAAACTACCATCGGAATTGTTGATTTATACATTCACTATCTTCGCAAAAAAATAGCAGCTCATGGGAGCTTGGTTCTAATTCAGACTGTTCGCGGAGCAGGTTTTATGATGAAGGAGAAGTAGCATGTTTCAGAAAACCTTGCGAAGATTGACTTTGGTGAATTCGATGGTATTTTTAATAATTTTTCTTGTATTTGGCGGGATTTTGTATGGTTATGTAGCTACGCAAATTTTAAAAGATATTGATGAATCCATGGAACGTAAGGTAGAGGTTTTTCATATTCCAAACAGTCGTCCTAGATTAGGGGGAGCTCCGCCTATTTTCTTTGAATCCAGAATATTAATTCTACTTCGGGATATAGAGGGAAATATTGTAGATTTATACACCTATCCTATTGAAGGTATCTCACCACAGTTATTGAATTCCCTCGAAACGGGGAGCAGAGAAAGGTGGAAAACGCAGAAAATAAATGATCATATGTATCGTATCTTAATTGTTCCCTATCCATATGCTGATGAGAATGTGTTGGTTAAGGGAAAGAATATTAAGGTGAAAGATGTCATAGCCATTAGCATTGTGGACTCTGAATTAGCCATGTTAAGACGATTGATGTTCATTATTCTTACTGGACAGCTTATCGGCATTACACTCATTGTGTTAGGTAGCTATTATCTAGCTCGACGAGCCTTAGTGCCTATTCAAGCAGCATGGGACAAACAACAGCAATTTGTGGCCGATGCTTCTCACGAGCTACGTACACCCCTTGCTGTAATCAAAAGTAATGCGGAGTTATTATTGCGCCGTCCAGAGCACACCATTGAATTGGAAACCATTCGCATTACCAATGTGATACGCGAAACCATACGCATGAGTAAATTGGTTTCCACCCTGTTTACCCTAGCTAGAGCAGATGCCAATCAGATCGAAGTTGAGGCAGTGCCTGTAAATCTAAATGAAATCATTATAGCTGTTGCAGAACAATTTGAACCATTAGCCCAAATGCAGGGTATCTCCTTACAAGTAGAATGCAGTGATCCAATAAAGCTGGTGGCAGATCGGGAGCGTTTGCATCAGTTGTTTGTTATCTTGTTAGATAATGCGATAAAATATACTTCTCAATCAGGACGCATCCAGGTCATTTGCCGAAAACAATCCAATATGGTTTTAATGCAGGTGAGGGATACAGGCTGTGGAATTTTAGCAGCTGACTTACCCTACATTTTTGATCGTTTTTTTCGTGGTGATAAAGTTCGTTCCCGTAAGAAAGGCGGGGCTGGCCTAGGGTTAGCTATTGCTCAATGGATTGTTGAAAAACATGAGGGAAAGATTTGGGTGGAGAGTGAGGTTGGTACTGGTACACAAGTTTATGTTACCTTACCTATTGAAAATCATAAGTCATGATAAGACACTTGAAAAGGTGTCTTTTTTATTTAACCACAAAGGCACTGCCGCTGATGCGGCACACAAAGGAGAAAACAAAAAAATACGATTATTTTTGGCATGATTTAAAAGACGCGATAGCGTTCTTCTTATTGTGCCATACAGTACTTACCAGATGAAATCTAAAGAAAATCAAAAAGTGGGGCAGTAGAATGAATTCAATGATTAGGACTACTTATATGTAGCAAATTTAAGGAGGATACATTAAATGTTTAGGAAAGAATTCTTAATAAAACCTGCTGTTTCCTTACTAGCAACTGGCTTGCTGGTTCTAAATACGGCTATACCCTTTGCCGCTGCTGCAGAATTATCCTTAGACGATAGCATTGCTTTGGCGTTGCAGAATAATCCATCCATTAAGATGGCTGTTGCTGACAAAGATAAAGCTACCTGGGGTATTAAAGAAAATGAAGCAAGCAAATTGCCGAGTTTATCCTTATCCAATAGTAATAACCGGGCCTCAGGTGCAGAAGGGGCATCTTCTAGTGATAGTTTTAACACCTCTCTGCGTGTAAACGTGCCTTTATATACTGGGGGACGGACAGAGGGCTTGATTGATCAGGCAAAATACAATGCGAATATCGCTACTGTTGGTGTAGCTAAAGTGAAGGAGCAGGTAAAGTTAGATACGACGACTGCTTATTTTAGTGTGCTACAAAATAATAAACTAGTAAAAGTGAATCAACAGACAGTTGATAATTTATCAGAACACTTGAAAAATGTGGAGGCTCAATTCCAAGTCGGAACTATAGCTAAATCTGACGTGCTACGTTCAGAGGTAGAGTTGGCAAATGCACAACAAAATTTGACAAAAGCACAAAATGCATATGAGGTATCCATCGCCAGCTTTAACAATGTTATAGGCATGCCTTTGGATAGCCAAAACACTATGAAAGATGATCTTACTTATGCCCAATATGATATGTCATTAGAAGATAGCATTCAGATGGCAAAAGAAAAGAGACCAGAGATACTACAATCTCAAGAGACGATAAATGCAGCGAAAGCAGGTATTAAAATTGCTGATAGCGGCAAGCTGCCAACCGTGTCGGCTACTGGTACCCAAGGCTGGAGTGGTTCTAAATTCCCAGGGGACAATAGTAATTGGTCAGTGGGAGTTTCTGCTAGCTGGAATATCTTTGATGCTGGAGTTACAAATGCGAAAGTAAAAGCAGCTCAAGCAAATATGGATAAAGTAAGTCAAAGCGATCAACAGACTCGTACTGGAGTTGAGCTGGAAGTTCGCCAAGCATATTTGGGGATGAAGGAAGCAGAAGCCCGCATTGAGACATCAAAAGTAGCAGTGGATAAAGCGGCAGAAGATCTTAAAGCTTCTCAAGCAAAATACTATGCTGGTGTAGGTACCAACTTAGACGTTATTGATGCACAAGTGGCTCTTACCCAAGCCGAAACCAATTCTGCTCAAGCTTTATATGATTACAATGTAAATAAAGCCAAGTTGCAAAAAGCAATTGGCACAGGTGTGGAGTGAATACAGCCCTCAAGATTGTTAATGAAATAAGCAGGAGGTGAGGGCATGCCCTTACTATGGAAAAAGATTCTTCAACATAAAATATGGATTTTTGTAGTGGTACTTCTTCTGGTTGCAGCTGGGGCATCTACCTATATCTATAAGGGGAAAACGACCCCCGTTCAGGTGGGGCCAACAGTGAAAGTAGAGCGTGGCGATATTTCTTCCATGGTTTCAGCAACGGGTACGATTTCTCCTGTTAATCTCGTGGATGTTAGTTCTAAAATTACGGGTTTGATCAAAGAAGTGAAGGTCAAGGAAAATGATCAAGTGACGGTGGGGCAAGTGCTATTGGTACTGGATGATACCCATCTGCAAGCACTTGTAGCCCAAGCTCAGGCTCGTTTAGCCAACGTGACTAGTATCTATGAGCGTACCCAACGCTTGGAAGGTATTGGCGCGGTAACGACGCAGGCACTTGATACCAGTCGCAGCGATTACAAAGTCGCACAGGCAGCTTATGAAGATGCAATGTCTCAATTGAATGACACCGTGATCCGCTCTCCGATTAATGGACAGGTTATTGGTAAACCAACACCGGCTGGCCAAGCGGTAGCGCCTGGTGTATCAACACCAATGGTATTACTGACAGTTGCTGATATGTCCAAAATGCAGATTGAAACCCAAGTAGATGAATCGGATATTGGAAAAATGCAAGTAGGGCAAAAGGTGACATTTACGGTGGATGCATATCCGACGAAGACCTTTAGCGGAGTTGTATCCAATGTCTCGCAAAAGGCAACGGTTGTGTCCAATGTAGTTTATTATAAAGTATTGGTTGACGTGGATGCTGCTGAGAATTTATTAAAACCAACCATGACGGCTAGAGTTTCTATCCATGTGGAGGAACGTAAAAATGCGTTAACCGTTCCACTAGCTGCTGTAAAAGGGAATAATGGTGGACAGTATGTAATGGTAGTCAAGAATAATAATACCCAAAATACGCCTGTTACCACGGGGATAACTGGTGATAGCAAGATCGAGATCCTAAGTGGACTGTCGGAAGGTGATGAAATTGTGGCATCTTCGGCTAAAACTCAAACCACGAAATCGACTCAGGGCGGTATGATGCCTGGTGGTCCTCGTGGTATGTAAAGGAGGGGCCTATTATGTCAATTCTACTTTCAAACGTTACCAAGGTTTACCAGTTAGGGGGAGAAAGAGTTAATGCCCTCGCTGGACTCACCTTAAACATCAGCCCTGGTGAATTTACGGCTATCATGGGACCATCAGGGTCAGGTAAATCAACGTTGATGAATATATTAGGCTGCTTAGATCGTCCGACTAGCGGTTCTTACATGTTGGATGGACAAGAAGTAGCCACTCTCAATGATGACCAGCTTGCCATTACACGGAACAAAAAAATTGGCTTTGTATTTCAAAGTTTTAATCTATTGCCAAGAATGTCCACGTTGCAAAATGTAGCTCTGCCCATGGTATATGCGGGGGTAGAGAAAAAAGAACGTCTAGAGAGGGCAGCCCAAGTGCTGGCAATGGTTGGACTAGAAGCACGGATGAATCACCAGCCCAATGAACTTTCTGGTGGTCAGCGTCAACGGGTTGCTATAGCTAGGGCACTGGTAAATGATCCAACGATTATTATGGCGGATGAGCCAACGGGCAATCTTGATACCAAGTCTGGTGATGAAGTTATGGCTATTTTTTCAGAGCTAAACGCCCAAGGGCGAACCATCATTCTAGTTACTCACGAACCTGAGATTGCTGAATATGCTGGGCGGGTTGTCTATGTTCGTGATGGATTGATTGAACGGGATGAATGGAAGGTGAGGTGAGTTTATGTTTAGTGAAAGCATCTTAATTGCCTTAGCTGGACTTAAGGCCAATAAATTAAGGGCTATGCTCACCATGTTAGGAATTATTATTGGCGTGGGCGCAGTAATTGCCATGGTGTCCATCGGTATGGGCGTCAAAGATAAGGTAGCAACCTCCATTGCCGGGCTTGGTAGTAATCTACTAGTGGTAACCCCCGGCGCATCCAATGCTGGCGGCTCCCGGCAAGCTGCAGGATCAAGCATCACCCTAAATGAAAAGGATGCCTTGGCCATTGCACAAGAAGTTTCTGGCATTAATCTAGTGGCACCAGCTGTTAGCCGTTCCTATCAAGTTGTATTTGGTAACCAGAACTGGACCACTAGTGTTCAGGGCACAACCCCTGATATTCAGGGGATACGTAGTTACAATGTGGAAGAAGGGGCTTTTTTCACTAGTCAGGATGTAGAAACTCGGGCGAGGGTGGCTGTACTTGGTAAAACAGTAGCAGATAATCTCTTTAATGGAGGTACACCAATCGGACAAACCATTCGAATTAACAATGCACCTTTTCGGGTAGTTGGTGTGCTGGAAGCGAAGGGGGAATCGTCTGGAGGTAATCAGGATGATACAGTTATCATCCCCTTAAAAACGGCCCAGGAACGTTTGATGGGCATAACCTATGTCCAGAATATTAACGTACAGGCTACTGGTACCGACGTCATTTACCAAGCGCAAGAAGATATTACAACTTTGCTGAGGGCACGTCATAAGTTAGCGGCAACTACTCCTGATGACTTTACCGTGCGTAATATGGTAGCGATTATGGCTACTGCCGATGAAACCACGAGCATGATTACCGCATTATTAGCCGTTGTTGCGGCCCTATCTCTTCTGGTCGGTGGTATTGGTATCATGAATATCATGCTGGTGTCAGTAACTGAGAGAACTAGAGAGATCGGTATTCGAAAAGCACTAGGGGCCAGGTACCGCAATATCTTATTACAATTTCTCATTGAGGCAATTGTAATTAGTGTTGCAGGTGGTCTACTGGGGATTGCTTTAGGCATTGGTGCATCCTATGTCATTTCATCGATTGCTGGTTGGAAAACCGTGATTTCCTCTCTGGCCATTGTTGCAGCGTTTGGTTTTTCCGTTTTTATTGGGCTATTTTTTGGAATATACCCTGCTCGTAAAGCCGCATTGCTTGACCCCATTGAAGCGCTGCGATATGAATAATGTAATAAAGAATAGGCAGTTTCCTTTTGGTAAGGAAGCTGCCTATTCTTTTTGTCCATATTTAGTAAGGGAAGAAAGAGATAATATTAACGAAACGTTAATGTAATCCTAATTTATTCTTATTGCTGTTATGGTATTGTCAATGTAGATGTAAGAATTAGGTTTATCGTAGGTAAAAAATAATAAGAGGTGGGACTATGAAATCAAAAAGGATTCTCATTGTTTCAGCATCAATTGGAAACGGACATATGCAAGCGGCTTCGACTATATGTGAGGAACTTAAGGAAACTGACTCCTGTTGTGTAACAACCGTTGATTTCTTACAGGTTGGTCAATTTCGTTATCCTACATTAAATCGACTGCAAATTGAATTGATGAATCTTATGAAATCATCTTATTATGGTATGCTAAAAGTCGCGCCCAATCTGTATAAAGGGCTTTATAAAATAACAGAGAATCAACAGACTCGCAAAATGATTGATTTTATTAATGCAGCCAATCAGAAAATCATGTCTAGCTTAATTGCAGATTATCGTCCTCATGGCGTGATCTGCACTCATCCCTTCCCCTTGGGCGCGGCCTCTGCTTTACGATATAAAAAAGGTAGGCGTTTTGCTCTTAGTGGTGTCATTACCGATTTTGCAGTACATCCTTGGTGGATTGCAAATGGGGTTGACCATTATTTTGTTGCAAATGAAGTGATGTCGAATGGGTTGCAAGGATACGGCATTCATTCGAGTAAAATTACTTCTAGCGGCATTCCGGTTAGTAATAAGTTTAGACCTGCTAATAGAAGAAAAATGAATGAATTCCCTAAAATTCTAGTTATGGGCGGAGGTTTAGGCTATGGGTCTATGGAGGCAACCTTGCGCAAGTTGGAAGAATTGCCAAGATCTGCAGATATCACAGTTGTAGCAGGTACGAATGAAAAATTACTTCAACGCATAGAAATACTCGCCATGACATTACACAATGAAATTACTGTACTACCTTTTTCACATCATATTGCATCTTTAATGAAGGAAGCTGATCTATTAATCACTAAACCTGGCGGCCTCACTTGCAGTGAGGCTTTAGCCGTGAATTTACCCATGGTTTTACTTGACCCATTGCCTGGACAGGAAGAAGAAAATGCTAAGTATCTTCATCAACAAGGGGCTGCTCTTTGGGTGCAAGAGGAAAAGGATATTGCCATAAAGGTTGCAACCATTTTAAGTGAAAGCTCAAACGTGCTAAAAGAAATGCAAGGAAAATGTATGGAAGTTAGTCCTCAATATGCTGGTAGGAAAATCGCTGATAAAGTAAATGATCTTGTTGGAAATGGTGTAAGAGGACATTCTACTGGCAAAGAATATTGGCAGAAAGTAGGTGTTCAATAATGTTAAAAGCAGTAGTTGCAACGAGTTTGAAAACTGTATCTTTTATGGATAATCCAGCATGGCAGCCAATTGATGCATCTTATTGTGTTACTCATCAATATTGTAATGATCAAGCCTTAGCAATTTTGCAAAAAAATGGTTTTATACAAGAGGCGATATTCCTGGGGGCGTATTATAAACAGCTTCAAGATGGTGTAATCTGGGCTGATTTGAATTGGAAAAATATTCATCATTTTTTACACCCCAATACTCGTCGGGGATTTTGGCATTTTTCTAATGCGTCCTGTGATTATTTGCAGTTTTTTACTATGGCGATAAAATGTATGCGGCAAGGATGTATAGAGGAGTCCATTTTTTATTTAGGAGCCGCAGCTCACTTGGTACAAGATATGTGTGTGCCTCATCATGCTAAGTGCCAATTATTTGATGGACATAAAAAGTATGAGATATGGGTTGAGAAAAATTTGCAGCAATTTTCTTTTACGCAGAATGAGGAGATTGATATTTGTAACCCTGTTGGCATATTAGTGAAAAATGCAGCAACCGCCTTAGAGTTTTATACGTATGTTAATGCAGAAGCCGGAATTAAACAATACCAAAAGGCGACAGAAGTATTATTGCCCCTAGCTAATCAAAGTACAGTGAATCTCTTTTGCTACTTCTTTGCGAGAGTAAAGAAAATGATTGGCGTTCCGTCTTTGGACTTATTCTTTAAAGATTCTCTAGTTTATTTTTAATCGATGCATGTTACAGAAATTCATAAAGTATAGATGCTAACACAATGGCTGAAGAAGTTGTTAGTAGGATGGTAGAAATAAGATTATGTCTCGGAACGTAGGCATAATCTTATTTCTATGTTTAAACAGAGGAGTTGCAATGCTTGATAAACTACAACTAAGAAGGCAACTTCAATGTTTTTTTGTAAGAGGTAAAATCTCTAACTTTTTGTTATGGCCTTTGTACTAAGCGAATATACAATAAGGAGGTGATAAAGATATATGGGGAGAGGTAAGGCCGCATTATTATTAACTAGCTGGAAGATTGCCAGATCCTATTGGTTTTCAGAGGAAAAGTGGTCTGCTTGGGGATTACTACTGACCGTTATTACCTTGAATTTGGCAATTGTGTATATGTTAGTGCTCATTAATACTTGGCAAGTAAATTTTTATGAGGTCATACAGAGTCATAACTACCAGGGCTTTATGGAATCTATTGGTCATTACTGTCTACTAGCAATTTGTTTAGTGGTGATACGCGGTTATCAAATTTATACACGAATGATGCTTCATATGGGATGGCGTCGGTGGATGACAGAGAGATACTTATCAGATTGGCTACACCATAAGACGTATTATCTATTGCAACTCTCCCAAAATCATGATATGGATAATCCTGACCAACGGATCAGTGAGGATATCGAGTTATTTGTTTGGCTTACTCTTAGACTTTCTATCGACTTATTGCAGGATTTAGTGACTATTTTGTCTTTTATCGTGATCTTATGGGATTTATCAGGAATACTTACTCTGTCATTTGGTGGTCATCAGGTCTTCATACAGGGTTATTTAGTGTGGGTGGCTATGTTATATGCAATGTTTGGAACCTATTGGACGGTTAAGACAGGGCGTCCTTTAGTAAAGTTAGATTTTGATCAACAACGTAATGAGGCTGACTTTCGCTTTAGTTTAATGCGACTTCGAGAAAATGCTGAGAGTATTGCTTTATATGGAGGAGAGAAACAAGAAAAATGGAGTTTTCATCAGGATTTTGGTAAGATTGTTGCCACATATCGGAGAATCATGAAGGTGCGCCGATCGTTAACTTGGCTAACCTCTGCTTACACACAAGTTTCGTCAATTTTTGCTTCCATCGCAGCTGCTCCACGTTACTTTAATGGTCAAATTCATTTAGGTCAAATGTTTCAAATTGTAGATGCCTATCATCATGTACAGACAGGGTTCTCTTTTGTAGTTGATAGTTTTACAATTCTTGCTCAATGGCGAGCAGTGGTCAATCGTCTTAACAACTTTTTAGTTAGCATGGAAATGGTTCGCAATCAATCTTCTAAGGCATATCAATTGAATATTTCCCGGGAAAACTCTTCTCTATATTCCACTTGCAATCTGCGAGTTCTTTTGCCAGATGGTTCTCCTTTACTACATGACTTTTCCTTGTCTATAAAGCCAGCTGATAAACTACTGATTATGGGGGAATCAGGATGTGGGAAAAGTACGTTATTACGTACCTTTGCTGGTATCTGGCCTTATGCCTCTGGCAAAATAATCGTACCTGACAAACAAAAAGTAATGTTTGTTCCTCAGAAGTCTTATTTGCCTTGTAGTTCTTTGCGGGAAATATTATTTTACCCAGATATAGTCAAGGAAAATAAGGATAAACTAATGCAAGAAATTTTAGTGATGTGTAAGTTAGCTCATTTAGTAGATAAACTGCATATCATAGCTGATTGGGGACATACTCTGTCTCTCGGAGAACAACAAAGAATAGCCTTTGCTAGAGTGTTCTTGCAAAGGCCTAATTGGTTATTTCTAGATGAAGCCACTTCCGCTTTAGATGAAAATACTGAACAGGCAATTTACCAAATGCTTGTGAATACCATGGGAAATACGGCTATCGTTAGCGTGGGCCATCGCAGCACACTCATGAAATATCATAAGTCAAAACTAGAGTTGAATGGTAGGGGAAATTGTGAAATAACAAAAATCGATAGTAAAATCATAAGATAGACTTTTTCTTGTTGTATTTTGTTAAATTATTTATTAAGATGTAACATAGTTTTAAATAATCGTTCGGAGGTATTTATGATTCAATTAGGTATTTATCGTCATTTTAAAGGAAATTCCTACAAAGTAGTAATGATTGCCAAGCACAGTGAAACATTAGAAGATTTTGTTGTCTATCAGGCTTTATACGGAGACATGGGAATGTGGATACGCCCCTTAGCCATGTTTAAAGAAAGTGTTGAGTTTGAGGGGAATACTGTTAAACGATTTACCTATATTGAAAAATAAAGAGGGCGGCAAGGAGAAGTAAGTTCCTAGATAAGTGAGACTAAGATTTGATGAGATTAACAATCCATCTAAATTTTAGTCTTCTTTATAGTATGAATGGATAAATTGATCCGATAATTACCATATAGTAAAATGGCATCAAGTAAGTGGTTCAGATCTTGCTGGTTAGATACGGCTGCCTTTAGCCAATAACATCCTTCACCACTGATCCTATGGGCTTCTAAAATTTCTTTTTGATTTGATAAAAAATGCTGAAATGCAGCATGATTTGTTGATTTCATAAATACCATAATAAATGCCAATAATGGCCTACCTAATTTCTCCTGATTGAGTGTTATTGTAAAATCTTCAATGATTTCCATGTCCTGCATTCGCTTAATGCGAGCAGCCACTGCTTGGCCAGTTAAATGAACAACTTTACCGATTTCCTGCCATTGCATGCGGGAATTGTTTTGTAGGCACTCCAGTATCCTCCAATCCGTTTGGTCAAGCATAGTATCATTTCCTTTCATGATGTAAGTAGAATGAGGTGAATTAGTTCACGACACAATTGTTAATGAATCGTCTATTTGTCATACTAATAATAGGGAATGATAAATAAAGGCAGGGGTTTATATGAACATTCAATTATTAAGGCATGCTACTTTGTTAATAAAAATCAATGGTCGGTTATTATTAGTTGATCCCATGTTAAGTCCAGCAGAGGCTATGTCTCCTATAGCCAATTCAACAAATGATCGGCGCAACCCTCTTGTTCCGATCGTGATTCCTCAGAATTCTTTGCAGCATATTGACGCTGTGTTATTGACTCATACCCATAGGGATCATTTTGATGATGCTGCTGCCCAAGAATTGCCTAAAGATAAGTTGATTTTCTGCCAACCAGAAGATGAAATTAAATTGCAAGCAGGAGGCTTTTCGCAGATCATAGCAGTTCATGACGAGTATCACTGGGAAGGAATCACAATTATTCGTACTAGAGGTCAGCATGGAACAGGAGAAATCGGTGTGAGAATGTCCCCGGTGTCAGGATATATTCTACAAGCCAAAGGCGAACCGGAACTTTATATTGCTGGTGATACGATTTATTGTCCCGAAGTAGAAAGAGCATTGCAAACCTATCATCCTCATGTAACAATAGTGAATGCAGGGGCAGCTCAATTTTCTACTGGTGATCCTATCACCATGACAGCCGAAGATGTAGTAATCCTTTGTGAACATGATACTAAAACTACGGTTGTTGCCGTTCATATGGATGCTATTAATCATTGCCTTTTATCAAGAGAGGAACTTCGGTGCCATCTTAAAGAAGCGGGCCTATTACAACGGGTTTTTATTCCTGAGGATGGTGAATTGTTAGTTTTTACAACATAGTATTGCGTTAGATATTTTGTATATAAGTTAATCTCAATCGAAATGTCATTGCGAGCTTTAGTGAAGCAATCTCCTTCTTGTTAAAAGGTTGCGTCCCTATTGTTCACAATGGCATAATTTTTTTGGAATACGGTTTCTATTGTTTGCAAAATTTGCTTAAAAGGAATAAAATTTCTATAGAGTGTATAGTAAGTAATTTTTAGATTCACACTATATTAATGGAGTAGTTGTGATATAATTTATTTTTAGGGGGAATTATGGAACAATTTTTCCAATATGTAATTCACTTAATTGATATATGGGGCTATCCTGCCATTTTTATTGGTATGGCTCTGGAAAGTGCGAATATACCTATCCCCAGTGAACTGATTTTTGGCTTTGCTGGTTATCTTGTTTTCCTAGGTAGAATGGATTTCAATGCAGCTGTAGTAGTTGGTGTGGCAGGAGGATTATTTGGATCAATCATCTCCTACTTGATTGGCTATTATGGGGGCCCACCTTTTGTTACACGGTATGGAAAATATATATTTTTGTCTGAGCAAAAAGTAGCCATGGCTCAGAAATGGTTTGATCGTTACGGTCTTATCACGGTACTATTAGCCCGACTATTGCCTGTTATTCGTACATTTATTTCTTTGCCAGCAGGCTTTGCAAGGGTTCATTTTATAAAGTTTATAGTGTATACTGTTTTAGGATCTATACCATGGACCATTGCGCTTATTTATGCAGGAATGATGCTGGGGGCCAATTGGGAGAGTATACGTTCCATCGGTCATGAAGCTAGCTTGCTTGTTGCTGGCGGACTTATTGTGTTAGTAATGTATTATATAATAAAAAAGCGTAAGAATGTTTGAAGGTAAAGACAGACACATTTTATTATGAAGCGAAGGATATAAGATGACGGAAGAAAATGAAAAAAACAATAAGAATAAAGGAAACTCCAATTCTTTTCTAAAAGGCACCTTAATATTAACAATAGGTGGCGTTGTTGTAAAAGTAATTGGATTTTTAAACTGGATCATCTTGTCACGAGTCTTAGGCGGTGAAGGCATTGGTTTATACCAGATGGCTTTTCCGATCTATCTCTTGGCCTTAAGTGTATCGTCAGCAGGAATCCCAGTAGCTATTTCGATTATTACTGCGGAAAAAAGAGCGTTAAATGATTTTATTGGAGCAAATCGAGTTTTTCGCATTTCCTTAACCGTATTAGTATTAACGGGACTTTTCTTTAGTTTACTATTGTATTTTGGGGCTGGGTTATTAATTGAATATCGTTTTATTCGTGATCCACGGGCCTATTACTCTTTACTAGCATTAGCACCTGCGGTTTTCTTTGTTACGATTTTATCTAGTTATCGAGGCTACTTACAAGGTTGCCAGATCATGACACCTACAGCTGTTTCTCAAATAGCAGAGCAGTTGGTAAGAGTCATAACGATGCTGGTTTTTGCCAGTTTATTATTGCCAAAGGGCATTGAATATGCAGCTGGTGGAGCTAGTCTCGGCGCAGCTCCGGGAGCTGTTGCTGGACTTCTTGTACTTATCTATTATTATATTAAATTGCAAAAGAAGGGTGAAAAACAAGGAGAGGGACAAGTTTCTCAAAAGCCTCAGGAATCAAGTATGAGTATCATTAAGCGGCTAATTAAACTTGCTTTGCCTGTATCCTTGTCTAGCATTATGCTGCCCATCGTTGCTAATTTTGACTTGTTCATTGTTCCAGCTAGGTTAGAGGTTGCAGGGTATACAGTAGAGCAAGCCACGGAATTATTCGGCTATCTAACAGGGATGGCTGTACCTCTACTCAATTTATCAACGATTTTAACTGCCGCTCTGGCCACTAGTTTGGTACCTGCAATATCGGAATCTTTTTCCCTGGGGAATATCAAACGAATTTATCAACAAACAGCGGCTGCTATGCGTGTTGCAAGTTTAGTGACTATTCCTGCTTTTGTAGCACTGTGGATATTGGCAGAACCCATCTCTCAAATGGTTTATAATGCGCCGCAAGCCAGTCATTCCATTAGCATTTTATCAATAGGGATTGTTCTCTTAGGTATACATCAAGTAACAACTGGTGTATTACAAGGGATGGGAAATACGGCTATTCCCGTGATCAATATGGGGCTGGCAGCCGTCTTTAAGATTGTTTTGAATTGGGTGCTTACAGCTATGCCGACCCTTGGTATCAAAGGGGCATCATGGGCAACTGTAGCAGACATTGGAATAGCGGCAGGGCTAAACATTTATTTTGTACATCGCCATGTAGGCTATGCTCTGGACTTGAAAAGTTTAGTAAAACCAAGCATTGCTGCAGCGATTATGGGCGGCGTAATTTATTTCAGCTATGACATGATTATGAACGCTACGGCACATATTGCATTGGCTACGATTACAGCGATGACTTTTGGTATTATTGTATATGGTGGAGTGTTGTTAGTAATTGGTGGTATCAGTGAGGGGGACATGAAGCAAGTACCGATGATTGGATCACGCTTGATTCCTCTACTGCGCAAATTTGGAGTGTTTAAGGATTAAATATAGATGCTTTTTGTAGGAAAACAGTAACCGCGAAGTTCGCGAAGAGTGAAGACGTTTCGAACTGATTTCCTTTGTGTCCTTCGTGTCGGCGTAAGCGTCTTCGCATTTCAAAACGTCGATATTCTAAAGGATGTGAAGCGTTTTTCTGATATAGTTAAACGTAAGGAGATTTTATGATTAAAAGTGTACTTTTTGATTTGGATGGGACGTTACTTCCTTTTCAAGTAGATGAATTTACGAAAGCTTACTTTACGCACTTGGGTGGAAAAGTTGCTCACTTAATGGAACCTAAGCAGTTTATGAAACAGTTGTTGACTTCAACTGGTGTGATGATAGCGAATATGGATGGAGCAAAGACCAATCAGCAAGTATTTTGGGAGCATTTTTTTGCAAATGTTGGTTTATCAGAAGAAATCCTTGTGCCTATTATGAATGATTTTTACGAACAAGATTTTTCTTTATTGCAGCAAGTAACCAGAAGAGATGCTGCAGCTCGTAAGGCCGTGACTGCTGTTCTTACATCTGGTTTAGATGTGGTGGTAGCTACCAACCCCATATTTCCCATGGTCGCGACGAAGCAGCGCTTAGAGTGGGCAGGATTGGGAGATATCGAATTTAAATTGGTCACGACTTACGAAAATTCTCATTTTTGTAAACCAAATCAAGAATATTATGAGGAAATTGCCAAGACGATTGGCTGTCAGCCACATGAATGTTTGATGGTAGGCAATGATGTAGAGGAAGACTTAGCGGCTGCTAAGATTGGTATGAAAACTTATCTAGTAACGGACTGTCTTATTAATACAAAAGGTAGCAAATTTAGCGCTGATTATACAGGAACATTAAAAGAATTGTCAGAAAATCTTGGTACGATTCTAAAAAAAGATTTGATTTAAATTTTATAGCGAATTTGGCTATTAGATACGATATATAGATTAGGCAAAGGAGTTAACTTTATTTGCCTAATCTTTTCAATTTTAGTAAGAAAATAGGGAGTTTTTATTCTAGAGATTTACATAATGTTAAAAAGTTATATACAACATATGGTTACTGCGGAATGATGTCACACTATATATTGTGTATTAACGCATCTGTAGATACTAGAAATAAAAAAAAGTCAAGTCTTGGTTAAAATAAAATAAGTGATATAATTACATATGAAGAACGATTAATCCATTCAAGCATGGTTATTTTTTTTGTAGCTTTATGCGGAAGAGTGGATATTTTTGTGAAATTACGTTGATTTTCCGAAAAACGGTAAAATTGAAGTACGGACAAATTTCTTAAAAAAATAAGGTGCAGGGTGGTAATTATGAGCAATTTTCAAGTTGTTAAACGTGATGGCCGTGAAGTGGAATTTAATGTCGGTAAAATTTATGACGCAATTGAAAAAGCATATACTGAAAATTTTGATGGTGTAGTAAAAAAAGAAAAAATCCAGCTATTAACGGATAAGGTGTTTGATAACATTGCATCTAGACCCAATCAACGATTGTCAGTAGAAGAGATACAGGATATTGTAGAAGATGTTTTACTGCAGTCTGAGGAAGTCGCTGTTGCCAAGAAGTATATTGCTTATCGTGCAACACGTACCCAAGTGCGGGAAGCCAATATGCGTTTGATGATTGATTATAAAGATATCACCTTCAAAGATGCAGAGCAGGTTGATGGAAAAAGAGAGAATGCTAATGTAGATGGTAATACTGCTATGGGAACGATGCTGCAGTATGGAGCAACAGGATCTAAACAATTTGCCATTCATCATATTTTAAAACCTGAGCATGCAAAATTTCACCAATCAGGCTATATCCACATTCATGATATGGATTTTGAGGCTATTGGTACTTTGACTTGTTGCCAAATTGATATTAAGAAATTATTTCGAGATGGTTTCTCTACAGGGCACGGCCACTTACGCGAGCCACAAGACATTATGAGTTATGCGGCTTTAGCAGCTATTGCGATTCAGAGCAACCAAAATGATCAACATGGTGGGCAATCCATTCCAAATTTTGATTACGGACTCGCTGCTGGTGTAGCCAAAACATTCATCAAACTGTATTCGGAAAATATGAAGAAAATATTGCTGATCGATTTCGCAGACTTGGATGAAGACAAAATTGCTGGTATCGTCGCAGCCACCGTACATGAGTATAGTGGTGAACAAGGTGATTATCCTCGTATTGGCGAGAAGGAATACAAAGCATATCATGAGAATGAGGCTTTACGCTTGAAAAAGGCGTTATTAGGTCATGATATTTCTGTAACAGATGCTGGTGTACAAAAAATTCAGGACTTTACCTATCGTTTTGCGAAGAAAGAAACAGTGAAAAAAACATACCAAGCCATGGAAGGTTTTTTACATAATTTGAACACTATGCATTCAAGAGCAGGGGCACAGGTTCCTTTTAGTAGCATTAACTTTGGTACGGATACTACCCCAGAAGGGCGTTTGGTAGTTGAGCAATTCTTATTATCTGTAGAAGCTGGTTTAGGAAATGGAGAAACTGCTATTTTTCCTATTAGCATTTTCAAAGTAAAAGAAGGCATTAATTATAATACAGAAGATCCTAATTATGATTTATTTAAACTCTCTTGCCGTGTTTCGGCAAAGCGGTTGTTTCCTAATTTTGTTTTCATTGATGCACCTTTTAATTTACAGTACTACAAACCAGGTCGTCCTGAAACGGAAATTGCCACAATGGGATGCAGAACAAGGGTAATTGGCTCCGTTTTCCCTGAATCCGATGGTGTTATTTATGGCCGTGGCAATAATTCTTTTACCAGTATTAATCTGCCAAGATTAGGAATTGAGCATGGTATTGCCTTAGGTAAAAGAATCCAACCTGATATTGATGGTTTTTATAAAGAACTGGATTCATTAATTGACCTGGTTATTCAACAAATACTAGACCGTTATGAAATCCAGAAAAACAAGAGAGTTAAGAACTTCCCCTTCTTGATGGGACAGAATATCTGGTTTGACTCCGAAAAGCTAGGTTGGGAAGATACTCTTGAAGATGTTATCAAACATGGTACTTTAACCCTTGGCTTCATTGGGCTTGCCGAAACCCTTACAGCCCTTTATGGCACACATCATGGTGAATCAGAAGCAGCTCAAGAAGCTGGTCTTAGAATCATTGGTCATATGAGAAAACGTATGGACGAAGCAGCGACTAAATATCAGCAGAATTTTTCTCTTATTGCCACACCAGCAGAAGGTTTATCAGGGCGCTTTGTAAAAATCGATGCTAAAAATTATGGCGAAATTCCTGGAGTAACAGATCGGGATTACTATACCAATGGTTTCCATGTGCCTGTATATTATAGTATCCCAGCAGCTAGAAAGATTGAACTAGAAGCTCCTTATCATGCTATGACGAACGCTGGTCATATTACCTATATTGAGCTAGATGGAGATTTGGTCAAAAATCTGGATGCCTTTGAGATAGTAGTGCGTAAGATGAAAGAATCAGGTATTGGCTATGGCTCTATTAATCACCCAGTAGATCGTGATCCAATATGTGGCTTTACAGGAGTCATTGGCGATCAATGCCCTAAATGTGGACGAGTAGAAGGGGAAAACGGTATGGGTTTTGAACGCATCCGCCGTATTACTGGATACTTGGTAGGAACCATGGATAAATGGAACGATGGCAAACGAGCAGAAGAAAAAGACCGTGTTAAACATGGTGTGAGGAACGGATAGCTTCCAATCTGTTATAAAATGAAAGAACTCCTGCAAAGTAAATTTACTTTGCAGGAGTTTTGTATTCTAATGGAAAAATAGGACCTAGGCATTGACGGTACTAATTTATCAGTATATTATGGATGGCGTACGACAATCAATGAATTTTAAAGAATGTAAAAATGAATGATGGAGAGTAATATATGAGTAGAGAAAAAATGTTAAATAGAGAAATACTTGTTTCTACTATTAGAAAAGTCTGTTCGGTAAATTATAAAAAATTTGTCGTTTCAGATCTGATTCATAAAGGTGGACATCGGCATAGAGTAGAGATAGAAGCCGATGGTTCGCATTTTTATGTAGATTTTCATTTCAGGGAGAATGGAAGCACCTCGATTGATATATCTAGTGGACACCACGTTGATAAAAAGAAGCAAATTAAGGATGCTATACTAAAAGATCCTACGTGCCTGATAGTAGATAGGGAAAAGAAAGTGACCAACGTATGAAATGAGGGGATAGGTCACTGCGTTTTAGATGAATCCAGCCATGGAAAGTTCGCATAACCATTATAGCGGTGCGTATATTACGCACCGCTATTTAATTTGAGGATGGGCCATTATTAAATTATCTTCGCACGTTCGAGATAATAAAGAAGCTATCCAAATAGTAACTAAATAAGTGCTAGAAGCTAGAACAAATAAGGGGGGATCAAATGGTTTCTAAATAGTATAGGATGTAGATAATAGGGTGAAAATAGTAAATGTGAAAGTTACTAAAGGAGAATACTTATGAGCAATCAAGCCATATTATGGGCTTCATTAATATTACCTTGGTTAGCCCTTCCTTTTATGAAAACGGAAAATATAAAGCGGTTTATGCCAACTGCCTTATTATCTGCAATTACTAGTATAATGGTAGTAGAAGTGGGGGAAGTTTTGCAATGGTGGCACTTTAAAGAAGCGGCATATCCATTACTAAGCCCTTCTTACATCTATAGCCTCAATCCCGTCATAACGATATTGATTTTTCGATTTACCTATGGGCGATTTTGGTTATTCCTGGCTACTGATATGGTATCTAATTTAGTATTTTCATACCTGTTTCTTGATTATTTTTTGGGAACTAGGGATATACTTCAATATTTAAAGCTAGGTCCCTTCCATGTAGTTATAATGACTACAGTTACTGGAGTCTTGTTATACTGGTATCAAATGTGGCAGGAAGGTATCTTCGTTCGCTCTAGATAAAGAGAAGATTATCGAAACATAGAATAATAGGCATTGGTATGGTCACTATGTATATTGGCTAATAAGTGTAATTAGTTACCAAGGTATTTTAATTTATATAATTTATGCTGAAGGCAATAAGGCATTCAAAGCATCAAGCCAGCTATTCGCTATATTGATTGCGTTCTGATATTCTGGAGAATTCCGTTGCGTTTTAACCGGAAGACAATTTATCATTACGGTGTGATGTTCGAGATCATTTACATGCATGACAACATGCAGGGTATTTACAGTTACGGAGTTTGTCTTATTACCGGTCAAGCTACCAATAAGAGAACCTACGCCTCCTGATAACGCTCTGCTAATCTGATCAGTAATTTTAGTTTCTGTAATTGTTGGATTGTTTTCAACGATTGATACATCTAGAATATCTTTAGGCTCAAATAGTTTATATGACAGATTGGTCGATACGATACAAAACCTTCTTGACTCCTGGTCAACATAAAGAAACCCAGACAAATCAATACCATTGACAATTGCGCACGCACTTGAGGCCCTAAAACCATCTATTTGTGCGACTACATTATCCGACTGGACAGCTAAACTGTGGACTTTCTTTTTGAGCTTATTGCCTTTAACGATTTTAAAAGCGAAAGCTCCAATGGCCCCAAGGGCCGTTAACAAGAATATTTCAACCAAGGTATTACCCCCTAATCTATTACTAAAGTTATTATTTACAACAAATATCGTGTTATTCCTGCATGAAATAAAAAGAAAAACCAGTGTAAAGGAACTAAAAGACTAGGAGGGGCAAGTCAGAAGAGCTGACTAAAGCTAATAAATAACGACAAAGTCCTGCAAAGCCGCCTAGCGTTGCAGGACTTTTGTACTTTAATAGTAAATAGAGAAACATGGGATACTGTTTTCAAGAAAAGCTTATAATTATATTGATAATATGATGGGAGCGACGCAAACGAATTGTGCCCGTGATGTTAAGAGGAGGGCCCACATAGAGTGGAATTTATTTATAATGCAGATTTAACGATGCTAACGAATCTACTAATACAAACTTATGAGAAGAGTCAAAATAAACGATTTTTGCTGGCTATTACTGGAGTTCCAGGCGCAGGAAAAAGCACGTTAGCAAATTTGTTAATGAAAAATACGAATGAAGCCTTAAAAGACGAGATCGCAATCGTGATCCCAATGGACGGGTATCATTATCATAATGACATATTAGTAGAAAAAGGCTTACTACCGCTAAAGGGAATTCCTCAAACCTTTGATTCTCAGAGATTCGTAATGTTGATAAAGGAAATAGCGTCCGAAAAAATAGAGACAATATATTGTCCATCTTATGATAGAGGTCTTCATAATCCAGTTGAACGTTCAATCGTAATTGAGAATAAACATAAAATTATAATTGTTGAAGGTAATTACTTACTATTAGATACTTCCCCTTGGAATGAACTTGCGGATTTATTTAATGAAAGCTGGTTTATTGAGACGCCACTCACTACGACAAAAGAACGTCTTATAAGTCGGCATGTACTTACAGGTCGTTCCGTTGAAGAAGCATTAAGTAAAATTAGCTCTACAGATGCACCTAATGCAGAATTGATTATTCAAACTCGCCATAAAGCTACTAAAGTAATTACGGTAGCAGCTATTGAGGAGATTTGATTACTAGGGCTGAGAGCAGATGCTTGTGGACAAAAGAAAAAAGTGCTGATTGCAAAAAAGTCTTTGTGAGAAAGCTCATTTGCTTATCTGGGATGAACCACTTAATTTTATAGATGTTATCTCTCGCATGCAAATAGAAGAATTACTGCTTGAATACTCACCAACTATTCTATTTGTGGAACATGACACTGAATTTTGCCAAAATGTTGCAACAAAGATTTTTGAACTTTCATGAAGCGTGGGGACGATCAAAAAACAATATATACATGACAAACTCCTGCAAAGCAACTTAGCCTTGCAGGAGTTTGTCATCATTAAAGTAATAATCCACAAATAAGTCGTCTACCTTGTAGTTGAAGACTCTTTAAATGGTCATTAAATTGTCATATTTTTTCTGTATTGTTTACTCTAGAAGAAGAGGGTAGATTTTCTAGTAACCATAACGTTTTAATAAATAAGCGTCTTTTTGAGGAATTCTTTTGATTAGGTTCAAATTTCCAGGATAATGAGACCATACAATGGCAGGGGAAAAAGGGGGAGTTAACGAAATAATATATATTATGTAAAATGAATTTTCTATATTATGGGAGGAACAATGCTTGAATTTTTCACTGAAATAGGAAACCGAATTATAAACGGCGGCTTCAAAACGAATTTGGTAGTTTGCTTTATTAGTTTAGCGTTAGGCATCATCATACTCCGGTTGGTATTTTCTAAACTGCTCAAAATAATCGAAAGAAAAACAAAAATCTCTTATCCCCTGCTACAGCAAACCTTTAGGGGAATACCTACGTTGCTGGGCATTATTATTGGCCTCTACGTTACCATGGAAATCCTGACAATTCCACCGCGACCGCTACTATTTCTCCAACGGCTGTTCCACTCCATTATCATTTTGTCCCTGACCCTCATGGTAGCGCATCTGGGTTCCGGTTATCTTAAGCATAAGCTCGGGAGAACATCCAAGAACTTCGCTTCCACTTCGATCATAGTCACAGCAATCGACCTGACCGTTTACGCCATCGGCATATTGATTTTGCTTGAATCTTTCGGAGTTTCGATATCTCCATTGATCACCGCTTTAGGCGTTGGCGGCTTGGCTACAGCTTTGGCGCTGCAGGACACTTTGGCGAATCTATTTTCCGGCATCAACATTCTGGTGTCCAAACAAATCAAGATGGGTGACTTCGTTAAACTGTCGACTGGCGAAGAGGGTCATGTAGTGGACATGAACTGGCGCAATACCACAATAAGAACTCCCACTGAGAACATGGCGGTCGTACCCAACAAAACAATTGCTTCCTCTATAATCACCAACTATGCTCAGCCGTTTGCTGAATGTTCTATCTCCATCCCCATAGGAGTCAGTTATGAGAGTGATTTGGATCATGTAGAAAAAGTTACTGCCGCGGTTGCAAAAGAAATTCTCCAAGAAACCGAGGGAGGCGTCAAAACTTTTGAACCGTTTATCCGGTACGGCAGTTTCGCCGGGTCCAGTATTAACTTCAATGTTATCTTGCGGGTAAAGAACGTAACGGACCAGCATCTCATCCGCCACGAATTCATCAAGAAAATTTATGCGCGTTACCAACAGGAAGGAATAATAATTCCGTTCCAGAAATGAACGATGGATTTGCAAGGACACAGCTTGACATGCTGGAAAGCAGTGGGACGGTTTCAATAAAAGAACCATGGCAGACTCCGAATAAGAAGAGTTGATCAAAGGAACAATAGATATGACAAACTCCTGCAAAGCAGCCTAGCCTTGCAGGAGTTTTATATTTTAATGGTAAATAGATTAAAAATAGGGGAAAATGCTTTTAAAGAATCTATATAGTGTACATGATCCTTCTTTAGGAAGAATGAGTCATAACAGATGGAATTTATAAATACTCTGAGGAGGGTAGTCGGATTAAGAAGTTACAAACAGACTTGAAGATTTTATCACCAGATATCCCAAGAGAATTATTCGAAGTTACATTTTCGGATAGAAAGATTTGTGATGAAGACTATTTCGAAATGGGAATAATCAGTAATTGTATCATTGAGAATGAAGTGGCAACGCATGTGGTTTTTGATAAGATCATATTCAAAAATGTTGTCTTTCAAAAGGTTGATTTTAGCGGAGTAGAATTGACCGATGTTATCTTTGAAAAGTGTGATTTATCAAATGTAGATTTTAATGAAGCCACTATGCATCAAGTCCAAATGAGAAAATGTAAAATGGTAGGAATAAATTTAATGGGAGCAACATTGCGCAATGTGTTATTTGATAAATGCTATGGGGATTATGCTAACTTTCGCAATGTAAATTGCAAACAGGTGAAGTTTCATAACAGTTCATTAGCCAATGCCGATTTTTATACATCCACATTATTCAAGGTGCAATTTTCTAATTCAAGTCTAGAACAGATTCAGCTATCGGGTACTAAACTGGCAGGCATTGATTTAAGTAGCTGTGAGTTTAGAGAAATTGGTGTTACCATCGAAGATGTGCAAGGGTGTATCGTTTCCCCACAACAAGCAGTTGGCTTCTCAAAATTATTTGGCTTAATTGTCAACGAATAAATTGAATGGATATTTAAAGAAAATCGACGTACATTATAGAAGCTGAGAGTGACTCTAAAGAACCGTCCCCGTGATTTTGGCCCTCTAAAAAACAGGCTGCAGATCACGTAGGATAGGAATACACTCATAAGAAAACATTTGAGGAAGGACTAATGCCCAATGAAGATTATTGATGCCCATATCCACTTCTGCCTAGAAGAGCCTTACTTTGACCAGATTGCAGAAGTGGCGGGCCATAAAAATACTAGTGCGCATCTGAAAGACCAATATGCTGAGCATAACATTGTTCATGGTGTGGTCATGGGCAACCGAAGTCTGGAGCTCCGCGAACACGATTATCCTGACAATCTTAGCTATTGTATCGGGCTGGATAGTACCTGCTTTAACGTGGAAGAAGTGGTGCAGCAAGCTTATTTAGTAGAAAAACATTTGCAAAGAAAGAATTGCGTAGGCATTAAGCTGTATCCGGGCTACAATCACTTTTATGTTTACGATTCAGTGCTTGACCCGTTTTATCAGCTGGCAATGCAGTATAAAAAACCGGTGGCCGTTCATACTGGATTGACAGCCACTAGCAATGCCCTGTTGAAATACAGTCATCCCATAACCTTGGATGAGGTAGCGGTACAATATCCTAATGTTCAGTTTGTTATGTGTCATATTGGCAATCCCTGGTTTGTAGATGCTATCGCCGTCATTGAGAAGAATGAAAATGTAGCTGCCGACCTTTCGGGAATTTTGGAAGGCCGGATCGATAGCATGCCGGATTTTTTTAAAAAGAAGCACGGCTATATTAACCTCTTACAAGTATGGCTGGAATACCTAGACAACTATGAACGTCTGCTGTATGGGACAGATTGGCCGCTGGCTAATATCTCTAATTATATTGAGTTTGTTGCGCATATTATTCCAGCAAAGCATCATGACAAAGTGTTTTTTGACAACGCCAACAGGATTTATAATCTTGGTCTTTGACAGGTATCAAAGCCAAGGAATTCTCTGCAATAAAAGCCGATAGGCAGACTCAGCCTTAATACAGGTTCAGTCGGACACACTATGGATACAGCGGAATTTATAAAAGGGAGCTTGATTATATGATGGGATTTTTGCGAAAGATCAATTGGGGAGTTGCTTTAGTATGGGGATTGTTGTTTGTGGCGATGAGCAGTTCGTTTGTTTTTGCCGAGGAAAAGCTGTCACCGGAAAAGGCGTATTTGAACGATGTATATATAAATATGATGGATGTAAACAACTTGCATTATGACATGGAGATCAAGGCTGAAACCCCGATGGGGGAAGTAAAAGCTGCAATCAATGGGGAAGGCCAGGAAAAACCGCTGAGCTACAAACAAGATATTAACATTTCGTATCGTGATGTAAAAAATAAAGAAAATACAGTGATACTAAAGCAGTATATAGAACAAGACCAAGGCAATCTAGTAATTTATATGTTAAGTAACGAAAAATGGATCAAACAAATTGTGCCGATCGATCTTTCTTTGAACAAAGAACTTTCAGCGGATGAAAAGGTCTCTGCTCGTATGAGTATGTTGCAGTTGATGAAATCGGTGAAGTTGAAAAAGGAAACACCAGCCTATAAATATATGGAAATAACTTTGGATAGTATGCAAATAAGTGATGCTATAGGTGCAGCTGTCAAACTAAATAATGTGCAGGATAAGGACATGCTGAGTGCGATTGCGATAGGACGGCTTGGGTTGTTAGCTGCTGGCGATATAAAATATAATATTAAAGTTGATAAAGCGACTAAGATGGTAAAAGAAATAGATATGGATTTGACAGAACCGATTCGAAAAGGGGTAGGATTGGTTTTGGAGATAGGTAATCCAAAGGACAGGACTAAAATCGAAGAGTTTTTAACAAAATCGACATTGAATATGCAGATAACATATTCAAAATACAATCAAGTAGATCCTATAGAGATTCCTCAAGATGTGCGAGACAATGCATTAGAAGTTAAACCGGCAGGTAAGGCAACTCCTAAAAAAAGTGAAAAAGATGTTGCTATGAC
>JARBUM010000116.1 GCA_029239675.1 Pelosinus sp. | reverse complement strand
TTACTCTTAACTGTAGAAAATGTAATGCATGCAGGTGAGGGAAATCCTGTAGTCACTTTAGATAAAACCGTAAAAGAAGCGTTATTTGTCATTACAGGCAAAGGACTTGGCGTTACAAATGTTGTAGATGAACAAGGATATTTGATAGGTATTATTACCGATGGTGATATTCGTCGTGGTTTAGAACATGGGCATGAATTCTTGGATAAAAAAGTAGATAGCCTCATGACGAAAAATCCTCGTACCATTACTGCTAATAAGTTGGCTGCCCAGGCTCTTTCCATTATGGAAAAAAATCATCCTCGGCCAATTACTGTATTGCCAGTAGTGGATGAAAACAATAAGGCAATTGGTATTATTCACCTTACTGACTTATTACGTCAAGGAGTGGTATAATGGGTGTAGAAGCCCGTGCAAAACAGATTAAATTATTGATATTAGACGTAGATGGTGTGTTGACAGATGGCCATATTATTTTTGGGCGTGATGGAGAATTGATGAAAAATTTTCATTCTCAAGATGGGTTAGGTATTACAGCAGCTCATAAAGCAGGATTGAAGACTGCCATCATCTCGGGTCGGGAAAGTCAAATAGTCCATTTACGTAGTACGGAACTTAAAATAACGGATGTATTCCAAGGGGCCATGAACAAAGTAGATGCTCTTGCTACCTTGTTAGAGAAATACAACTTAGATCTAGAAGAAGTAGCCTATGTGGGAGATGACTTGATTGATTTGTCTGTTATGGTGCAAGTTGGCTTGTCTTGCGCCGTAGCCAATGCCGTGGATGAAGTCAAAGAACATGCTCATATGGTGACGAACCATCAAGGCGGCCAAGGAGCAGTGCGTGAAGTGGTCGAGTTTATTTTAAAATCCCAAGGGAAATGGGACGACATAGTCAACGCCTATATACAAGGCGGGCATATAGAGACGAAACAATAATCAAATATAAAACTCCCCTCTATGACAGAGGGGATCGTAGGACGAGATGTGTTCATCTCCTACAGAAAGGAGGTCGCCGATGTCTAACGCTTGGCAATATTATTTGTTAAAAGGGCTTAGTTTTATAATCTGCTTGTTACCATATAAGGGAGTTTTGTGGCTAGGAGAAATCCTTGGAAAATTATATTATCGTATTGCTGCACGACAGCGGCGGCGAGCTTTACAGCAGATGCAAGAGTCCCTAGGAATATCCTTAGAGACAGCAGAAAAACATATTAGTAGTTTGTTCATAAAATTAGGACAAACCTTTTTGGAAATGCTGTATATGCCAGTCCTCAATCGAGAAACAATGGACCAGTATGTAACCATAGAAAATCGCCATTACCTCGCTGAGGCCGTTGAGCAAGGTCGAGGGGTAGTCCTGCTTACAGCTCATATTGGTAACTGGGAGTGGTTGGGTGCCTTTCTGGCTATGAATGATTTTCCCATGGCTGCTGTGATTAAACGTCAGCCCAATGATCAGCATACTAGAATTTTGAATGAATACCGTGAGCTGGTGGGCATAGAGATTTTCGCCCGCGGTACCGCTGAATTAGTTAGTGCGGCAAGAGCCCTCAAAAGTGGCAAAGTTCTTGGCTTTTTAGCGGATCAAGATGCAGGTACAAGTGGTTTATTCATGGAATTTTTAGGTAAAATGGCTTCAACACCTACAGGACCAACTCTTTTTGCAAAGAAATTTAATGCCCCAGTAGTGCCCGCATTTATTGTGCGTAGACCTGAGGGGGGACATAAGGTAATTCTTCTTGAGTCCTTTTACTATGAAGACACAGGCAATGAGATAGAAGATACGTATAATATGACATCTAAAATGTCTAAAATCATTGAACAAACCATTCGCCAATACCCTGATGAATGGTTATGGTTTCAAAAAAGATGGAATACGCCGTATTCTGAGGTTACAATAAAGCATGAACAAACTGTATCTTCGGAAAGGATAGGTAAACAGGCATGAAAAAAACAATAGGAATAGTTGCCTGTATTATCATATTGGCAAGTGGATTGTATTATTTTTTAAGGGATGAGCCATTGCCTTCTAATCCTCCAGAAGAACCAAAGACTCAGCAGGCTTCCAAATTATCCTATCTAGGTAATTCTATTATCGAAGAGAAAGATGGAAAAAGGCTATGGGAATTAAAAGCCCAGAGTATCGAAATTGATGTGGATACCAAAAATGCACAATTGAAAAATTTTATAGGAACTTTTTACCGAGAAAAAGGTGGTACAATTGAGATTTCGGCCCCTGAAGCATTTCTAGATAGCAAGACTAAAGATATTATCATGTCTGTAAAAGTTGAGGCAAAAGCTAGTGATGGCGGAACCTTTGTTGCCAATGAAGTTCGCTGGTCCAGTAAAGAACAAAAAGCTTATGGCTCTGGTAATGTAGTCTTTAAGAAAGAAGATACTGTAATCACAGGGGATAAGATAGAGAGTGACTCGAATATGGAAAAAGTAAAAGTATTTGGAAATGCTAAGGTAATACAAGGAGGATCTTCCAGATGAAGTCTAATATAGTGAAAATGACTCTTGCATTGGTGCTCTCCTTAGGTATAGTTTCATATGGTTATGCTGCCCCTAATAAGCCAGTAGAGTTGTCGGCTGATACCATCGAATATGATGCGAAGAAAGGGATTATGGTAGCCCAGGGTAATGTTCGCATAGTACAAGAAAACACCATCATGACTGGTACGAATGCAGAGTATAATAACAATACAAAAGAAGCACATGTATATGGCGGTGTACACGTAGTACGAGAAGATGCTACATTATCAGCAGCAGAAGTAAACTCCTATGATAATAATCACATCGTTGCAATTGGTGATCCGATGTTGACAAAAGGCGATAGTAAATTGACAGGTCCTAAGATTGATTATTATTCAGATAAACAATATGCTGTAGTTACAGGCTGGGCGAATTTAAGAACCTCTGACAGTACTATGACAGCTAATCAGATAGAATCCTTTTTTAATGAAAATCGTGCTGTTGCCCAAGGTAATGTGCATATTGTTAGTGAAGTGCGCAATATGGATGCCACATCAGACCAGGCAGTATATTATGGCGGTGGTGAACAGCAAGGAAAAACCGTCTTGACAGGTAACGCTAGAGCCGTACAAGATGGTAATGTACTGACAGGTAATTCCTTAACCCTGTATATGGATAATAAAGTAATTGATGTCCAGGGGCGCAGTAAATTAGTCATAACTCCTCAATAAAAAAATGGGGAAAACGCTTAGACGCGGAGGTCGCGAAGAGATACCAAGAACACGAAGGTGTGTTGTGCCTATTTCAAAATCTTCACATCTTCGCGTCTTCGCGGTTCAACAATTTTTTCATAATCCAAATAATATCTAATCCTTAAAGCAAGGAGTTTTCATATGTATATCGAAACATTTAATCTTATCAAAACCTATAAAGAACGTAATGTGGTGGATGGTGTAAGTCTTAGAGTGAATCAAGGCGAAGTTGTTGGTTTATTGGGGCCAAATGGTGCTGGTAAAACCACGACTTTTTATATGATTGTTGGTCTAGAATCTCCCAATAGCGGCAAGATTGTCATTAATGACCAAGATGTAACCAAATTGCCCATGTATCGACGTTCTAGTTTCGGCATAGGATATTTACCACAAGAAGCCTCTGTATTCCGTAAGCTTACCGTAGAAGATAATATTATGGCAATACTGGAGACAACGGAGCTTACTAGCAGCCAATGCCAAGAAAAGAGAGAAAGTTTAATACAGGAATTTAACATTGATCATGTTCGTAAACGAAAAGGATCTCAATTATCTGGTGGGGAACGTCGCCGTGTAGAGATTGCTCGGAGTTTAGCTACAGACCCTGCTTTTATCTTATTAGATGAGCCTTTTGCTGGTGTTGATCCCATTGCTGTTGCCGATATTCAAGAAATTATTGGCTACCTAAAACAGCGGGGAATTGGGGTGCTCATTACGGATCACAATGTAAGGGAAACTCTGAGCATTGTAGATCGTGCTTATATTCTCAATCAAGGGAAGATTCTCATTCATGGCGACACCGACACCATTGCAAATAGCGAAATAGCAAAAAAATTCTACCTTGGGGAGAATTTTAGTTTATAATTTTTAGAAGCTACATGCATCCTCTACGTTTAAAGCAGTCGCGTCAACGTTTTTCGTACTGTGATATAAAGGGGAAAACGTTGAAACACAAAGGTCACAAAGTTGAACAAAGAACACAAAAAATGTTTAACATATTTCCATTGTGCTCTTCGCGGCCGCGTCAGCGGCTTTGTGCTCTTTGTGTTTCAAACGTTATTTTTATGTTTTATGCAAAAGGGAGAATTTTATGCGCATACTTGATAAATATATAATTAAAGAATTATTAGGTCCCTTCATATTTGGCATTGCCTCCTTTTCCAGTGTTTTTATCGGCACTAGTACTCTGATGAGAATTGCTCAGTATGTAACTCAATATGGTGCCTCTTTGAGTTCAGTAATCAAACTATTTATTTATAGTCTGCCGAATATCATTGTTTTAACCTTTCCTATGTCTATGTTATTAGCTGCACTCTTGGCTTTTGGCCGTCTATCTGGTTCTAGTGAAATTACAGCTATGCGGTCAGGGGGCATTAGCTTTTATCGTTTGGCTACTCCTGTGTTTATTATCGCCTTTTTTGTCAGTATCTTTGCTGTTTTTTTCGCTGAATTAGTAGTGCCTCAAGCTAATGCTGCTTACAACTATGTAGTACGGTATGAAATTCAGAAAAATACGGCACCCAAGTCTCAAGAGCATATCATTATTAAAGATGTTAAAGGTGATGTGTTGGAACGATTAACCTACGCCCGTAAATTTGAAGAAGAAACTAATACCATGTATGCTGTAGCCATGCAGGAATTTGATAATGGCACCCTAGTACGAGTGGAGAATGCGGAAAAGGCAGTATGGCAAGATAATCGTTGGACCATGATCAATGGGATTATTCATGACTTGACCGCTGAGGGAAATTTGGAGCGCACCATGCACTTCGAACAGCAAGTTATGCCTATGGCGAAAGCACCAAGTGCCATTTCTCGAGAACAAAAAAAGCCAGATGAAATGACAATTAAGGAACTAAAGCAGCATATTAAAGTATTAGATAGAGAATACGTCAATTCCAAGAAATATCAAATGGAATTACAGCAACGGATTGCGATTCCTGTAGCCAGTTTTGTGTTTGCCTTGATTGGTACACCACTTGGTTTACAGCCTAATCGTTCCAGCTCCTCCATTGGCCTGGGGATTAGTATTATTATCATCTTTGTATATTATGCGATTATGACTGTTTTCACGGCACTAGGACAAGGCGGTGCGCTACCCGTAATACTCGCTGCCTGGATACCGAATATCATTGGCATCATCGCAGGGCTCTTACTCGTCCGTAAAGCCTCACGCTAATATATTACCCATCCTTTCTCCACGTCCTCTGCATCTCTGCGGTTCAAAACTCCCCTTCGTGTTTTAAATAATATTTTTCAATTGGGATAGAAAGGAGGTACACATCATGTATGGTTTTACACTAATTGCTGTCTTAGCCATCACAGGCGGAGCCATTGCTTACATTGGTGATAAATTAGGTACGAAAGTAGGTAAGAAGAAACTTAGCATTTTTGGCTTGCGCCCAAAACATACCTCTATTGTGGTTACAATTATTACGGGTATTCTAATTACTGGATCCACAATAGGCGTATTAACATTAGTGTCCAAGGATGTGCGTACCGCTCTCTTTGGTATGGAAGCTTTAGCGGAGAGGCTTTCTATTCTATCCCAAGAAGTATCCAGCAAGAACATTGAGCTGGATACCAGCCGGGTTGCTCTGGAGTCTAAAAATGCAGAGTACGCCACCCTCTCTCTCAAGGTAAAAGATACGGCAGAGCGTTTACGAGCCATTACCAGTGAATTATCTGAAGTAATTGCCCAGCGTGACCGTACAGCTCTAGAATTAGAGCAAGCCAAAGGCGATCTAGAACACTCGAAACAAGCCCTTAGCACTTTGCAGACGACCAAAAATCAATTGGATCTACGTGTTCAGTCTTTAAACCAATCAAAAGATACGTTGGAGAAAGATGTAGATCGCTTAAATCAGTTAACCACGAAATTGGGAGAAGGTATTCAGGTTGTGCGAGAAGGTTCTATTATCTATCGCGCGGGCGAAGTCTTGGCTACATTTACATTGTCTGGTGGGGAAAGTAAAGCGGATACGGAAAGAGCCTTGAGAGAAGCGATCTATACAACTAACCAGAATATTATTGAAAAATTGGGTATTGAGAATAAAAATCTGGGAGTCCTATGGATTGCCCAAGAAGATTTTGATAAAATCGTAACATCCTTAGTCAATAAACCGGAAGACATTATTGTACGTATTTCAGCGGGAGGTAATACGGTGTATGGCGAACCTGTAATTGGTCAGATTGCCACCTTCCCAAGCCGTCTCATTTATGCTCAAGGGGACACTATTCACATGTCTATTATTGAGAATGGTGGGAAAGCCTCCCACCCAGAAGAAACAGTCATGTCTTTTTTACAAAAGGTTAATGCTGCAGCTGTAGAAAAAGGCATATTGCCTGATCCGATTCAAGGAACAGTAGGGGCTATTAACGGTGCAGATTTTTATGATACCGTCAATAAATTAAAACGTTATAATGGGAAAGTCGTGATTACGGCAACGGCTAAAAATGATATTTATACTGTTGGTCCTTTAAAAATTGAGATGCACATTCAGGGAGTGTTACAATAGATCAATGATTGAAGCCTCTTACCAACAAGTACCAGAGAAGAATCCTGCTTTAAAAGCAGGATTCTTTTTTCTTTTGGCGAAATAGATAGTTATAAAGTTTATGTAAACAAAATATATTTTTTTATCATTCAATGACTAAATAGTCATGTGCTGTAGATAAAGGAAATTACCAATATTTACACATGGGTATTAAGCAGGAATAAAAAAAGATATATAGAATTATGTAAACTAGAACCTGTAAAAGCGACAGGGGCATGAAAGGGATAGATGATGCAAGGATGACTGTTCTTATGAGGAAACGTGGAAACTCATGAAGCACTCCTTGATTCAATAGCTCTTATCATGTTGGTGATAGCACCCGCGAAAAAAACAACATTTTAAGGGGGATATTTCCAAATGAACAAGAAACTTTTAAAAGTAGCAGTGACTACTGCACTGGCTGCCAGCATGGCAGTACCAGCATTCGCTAACCCATTTTCCGATGTACCTGCAAAACACTGGTCATACGATGCAGTAAACAAATTGGCTCAAGCTGGTGTGGTTGAAGGCTATGGCGATGGTACTTTCAGAGGAGACAAAACCGTTACTCGTTATGAAATGGCACAAATCGTAGCAAATGCTATGACTAAATCCCTGAATGCAGACCAA
>JARBUM010000115.1 GCA_029239675.1 Pelosinus sp. | reverse complement strand
TTCTGCACAGAGAGTACCTTGCCTTCAAGGCTGACTCCTTGGAATTTTTCATTGAGGATAGGATTTTGCCGTAAGGTCATGTATCTGACAAGCTTACAGCGGTAGACCAGTATGCCGTCTTTTAGTTCAATGGTAACAGCTCCCACATACAGCTTATAACCATGAAAGGTTATTTGATCGCCTATTGTAAGTTCATCGTATGTCACTACTTCATAATAGGCATATTCATTGCAAATGAGACCTGGTTTATATTCTGACTCCACATCGGTGTTGAAGCGAGGCTAAACGTTTGATAAACTGCCAGTCGGTTTCTTTGTATTGAATCAAAGGGCCGTCAATTGTTACCTTTTTGGCGGTCAACTCAAAGCTCTTTCCCGGATAATCTTCCATAATTCTAGCTGCTACATCGCTATAAGTCAGATTGGTATCTTGAAACGAACGACTTTTCTGTTCTCTGTCTAAAACGACCGTCTCCGAAAGGAATCTAGCTGTCAAGATATATACGTCGGATTTGATGCTGACGTTTACATCTTTGAGCCGTCCTTTAAAGAGCCAGCTTTTATTTTCACCATCCTCGGTATAAACTTTGATCTGAGCGTCGATGGTTTCTTGAAGCCCGATTTTACTTGCATCACTTTCATTTACCAGCGCGCTTAGGCGCAATTCGGCATGATTGTTCATGGTTTTCTTTATGGAAAGTTCATATATTGTCTGGATTTTCCAAGGGCTGTCTATTTTTATTTTATCATAGGTTATGGCTGACATTTGCATTCACCACCATTTTTGATTTTTATTATTAAAATGGATTATCCTTGTTGCCCGTCATCAAGTATCGTAATTGCTCCACCAACCGTGCAGCTAAGCACCGATGTAGCGAGCAGTGTCGGAGAACCTTTTAGGATTGTTGTATCCTTCGCGTTTTCCCATTTTGGTGCCAAAGCCAATACGCACTTATTATCTAATTTACTGCATTTTCCGAACGGCAGTACATTACTATATGGGGCGCAGTCATGATCATTTAATACTGCCTTTTCATTGACATACGTGCCATGGCTTTTAGGTAGATTTAAATTAGTGGTAGTACTTCCATTGCTGCACTTGACCGTTGCACCTCTGACGACATATTTTGTATCCATTTTGTCAGCTCCTTTTTTTAATCCAGCTCTACCCGATACATTTTTATTCCCTGCAAATTTCGTCGCAGAATACTTTCGGCGGCATCGAGGCGAGCTATAATTATAGTTTCAAAATTGTGTTGTACTTTAAAAATTGCCTTACGGCCTATTAGAGATTCTTTGAGTACCAGCTTTCTAACATTCCTCTTATCAGGCGTCATGACACTTTGCGCTGAAAGACAATCTACCTCTGCAAAAATCGGCAAATGATAAGTATTCACCAAACCCTTTTCAGAATTGACCACAATCACCATCTTATATTTCAGCTTGGGCACATATAAACCAAAGACTGCCTTGAGCTGGCTTGATATTAAAAATAGCTGCCTATCTAATACGTCTATAAATTCTGGATAATCTTTGCCATCAAGACGAAAGATGGTTACAGCTTCAATACGGTCAGCCTCTTTAGGAGTAACATATCGCCTGTCAATCTGCTTTATTGCATCAGGAATGACTACGGCTTCCAGACACTCCGGGTCTTGTTTGATGCGAAAATACTCCATGGTTTTACTTCCTTTTCCTATAGTTTTAGATAAACACCTATTTACATTTCTTTAGATTCCGACATTTCCTGATATAGCAGCATATTTTTATCTTTATATTCGCCCATGATGATTTTAAAGTCCGGTACTTTGGACAAAGCCCTATATTCCGCTGTCTTAACAGCTTCATCAATTACTAATTTCGTACATATCATTGCAACTTGATGATACTGCTCTGCCATAGCGAGTTTAACTGCATTTAGCTGTCGTGTGTGAATTTTGTTTTTATATATGCTAGCATGGATTGCCTTCTCTAATTGCTCCATCCGCACCTTAAAGTACTGCCAAACAAAGTCAATCTCAATGCTCCCCGTGCATTCACTCCTGTCTACATAGAATTTTTCATCATAGATATCCAGGCGATATTGAAAGCGATCCTCCAAAATCTTCGTTCTGAGAAAGGATAGACATAGATAGGCCGCCTGACCTTTACATCCGGCTTGCTGCTGTTGACTAGCCTCACGGCATAGCTGGCTGATAGCGGTTGATAAATTTTCTGTTATTTCACTTTGACTTTCGGGGAATTTCTGCTGCATGAACGGTACGTCTTCTTCTAGCCAATTTGCGGTCTGTTTTTCTATAAATTCCTGCATCAAATTTTCCTGCGTCATGGCTGTATTTTTACCTTGTTGCCTTTGATATTAATATCACTTTGAATATTGATTTCGCTACCGCCTTGCTTGAGACTGATTTCCTCTTTACCATTTACGAGTACCTTACTGGTTTTGCTAGTTATTTTTATGTCTTCTTCTGCTTCCATGATAATTTTTTTGTCACTCTTGATACTTACCCCTCCATTATCCGTAAGAGTCATCAAGAGATTGCCATTGGCAATAATTTGGATACCGCCAGGAGTCAGGATTACTTGTTTACCATATACGGTACTGAGGATCTTGGTGTCAGGGTCTTCTCTTGCGCCTCGTTTTGAGACCGTGAGATTGACCGAGCTGGCTGCTACGGACTCTTCTTCTTTATTGCTGGGAAAATATATTCTTACATTGTCTCCTACCTCAGGCATACAGTACCAGCCACTGCCGTCCGGTGAAGAGTAAACGGTAGTATAAGGGAAATACCAGGTTGCACCATCATCCCATTCGTCGTCAATTTCGGTAATATGGGCTTGTACCTGATCTTTTGTCACTACTTTGATGACACCATGTAAGGAGATTCCTGCCAGTTTGAGGTTAAGTAGATCGTCCTGCATTAACCCCTGATTCGTAGTCAGGGTATAGATATTATTGACAGCACCTTTTTCCATAAAAGTATGAATGTTTTTAACGTACCAAGTTAATCCCTGAAAAGTTACATTTTGCCCAAGCTGCAAAATGTCTAACGATTGGGCTTCACAGTAGGTAAAGTCGTTTTCACTAAAGGTTACACCGCTATTTTTGCGGCTGTTGTTGCTGGCTGTCGCAAAAGCTGCTGTATCCCGCCAGATTTGATACGTGGATACGGTAAACTCCGGTCCTGCTTGCTTGTCGTCGCTGCTTTCATCCTCTTTTTCTTCTTTCTGTGGCGGCAGCCCGAAATAGACTTTAGGACTATCAAAGGTGATGTCTGGTGTTAGCCCAATGTTAAAATGAGACGCTAAACGTTTTAAAAAATTCCAGTCCGTTTCTTGGTATTGAATGACCAAGCATTCGGTTGTTGCATCTTCCTGGTTGCCTTCAGCGGTAACCACATCGCCTGTGAGATTCGGCACATATTCACGAGCCAGAGAATTAATCCTATCAAAAATATAGCTATATGGCTCTCCGTCACGCTGGAATGATCGGCTAAACTTCTTAACATCCAGAAGATAGCTAAAGCTGATAGCCTCAATGTCTAAATAGTTTACCTCTGCCATTGTCTGCTGCTTTATATTCGTTACTACACCTTGAAAAAGAATTTTTTCCGCACCTGTATTGTCTATGTATTTTAATGTTATCGGGGTATTTTGAGTGGTGGTTTGTACATAATCTTTATTCTCTGTATTGGCATCATCCGACGGCAGTACACCTCTGATAAAAAGCGTAGCATGTTCATTGATCCCCTGAGTGATTTTTAGTTCTAAAATATCTTTAAATTCATATTGGGTAAATATTAAATCGTACCATTTAATGGCTTTCCCTTCATAGGGCAATGACTCCTTTGCTTGCTCTTTCTCCATCAGTTTGGTCCTCCTGTTGTTTGAATTTTTTGACCTAGTTCTGCTTCACCAATGTTCACCCGCACAGACTGCATGATTTGCCGGGCTATGGGTTTCCAGGCCATATGATCGCTGTATGGGCAGTTAAAAGACCCCATTACGATGTTATGATTAAGTTCTACAAAGAACATGAGGTTAAACAATGGATCATCAAAGGTAGGGCTTTTAAATTCAAAAAATCCCACCGTTTTTTCCTCGATTGTTTCCACACCTTCTTCGAGAAATAAATAGGCAGGATTTAGACGGTATAGAATGTTTTTCACTTCTTCTTTCACTTCTGAGATATGTTCATCTTCTATGTTATTTTGAATAAGGTTTAGGGTAAGGTTAATGCTACCAGTTTGATCCGTTTCGATAATCTGTGGTCGGTCACTAGATGGGTATTTTATTGCAGCCAGCTCAGCAGGCATGTCTACAAAGGTGGTGGGAATATGTAGTGTTAGTTTATCCTCAAAAAAGCTAACTTCGTGAAATTCATAGTGCTCATCGTTAATCGTTACACCTTCATAAATATTTTGGCTGCTGAGTTCTTCCTGTTCCTCAACCTGATTGATCATATACCGAATTTCTTCATCCATATGTTGACTCGCCATGATGTTACCTCCTCAATTTAATTTACCTCTCATAAAATGATTTTGAATTTTATATCATCCTTGTATATATTAATCTTTTATGTATATATTTTACACGATTTAATGATTTATTTCTTGATACAAACGTCCTGTTTTGGAATATTTTGACGAAATAGTTAAAATTCATATTATTATTGCACTTATCCCCGCCTAATGCGAATTACAATTTCTTACAAAGCTTTATGCTAGCGATATTTTTTCTGCGGTTCACTTTCATTCCAGCTTCACATTTCTATATGATTGCTTTAATATAACCTTTTCCCTATGGGACTGACACTTAAGGTGAATAAATTGCATAATAAAATACAAGTTGGTAGCTCTTATTTGCTTCCGTTGAAAATAGCATAAAAACAACACAAGGGTACACAAAAATTTGAGGTGTAACTCCCTCTATTTTCGTGTACCCTTTTTGCTTCGAATTGCATTATATTTAATTCGAAAAAATGTGAAAGAAAGAAAAAAAGCTGTGTCCAGCGATAAATTAATATCGTCAATGCGTATAATACTTTGAAAAGTAAAAAACCATGCTACATGACTGTTCTACGCCTAACATTAGAGCAATAAGCTCTTCGGAAAGCTAAAATAGAAAACTGCTCCTTCATTTACTTTTCCCTTAAGCCAAGCACTTCCATTATGTCGTTTTAAAATCTTTTGGCATACCACAAGACCGACACCAGTTCCTTCAAATTGATCAACAGAATGAAGCCTATCGAATATTTGAAAAAGCCGGGAAGACTCACTCATATCAAAGCCTGCACCATTGTCTTTTACTGAAATAATATAATTTTTTTCGTCTTTCGCCGAAGCGACTTCAATGATCGCTTTTTCGCGGTTGCGGGTATATTTAAGAGCATTTGAAAGGATATTGGCTACCAGTATTTTTATCATGATGGGGTCACCATGAATCATAGGGAGCTGCTTTATCTTAAACTCCACTTGTCTTTCTGGCTGAAGTTCGATTAGTTCATCATACACTTCACGAAATAAAGGTTCCAATTTAATCTCTTTCATTGCTATCTGTTTTTGGGACATCCTAGAGAGTTCCAGCAAATGATCCGTAATATTAACAACTTCCGCTGATTTGTTTTGAATGTGTGTAATCAACTCTTTCCCATTATTGTCAACCTTATCAGCATAATCACGCATAAAATATTGTGAAAGCTTATTGATTGACTGTAATGGCGCTTTAAAATCATGCGCTACACAATGGCAGAAATGATTAAGTTCTTGATTAGCTTGCTGAAGTTCCAGGTTAACTTGTTGAAGAGCTTCTTGATTACTAATCAAACCTTCTCTTGTTTTTTCAAAATATACTAATAAAATACCGCATGTAATAAATAGACGTAATATTCCACAGATGCAAATCATTATTGAATAGAGCACCATATCCTGAATATATGTATATAAACAAAAAATTATAAAAGTGAGAATGCCCCATAGAATTAAAGAACATCCGGTAACATATTTTCCCAGACATCGCGTTTTAACATTTAATAAAATATACCCAGTGTAGATAAGTGCAGCAGCACCAAACGAAGTAGAGGGAATTAGTTGATATACTAATGGAACTTGATATACCGTGGACACAACGCTCAAAGTCATTATAATGGCAAAGCCGTATAGCCAGTGCTTTTTGACTGGCTGGTTGATAAAATTCTGTATACCATAAATAAGAAAATAAGCAGGGACTATATAAAACGCTTGGTAAGAGAAGGAGCCAATAGCTGAATTTTCCCAATTTATTATTCCATAGTCAAAGAGAACGAATCTGGTAAAAAGTAAAAGCCAACACATCACCCATATACCCATGAAACGTTCACGATAAACGATATATAAATAGACATACATGGGAGCTGTAAAAATAGTTGCTGCCACTACTGCAAGATTAGACATTTCAAGATAGCTCATGTTAATATCTCCTTGTGAAAAAATAGCATACTTACATATTTATAAATTATAACAAAATTTTACATAAGTATCAATAATTTGTCTATTATCGTATAATTCGTTATAAATTTTAGGCTCTTACCAAAAAGTGTGCTTGGCTTTCTGTCACTCTGAGCAATGCGCGGCAATCTCAAATAGCAAGTCGGTAGACAGCAAATAGAGATTGCCACGTCGACTAACATCTTCTCACAATGGCAAACACTGTCAAGCCACATTTTGGTGTCGAGTTTCAATTTTTATTTCTGTAAATTACTAAGTATCTTACGTGAAATAGTAGAATTGCGTTTCCTGAAATTGCTGAAATTGTAATAAGATAAGACTAAAATATCTAAGTCGTCTAAAGCTATAACAGTTGAAGCATGGTTTGTTATGTAAACCAAACCATTGTCGCCGCAGTATTGTCCACGTATGATAGTGCCTTTTTGCGAAGAATTTGCTGTTCCTGATAATAATATAATTAGTTCTTGACTGATAGTGCCGCACGATGCAATATATTCACCCGCGTAACAATGAACAATACTGCCGCAGGAATGCAAAAAGAGTTTTGCTTCTAAAACAGACAACCCATTCAGTAGAGATATGCTATGATTAGGCAGGTTTCCAAGGTATTGATAAATAATAGTCCATAGTTCTTCTTCGGTAACAAGCCGACTATTCACAGTTGTTTTAATTTCATGAGAAAATTCTGAATAAAACCAATTAACTGCTTCCCCATTTAATTCAGTTTTTTTGCGGGCAGTGCGGAATAAGGGTGATCCCACTGCTTGCAAATGATCAACATCGTCTATTAGCATAACCAAACTGGCTAAAGGACTTCCGTCATTAAAATCTATAGTATTTTTATCAATACGTATCTGTCCAGTACGCTCATAAAACTGGATCAAATGAAAATTGCACTCTAAGAAGGAAAACTGTACTTGATAATCACAACATAACTCATACATTTTTACCATAAATAAGTATGCTGTTGCTGAACTACGATATTGTGAAGATACCATTCCTCTTGAAATTACTGTAAAATAAGGATTGTCCTCTTCATTGTAAAACTTTCCAAATCTATCCATGCGATAGGCCTGTACTATATCGGGGGGAAAATCTGATATATTTCCAATATTTATTCTAGTTGTGCCAATAAGTATCGAACCGACATGAGCCGTGAGCAGTATAGCCCAGTCATCTAACTCTTCGTATAAAAGTTTATTTCCATGGTCTGCGTATGGAAGATCATAGCCTATCTCATCAGCGTAAAT
>JARBUM010000114.1 GCA_029239675.1 Pelosinus sp. | reverse complement strand
GGTTCATCTTTTTCTGTAAAAAAACCATTCCGTGTACCAATAATTTGTACACCTGGGTAATGCTCTTCTGCTATCATCTTAGCCTTTTCAGCAATCCCTGGTGCCCCACCAAACATGTAAATTTTGTATTTTTCGCTAACAGCTTCTATTAATAGATTTTGTACTAAATCATATCCAGCCACACGCTCAGGCATATTGTCACCTTGATAACGAGCTGCCCATACAACCCCTGCCCCATCGGGTATAACTAAATCCGCATGATTTATAATATGTGCTAATTGTTTATCTTTATTAGCCATCATTACTATTTCCGCATTAGGAGTAACTACTAAATGAGGTTTCTTCTGTAGAATAAATTGTTTCACAGTAGCAACCGCTTCTTTCATCGTTACAACATCAATCATTACATTCAGAATTGCTATTCTATTACGCACTATACATAGAGTCTCCTTACTATTCAAAAATCACTTCTTTTAAATTATCTAATATATTGTATCACACTATTAGAAACGGGGCAATCGTGGTAATGGAAGTTTCCACCATGGTAATTTCTCTTCTTTTTTACTAGGTTGTTCTGCTTCTTCATTTTGTTGTTTTTTAGAACGAGCCCTATTATCAACAACAGTCGGTTCCGTGCCTTTAACAAATGCACTATACTCTATTTCTAAACAGGCGGGGGTAGCTAATTTCCCCGAATCTGTACAAATAGGTACATTGGTTACTATATTAGGAGGAATCGTAAAATTAGTAGGATTAGTTTCAATTAATACTTTTGACATCATTTTTCCCCACAAACCTGCAACTTCAGTACCTGAAATTCCTACTGGCGTTCGATTATCATTCCCTACATAAATACCAACTAATAACTCAGGTGTATACCCCATAAACCAAGCTGTTTCATAGCCATCTGTTGTGCCTGTTTTTCCCGCTGCCATTCTTCCAATATTGGCAGGTGTACCTGTACCACTTTCAATTACTCCTTGCATCATATTTGTTACAATATACGCAACTTCCCTACTTAGAACAGATTGCTGCTTTAAATGTGCTTCTTCTAGTACCTGATTATTTTCATCTAGCACTTTTAAAATAGCTATAGGCTGAGATACTACCCCTCCATTTGCAAAAGCAGTATAAGCAGTAGCCATTTCAAATAAATTTACGCCTTGCGTTAATCCCCCTAAAGCACTGGCTAAATTATCATCTTGTGGAACCAAAGTAGTAATGCCCATGTTTTTAGCCAAATCAATTACCTTATCTATACCAACTTGCTGTCCAAGTTTTACAGCTGCCACATTGACTGATAAGCGTAAGGCTTTTTTTAAGGTGATTGAACCACGAAATTTTTTATCATAATTTTGTGGAGCATATCCAGCAATATTAATTGGTTGATCAATAATTATAGCATTAGCAGTTAAACCTTGACTAATAGCAGTAGCATACACAAAAGGTTTAAAGGCCGAACCTGGCTGACGTACTTCTACCGTAGTTCTATTTAATTGACTTTCTTCATAATTACGCCCACCTACCATAGCCTTAATATATCCTGTATGTGGGTCAAGGGCTAGTACGGCTCCCTGATACTGTCCTAGAACTGCCTCAGCTCCTTGTTGAACTTTGCTATCCATGGTTGTGTATACTTTAAGACCGCCTTTATATACTCGATTGGCACCATAACGTCCGACTAATTCATTGGCCACATAATCGATAAAATAGGATGCCTGAATTGGTCGCTTCTTTTTACCAACTAGTACAATAGGTTCTTTTTGTGCTAGTTCAAATTGCTTTTGTGTAATATAACCTTCCTTCAGCATGCCTGCTAATACCGTAGCTCTACGTTCTGTAGCAGCTTTAGCATCAACATACGGGGAATAAATATTAGGACCGCGAGGCAAACCTGCTAACAATGCGCTCTCTGCTAATGTAAGATCATTTGCATGTTTACCAAAATAGACTTGTGAAGATGCCTCTACTCCATAAGCACCCTCACCAAAGTACACTTGATTTAAATAGGCTTGCAGAATTTCTTGCTTCGAAAATTTGCGTTCAATAATAATAGCCCAAAAAAGTTCTTTTACTTTCCGCGTAAAAGTACGTTCCTGTGTTAAAAACATATTTTTAGCCAGCTGCTGAGTTAAAGTACTGCCCCCCTCCACTAAACTACCTGAACGTAGATTAACCCACATAGCACGAGTTATACCTATCGGGTCTATGCCAAAATGATTGTAAAATCGACTATCTTCATTTGCTATTATAGCTTGTTGTATATAGGGTGAAATATTATTGATAGACACAACTATCCGATTTTCTTCGAATAATTTAGAAATGAGTTGCCCATTAACATCAAAAACCTGCGTTGCTGCAACTAATTGCAAGTTATCCAAGCTATCAATTTGCGGCATAAAAAAAGCATAACTACTATTAACAAACAGGCTCACAATGATTATTATAATTATACTAATAATACATAATTGCCGCATTTGACCACTCTCCTTATTAGCTTTAGTATTCCAAAGCATAACAAAGTTTACGCGCAGGAATACCTACTTAGATGTCGAATATGCAATTAATATAGGAAAATTAATAAAATATTTCACAGAAAAATAATATGGGAGATAATTATGGTAAAAAAGTATAGTCTATTAAGTATTATTGGCATTATTTTTGTTATTTCTTTCATTTTTCTTACATCTTCTCCCCGTTCCCTTGCAATACCAAACATGCAAGAATCGCCATCACCAACATCTCAGCCTTTGGAAACGAAAACCCAACCTAATGTCTACTATCTTACGGAAACCAATAATGTTGTGCAAACAAATGATAAACCTGAATATGATGTATTTACAAATCAAGAACGAAGAGAGCGTAATTTCCCAACTGCTTTAACAGTTATCGAACCTTATTTGGGAGACAAAATAATTTATTTAACTTTTGATGATGGTCCTGACCCGGAAAACACCCCTTTGATTCTTACTATCCTTAAAGAAAATAATGTAAAAGCTACTTTTTTTGTAGTGGGAACAGAAGTAAGTAAATACCCTGAGATTGTACAGCAAATCTTTACAGCTGGACATGCTATTGGTAATCATACTTATAATCATGTTTACCGTCAGCTATATCAATCCTCTACAACTTATATCAATCAATTACAACATAACGATGAAATTATTAAAGGTATCATTAATGTGCGCCCTCGAATTTCTCGAGCCCCCGGTGGAACAGCGGGTCATTTTACTACAGAATACTGGAAGGCCCTGAAAGTTCAAGGGTATATCGAAGTGGGATGGAATATTAGTTCTGGTGACGCTTCTAGTGCCAAAGCAGATACCATTCTGAAAAATATAGTGAACCAAACGAATAATAATACTTTTTTGTGGAGTCATGCTATTCTTTTAATGCATGATGGTAAAGGACATAGTGAAACAGTAAAAGCGCTACCTTCTATTATTCAATTTTATAAAGAACAAGGTTTTGAGTTTCGTGTTATAAATGCAACAACACCGCCTGCTTGGTAAAAGCACAACGGTGTTGTTTTTTAGTATTATAGACTATAATTAGGTGACTCTTTTGTAATACTGATATCATGAGGATGGCTTTCCTTTAGGCCAGCTCCTGTAATACGAATAAAACGAGTATTATTAATTAGTTCTTCAATATTACGTACTCCACAATACCCCATACCAGCTCTTAGTCCACCTAATAATTGAAATGCAGTATCAGCTAAGGTCCCCTTATAGGGTACACGTCCTTCGATACCTTCTGGAACTAGCTTGTCCATATTTTCTTGAAAATAACGATCTTTACTGCCCTGGGCCATGGCACCTAACGATCCCATGCCACGATAGACCTTATAGCTACGCCCTTGATAAATAACTGTTTCACCAGGGCTTTCTTCTGTACCAGCAAACAAGTTACCCAGCATAACAACACTAGCACCAGCAGCAATTGCCTTTACAACATCTCCAGAATATTTAATACCACCATCTGCAATAATAGGAATATTATGCTCCCGAGCTACCTTTGCACAATTGTATACAGCGGTAATTTGCGGCACACCAATACCGGCAACAACGCGAGTGGTACAAATCGACCCAGGCCCAATACCCACTTTGACAGCATCAACGCCAGCCTCAATTAAATCCCGTGTAGCTTCTGCTGTGGCCACATTACCTGCAATTAAATCTACTTCTGGATACATCTGTTTAATCTTTTTGACAGCTTCAATTACGCCTTGAGAATGTCCATGAGCTGTATCCACTACAATCACATCCACTTTTGCCGTAACAATCGCTTCAAGTCGCTGCAGCATATCTGCCCCTACACCAATGGCAGCTCCTACTAATAATCGTCCTCTTTTGTCTTTTGCAGAATTAGGATATTTCTGAGCCTTTTCAATATCCTTAATTGTAATTAGACCTTTTAAATTACCTTCTCCATCTACCAATGGTAATTTTTCAATTCTATGTTTATGTAATAGTGCTTTAGCATCTTCCAAAGATGTTCCTACAGCAGCTGTTATAAGATGCTCCGTGGTCATGCAGTCATGTAATTTTCTAGTGAGATCCGTTTCAAAACGTAAATCTCGATTGGTTAAAATACCCACTAGTTTATTATTCTCAGTAACAGGAACACCTGAGATATGATATTTTTCCATTAAATTTTGCGCATCTTGCAATGTATTCTCTGGTGATAAAAAAATTGGATCAACAATTATCCCATGTTCAGACCGTTTAACTTTATCAATTTCACCCGCTTGACGTTCAATGGACATATTCTTATGAATAACACCAATACCACCTTCTCGTGCAATGGCAATTGCCATCCGTGCCTCAGTTACCGTATCCATTCCAGCACTAATAATGGGGAGATTCAACTTAATATTTTTAGTTAAATTAGTAGAAACATCAACATCTTTCGGTAAAACATCTGATTTGGCAGGTACCAACAAAACATCATCAAAGGTTAGACCTTCTTGCATAAACTTATTTTCAAACATAATTTACTCCTTTCATATCACTACAACAAGTTATTTCAACTATAATAACATACTTAAAGTTGCCTAATCTACTCTTTTTTATGTAATTCTTACTAAAATATATATTTTTATAATTTAGTACTCCTAGGAACAACGATCAGAAAAAATCTATATAAAAAGATCTTCATTAATAGCTAATGAAGATCTTTTTGGTAAACTGTAACATCAAACTTTATTTATCGGACATTAATATGCCAGCTTTAGCTATATGCTGTTTAGCAGCTTCTCTAATAACAATTGTTATTGCATCAGCAGGGCAATTAGCAGTTTGCATTATTGCTTCCGTAACTTTTTTCACCATTTCGCGTTTTTGTTCCGTAGTGCGTCCTTCAATCATATCAATCTGTACAATTGGCATAGAATCATCCTCCTAATCATTATTTATGCTTAATTCGATATATGTAACAATATCCCTGCTATTCATTAAAAATTAATGCTTAACTTTATCTTGCCTTTTATTTCGTTTATACCACCATAACCCTACATACACAGCAACAACTAGTAAGATTACAACTAGTAAACGTATCAAGTTATCTCCCGCAAAGACTATGTCATGTCCTATGAGTACTTTAATAATAACTGGTGGGAGTTTACCAATAAGCGTTGCTAAAATAAAGTCTTTAAAACTAATTCTACTGACAGCTGCTACAGCAGTAATAATACCTGAAGGTGCCAAAGGTAATAATCGAGCTATCAGTAAGGCTTTAAAGCCATTCGCTGCACTATAATCATCTACTTGTTTTAAATATCTACTATTGGTTATCCACCCTGCTACCAACTGACGAAAAAAATAGCGGGCAAAAATAAACATAAATACGGCACCAATTACTTCTCCGACCCATGAAATAACAGTTCCCCAAAATAATCCATAAATAATACCAGATGCTCCTGACAAAATCATAAAAGGAAACACAATGGTAAATGTCATAATAATAAATAGAAGAATGGTTATTATGACTGACCATGAACCAAAGCTTCGTAGATATTCTGCCAAGGCAATAATATCTCCATGTTTCAGTATACTGTACGAATGTTGGAAAAAATCTGGTTGCCATAAATATATCGCTCCAAATAAGACGATAATAAATAACCACCCAAAAAACCTGATCATGATACCCCTCCATGCTACAGAACAATAACTCTCTCCAATACTGTACTATACTAAAGTTCTTATGAAAAGGCAACCAGAAAGATATTTAATTATCATTGGATTTAATCTTTCTTTATTTCATCTTGATAGATGATACACTCACCACCAAACCAATTTACACAATCACTACAACGTCTAACAAAAGCATCCGGTGACACATTTAATAGTGAATATCCATATCCCATTGCATTAATAATGTGTTCAAACTCTTGACATTCACTGGCAATATTTCGCAATTGTTTTTCACTACTGGCAAGCTTCATAATTACCATCACCTCTATTATTAATCTTTAATAATAGTGTGTACCAATTTTCAAGAAAATACTTTAGAAAATTTTTAGAGCTTCAATGCATAAAGCTAGTACATATGTGACACAATGATAATGTAAATTTTCTCCTCTCCCATAATTGGCGGCCATATGGCCGTCCTTTTTTCATTTTACTTCTAACTACAGAATATCATACCAAATTCTTGACCAAACCTTACTCTTAAAGCAGGACGAAGATTATCAAATTTTTCAGGCGTAGCCAATGTTTCTTCTGCAGCCTGTCGCGCTTCAAAAAATACATCAATATCATTTATAATATCGGCAATTTTTAAATCCGGTAACCCATGTTGCTTAGTACCAAAAAATTGTCCTGGACCACGAATCTTCAAGTCTTCTTCTGCCAATACAAAACCATCATTTGTCTTCGTCATAATAGTAAGACGTTCTTGTGTTTCTGGATTTTTATTATCAGAAAGTAAAATACAATACGACTGATGCCCACCCCTGCCAATTCGTCCCCGTAATTGATGTAACTGGGCTAATCCAAAACGCTCAGCGTTCTCAATAATCATGACTGTTGCATTTGGTACGTTTACACCAACTTCAATCACGGTTGTAGCCACTAGTACTTTTATTTCACCACGATAAAACCCATCCATCACCAATTCCTTATCTGCAGATTTCATTTTACCGTGTACTAAGCCACAAGAAATATTCTCTAATTCTGTTTGTAACAATTCATCATACAGCTCTACAGCAGATTGGGCATTTATTTTCTCAGATTCTTCTACTAAAGGACAAACCACATATGCTTGCCTTCCATTTTTGACTTCTTTCTCAATAAACTCATAAACTAATTGCCGTCTATCCGATCCTCTAACATAGGTCTTTATTAGTTTACGTCCAGGAGGTAATTGTTTTATCGTCGATACATCAAGATCACCATATACAGTTAAAGCCATAGTGCGTGGTATGGGTGTTGCTGTCATAACCAATACATCAGTATTACCTTTTTCCTGTAATTTTGCTCTTTGACGAACACCAAAACGATGTTGCTCATCCGTAACTACTAATCCTAAATATTGAAATTCAACACTATCTTGAATTAAAGCATGAGTGCCTATTACCACATCCACTAAACCGCATTTTATCTCTTCTAGAGCCTGTTCACGGGCACGCCTTGGTAACTTACCTGTAAGTAATCTTACTTTAATACCTAATGGCAATAACATATTTGATAAAGTACTATAATGCTGCTCTGCCAATATTTCTGTAGGTACCATCATCGCTCCCTGATACCCATTCTCTACTGTTTTCACTAAGGCTAATGCCGCAATTACAGTCTTTCCTGAGCCCACATCGCCCTGAAGCAGCCGTTGCATAGGTTTGACATCTTCCATATCCAGTGTAATCTCTGATAGCACTTTTTGTTGATCATCTGTAAGGGTAAATGGTAGTTGCTCTTTCACCTGCTTGACAAGCCGCCCATCAGCTTCATGTTTTAGTCCAACAGTATTACTTCTGTTTTGTTTTTTTATATATAATAAACCACATTGCAATAGATATAATTCTTCGAAGACCAGTCTTCTTCTTGCTTGTTTAAGCATAGCCATGCTTTGGGGAAAATGAATATTTTCAAGAGCTAGCTTACGATCTAATAAAGAAAAGCGCTCTATTATTGTAAGGGGTAGTATCTCAGAAATAGCATCATAATTATTTAATATATGTCGTATTATATTTCGCAGAAAACGTTGGCTAATACTTTCATTGGTTGCATATACAGGGACAATCGCTCCAAATTCAAGCTTATCTACATCCGTAATTATTTCAATTTCTGGATTTTGCACTTCCATTTGATATGTTTTTTTAACCTTACCTGTAATAAGTAGATCGAATCCTGGTTTATAAGTTTTCTTTATGTGAGGCTGATTAAACCATACTAACTGAACCATTCCTGTGAAGTCACTTACAGTAATTTTCGTAATATGTAGACCGCGTCGGGGCTTACTTTCAAAGCATTTTACTATTTTTCCCTTAAAAGTCTCTAATTGTCCATCTATTAAATTATTGATTGTTTTAAGGTGACTACGATCTTCATGACGCCTAGGATAATATTCTAGTAAATGCCCAATCGTAAATACTCCCAATTTCGTTAATAGACTTGCCTTGCGTGGGCCTACACCTTTAATATATTGTATATTATCATCCATTCTGCAATTCTCCAAAATAATCACCTTCCAAGTAATAGAAAATAGGCAAAATTACTTTGCCTATTTTTTCACGCATAATTGATTTAATTCTTTTAAAAGAGCCTCAACATCAATGTCATGCATTTTTGCACCATTCTCGATTGTCTCCGTGGCCGCTCCCATACATCCAATACACCCCATACCATGTCTGGCAAAAACTTCACGCACCGAGGGATGAGAGCGGAGCAACTCATTAATTGATGTTTCTCTGGTAATCATTATATACGCCTCCCAACACTACCATTTCTATTATTTCTTTTTACTTCAATATTTATAATTAAAAGTCCTGCAATAGTACTTAAGGATAAAGAATTATACATATGTCTTGCATTCACTGAGTATGTTATGATAAAATACTACTGTTATGGTAATGAGGATATCTTGTCCTTCATCAAAGGAGGTGGAATACATGGCAAATCTTTGTGAAATCTGCAGTAAAAGTCAAACTACTGGCTCTAATGTCAGCCACTCTCATTTAAAAACGAAA
>JARBUM010000027.1 GCA_029239675.1 Pelosinus sp. | reverse complement strand
TTCCGATCTGGTATCACTGAACCAATCGAATTTTCCTTCTTGTTTGTTGCGCCAGCACTATTTGGTATTCATACGATTTTTGCCGGTTTATCCTTTATGCTTATGCAGATCTTAAATGTAAAAATCGGTATGACCTTTTCTGGCGGTGTGATTGATTATTTGCTGTTTGGTATTATTCCTAATCGTACGGACTGGTGGCTAGTGATTCCTGTAGGTTTAGCATTTTCAATTATTTATTATTTTGGATTCCGTTTTGCAATCCGCACTTGGAATCTAAAAACTCCGGGACGGGAAGATGATGCGGGAACAGAAGAAGTATACAATGCTCCATCTTCTAGTTTAGCAGCAGATATTTTACAGGCATTGGGTGGTAAAAATAATCTTACTCATCTAGATGCTTGTATTACTCGGTTACGTGTCAGTGTAAAAAATACTAGTGAAATCAATAAAGATAGACTGAAAACGCTTGGCGCATCAGGCGTCATGATAATAGGTAATAATCTGCAAATTATCTTTGGACCTAAATCGGATATACTAAAAACTCAAATGCAAGATATTATAGCAGGAAAAGAGGTAATCCAAGCAGTTGCAATTTCTGGAGAAACAGAACAATCTGTGGTAGAGACAGCCGCTAGTACCATAAGCGATTCCATCAATGCTTTTATTTCTCCATTGGATGGAAAAATTATTGCTATCACGCAAGTACCTGACAAAGTATTTTCACAAAAAATAGTGGGTGATGGTTTTGCCATTGTGCCTAGTAATGGTGAGGTTGTGTCTCCTGTAGACGGAACGATAACGAGTGTGTTAGAAAGCAAACATGCTGTGGGGATTACCGCAGACAGCGGTTTAGAAATGATCGTGCATTTTGGCATTGATACGGTACATCTAAAAGGAGAAGGATTTACCTTATTTGTCAACCAGGGAGATCGTATCAAAGCAGGCCAAAGCCTCTTTAATGCAGATTTGAAATTAATAAAAGATAAGGTACCTTCTATGATTACCCCTATTGTTTTTACTAACTTAACCGGTAAGGCGATTGTTGTAGAGGAAGGGAAAACGGTAAAACGTGGAGAACCTATGAACATTAGAGTACAATAAGCACCGTAGGTATGTGTTTCAAGGTAAAGGCACCAGAAGTTCTCTGGTGCCTTTACCTTAGATAGTAGAATGGATGAACTTCTAAAATAGCGATTGCAGTTTTTCATACTAAGATACGGTAGATACATTACAGTCTCTCGGAAAATATCCTTTAGAACGGCAACATATGATTATTTTGCGAGAAACTACCTACATAAAGGGGAGGATCAGGTGAAAGATATATTCCGGTATCTTCAGCAAATAGGACAATCTTTGATGCTGCCTGTATCTGTTTTGCCAGCAGCCGGACTTTTATTCCGGTTTGGAGAAAAAGATTTACTAAATATGCCTGCAGTACGAGAAGCTGGTATGGCGGTATTTGCTAATTTACCATTGTTGTTTGCAGTGGGGGTGGCAATTGGTTTTTCCCAAGGGCAAGCGGTTGCTGCTTTAGCGGCTGTAATTGGTCATTTGATTTTTTTGGCGGTATTAAAATCTGTAAATCCGAGCATTGATATGGGAGTTTTTTCAGGTATAGCTATGGGTCTGATTGCGGCTGTCTTATATCGGCAATTTCATCAGATAAAGCTGCCTCATGTGTTAGGTTTTTTTTCCGGAAAGCGCTTTGTGCCGATTGTTACTGCTATTGCAGGTGTAGTAATAGCCCTAACACTACAGCTTGTCTGGCCTGTCATTCAATTAGGCATTGATGGAATAGGTCACTTAGCAGTGAACTCTAGTATCGGTCCAGCATTATTCGCTGCAGGGAAACGTTTGCTAATACCCATCGGTTTGCATCATGTATACTATCCTGCCTTTTTGTATGAGTTTGGACACTTTGTTACCCCTGAGGGAATTTTAATTCGCGGGGATTGTAATCGATATTTTGCTGGTGACCCAACGGCAGGCGTATTTATGGCCAGTGAGTTTCCAATTATGATGTTCGGTCTGCCATCAGCAGCTTTTGCCATATACTACAATGCGAAACCAGAACGGCGGAAGGCTATTGCTGGATTGATGTTTAGTGGGGCTTTAACTTCTTTTTTGACAGGGATTACCGAACCTATAGAATTTGCCTTTATTTTTGTTGCGCCAGCTTTATTTGTATTTCATGTGTTAATGGCTGGTATTTCCGGGCTTATGACCAGTTGGTTAGATATTCATTTAGGATTTACCTTTTCGGCATCTTTTATTGATTATTTGTTGTCTTATAAATATGGTCACAATCAACTATGGCTATGGCCGGTTGGACTCAGTATCGGCATGCTCTATTTTATCGTATTTCATCTAGCTATAAATTATTTTCAGTTAAAAACACCAGGCCGAGAGGATGAACCTCTTCCCGATCATGAGATAGATACTCCCCAAAGAGCTTATAAAGTATTGAAAGCTTTGGGCGGTGCAGATAATATTAACGCTCTGGATGCATGTATTTCCCGTTTGCGAGTTTCTGTAAAACGACAGGAGTTAGTAAAAAAACAGGATTTTACAGCTTTAGGTGCTATAGCAATCATGGAAGTGGGTACTAATTTTCAGTTTATCTTTGGAACTCAGTCAGACCGTTTAAAAGAAGAAATTTCTAATTTGCTTGGAAAGACAGTTATCAGTACTGAACTGACAGAGATATATGTTCCTCCTCCCCAGTCGGATGTGCGGATTAATGCGCCAGTAAGTGGTAGGATTATCTCGGAAGGGAAGAGGGAATCTCTGGGCCTCCATAGTATAGCGATTGCCACCCAGGATAGTGCTTGTGTTGCACCTGCTAATGGCAGAGTAATACAAGTATGTTCTAAGCCAGTAGCGTTAACAATTATGATTAAGCCACACTATCAGTTGATCATTCAGGCAGAAGTGGAATACAGCGCCTGTCAATTCTTGGTCAGTGAAGGGCAAGAGATTACAGTTGGACAAAAGATTCTGTACATAGGCAGTCCCGTGGGTGATATAAACAACATTGTAACGGTAGGTATTACTGGTGGGAAAGAGATCAGTATAACTCCTGCAGAAGAAGTAACTGCGGGTGAGGATATCATTATGCAGTGTATTGAATGATAGATAAAAAAAGATCAACAGACGTAACAGTCTGTTGATCTTTTTTACATTTAGCATTTTCATTTTGAGGATAGGTTGTAGCTATTAAAGTTATAATTCTGGTAGCTGTTTTTTGTCGGAAAATGAGTGATAAAAAATTATTATCATAGCAGGAAATTATTACCAAATGAAGAAATAAATGTAAAGCGGAGATAATCCAGAAAATTTAGAAGAAGGTGATGGTATGAAATACAAAAAGCTATTGGAGTTATATATACCTCTAGTTGATTTTATTGCAGACATTATCGGATCGAATTGTGAAGTGCTTTTGCATGACATTGTTGATGTTGAAAATTCTGTGATTGCAATTCGGAATGGATATATAAGTGGAAGGTATTTAGGATGCCCCTTAACTGATTTAGGTTTTAAGTTATTAGAAAATAAAACCTATTTGCAGCATAATGCCCTTGTTAATTATCGAAGTCGTAATGATAGGGGAGAAAGCTTAATATCATCTACCTATTATATTAAAGATGAAACAGGAAGTCTGATAGGCATGATTTGTGTTAATATTTTAAATTCTCCTGATAGCCAGGGGAACAAAATCCTAGGTGAATATCCTTTAACCACATTGTTTAATAATGCCGTTCAAATTGATGACAATGAAGAAATAACGGAATCTTTAAGTACTTCATTAGATAATGTAGTAGACAATGGGATTAACAAACTGATTGCCAAGTACAATATTTCAGTGGACAGAATGTCGACTGAGGAAAAAAGTGCAATTGTACAAGAGTTGCGTGAAAATGGAATCTTTAAGATCAAAGGCGCAATAACAAAGGCTGCTGCTATTTTAAGAACATCAGAAAGTACAATTTATCGGTATCTAGCAATGAAATAACACTAATATAGATGGGTATATATGGGTACCAATCAGGATTTTCTTGGGGATCTTGATTAATATAAAGGTGCAAGAAAAAATTGATGGGAGGAATGAATATGAAAGAAATAATCAAAACATCGAAAGCTCCTGAAGCGATTGGTGCCTACTCACAAGCCATAAAGGTTGGAGATTTCCTTTTTGCTTCTGGACAAATTCCTATTGATCCTCAAACAGGTGTCCTTGTGGAAGGCGGAATTGAGGCTCAGACGAAGCAAGTTATGGAGAATATAAAACAAATATTACAGGCTGGGGGATCAGATCTTGACAATGTTATAAAAACTACCATTTTTATTCTGAAAATGGAAGATTTTTTGGCTGTAAATCAAATATACGGAAATTATTTTACGACTATTTTGCCAGCTCGCTCCTGTGTGGCAGTAGCCAGGCTACCGAAAGAAGCTCAAATAGAAATCGAAGTAATTGCATACTGTCCAGAAAAATAAGGATGTGATACAATGCATGTCACTTTAGAAGATGTAAAACGAGCCAGGGAGACCCTTGCTGGTGTGATTTGCAGAACGGGATTAGCGTATACCAATACGGTGAGTGAGATGAGCGGCAATCACGTGTACCTCAAAATGGAAAATCTGCAGCGGACAGGTTCATTTAAGCTGAGGGGGGCTTATAACAAAATAGCTAACCTAAGTGAAAGGGAAAAGAGTAAAGGGGTAATTGCTTCGTCGGCTGGTAACCATGCTCAGGGGGTAGCTCTTGCAGCAACCACCTTTGGCATTTCTTCTACGATTGTGATGCCTAAGCATGCGCCTTTGTCGAAGGTAAATGCGACTCGTGGATACGGAGCAAAAGTAGTTCTTCATGGAGATGTTTATGACGAGGCATATGCAAAGGCTAGGTGCATTCAGGCGGAAGAAAATTCTACTTTTGTTCATCCCTTTGATGATCCTATGGTGATTGCAGGTCAGGGAACCATTGCATTAGAACTTCTAGAAGACTTGTCTGAGGTAGAAGTAGTGGTAGTGCCGATTGGTGGCGGCGGTTTAATCTCTGGGATGGCAGTTGCTTTAAAGAGTTTAAAACCTACAATTAAGATAATCGGGGTCCAGACAAAAAATATGCCTTGTATGGCAGAAGCAATCTCTAAGCAGTGTATTGTTACGATTGATGGAATTCCAACGATAGCGGATGGAATCGCTGTTAAGACTCCTGGAAATTTAAATTTTGATATTGTTAAACACTATGTTGATGATATTGTTACTGTGGACGAAGAAGAAATAGCAGGAGCTATTCTGCTGTTGTTAGAAAGAGTAAAAACAATATCGGAAGGGGCGGGAGCCGCAACAATTGCCGCTATCTTACACCGACTTTCTCAATATAAGGACCGCAAAATTGCAGCCGTAATCAGCGGTGGAAATATTGATGTAAATACGATGACGCGCATTATCAACAAGGGGTTGGTGAAGTCTGGTCGTAAAGTCTTTTTTGATACGATGATTTCAGATAAACCAGGAACGTTGTGGAAATTATTGCAACTCATTGCTGATGCAGGTGCAAATGTACTTGCTGTAACTCACAGTCGAGACAATAGAGGTGTGACTTTGGGATATGCAAAAGTAGAGTTGGAGTTGGAAACAGCTGATGAGGAACAAATTTATACCATAAAAAGGTTAATGGAGCAGAACCAATACTGTGTAAATATTCGATAAGAAAAAAGGAGAAGGAGTATTATTATGGAAGAAAAAGAACTAACCAGAGGACTGAAGTCGCGGCATATTGAGCTGATTGCTTTGGGAGGAACCATTGGTGTTGGCCTTTTCATGGGTTCGGCAAGTACGATAAAGTGGGCGGGGCCCTCTGTATTACTTGCTTATGCGCTAGCTGGTATCATTATGTTTTTTGTTATGCGTATTATGGGAGAAATGCTTTATCTAGAGCCTGTCACAGGTTCTTTTGCAACCTATGCTCATAAGTATGTTAGCCCTTTAGCTGGATATTTGACTGCTTGGTGTTATTGGTTTTTATGGGTCACAGTAGGAATGGCAGAAGTAACGGCCATTGGAATTTATGTCAAGTATTGGTTTCCGCTTATTCCACAGTGGCTGCCAGCGTTGGCAGGAGTGGCAATTGTTGCATCTGCAAATTTAGTTGCTGTAAAGTATTATGGAGAATTCGAATTCTGGTTTGCACTTATTAAAGTAGTAGCGATTGTTGCTATGATTGTGATTGGGCTTGGGATGATTCTTTTTGGTTTCGGTAACGGTGGCCAGCCCATTGGTATAGAAAATCTTTATATCCATGGTGGATTTTTTGCTGGTGGTTTGGAGGGTTTCTTATTTGCTCTTTGTCTGGTAACTGCGGCTTATCAAGGGGTAGAATTAGTTGGAATTACAGCTGGTGAAGCACAAGATCCTAAAAATACATTACGAAAAGCTACAAAAAATATTATTTGGCGTATTTTGATTTTCTATGTTGGAGCCATATTTGTCATATTGGCTATTTATCCGTGGAATCAAGTAGGTACTATCGGCAGCCCCTTTGTTATGACCTTTGCCAAAGTTGGAATTGTTGCTGCCGCTGGTATTATCAATTTTGTTGTTTTGACGGCGGCTATGTCTGGATGCAATAGTGGAATATATAGTGCAGGTCGAATGCTTTATACTCTATCTAGAAATGGTCAAGCTCCTAAATTTCTTGGTAAAATATCCGAAAGCGGAATGCCTGGGAATAGTATTATGGTCACGATTTCCTGCTTATTATTAGGTGTATTTTTAAATTACATAGCTCCAGAATCAAAATTATTTCTGTATATTTATAGTGCAAGCATTCTTCCAGGTATGATTCCTTGGTTTGTACTGGCATTCAGTCAGATTAAGTTCAGGAAAAAATGGAAAGAAGAAATGGAAGCTCATCCTTTCAAATCCCCGTTTTTCCCAATTAGCAACTATGTTACGGTTATTTTCTTGGTGCTAGTGCTAATTGGAATGTGGTTTAATGAAGATACTCGCATATCATTAATAGTTGGAGGCGTATTTTGTGCTATTGTGATAGCAAGCTTTTATGCTTTAGGTATGGGGAAAAATCATTCTGCAAAAGAATTGGATGATGTTAATAAAGTTAGCTAATATGATATATTAGTTGTACAAATCAAGAATTTTATAATTCATTCAGGCATATTAAATCAGTGACGCCACTATTCTATGGAATAGAATCGTGGCGTTTTTAAAAATCATATTTATATGGTATATAAATGAAATGGGAATTATGTAGAAACTTTAATAAAGGAAGAAGGGGATTGTGTTATGGCAAGAAAAATGAAAACGATGGATGGAAACGCAGCAGCAGCCCATATTTCGTATGCTTTTACCGACGTAGCAGCAATTTTTCCCATTACGCCATCATCCAATATGGCAGAGCATGCTGATGAGTGGGTGGCCCAAGGCAGAAAAAATATTTTTGGACAAACAGTAGAAATTGTAGAAATGCAGTCAGAAGGAGGTGCAGCAGGAGCTGTTCATGGCTCATTGCAGGCGGGGGCTTTAACGACCACCTATACCGCATCCCAAGGTTTATTATTAATGATTCCCAATATGTATAAAATTGCTGGAGAACTGTTGCCAGGAGTATTTCATGTCAGTGCCAGGGTAGTTGGTGCCAATGCCATCAGTATTTTTGGAGATCATTCGGATGTTATGGCGACCAGACAGACTGGCTTTGCCTTATTAGCAGAAAGCAGCGTTCAGCAAGTAATGGATTTAGCGGCAGTAGCTCACCTATCAGCTATCAAAGGAAGAGTTCCCTTTCTAAACTTTTTCGACGGGTTTAGAACTTCTCATGAGATTCAAAAGATTGAAGTTCTCGAATATGAAGAATTGTCTAATCTCTTGGACCGGCAAGCTCTAGAAGATTTCCGCCGCAGTTCCCTTAATCCTGACCATCCGACTTTAAGAGGAACGGTGCAAAATTCCGATATTCATTTCCAGCAAAGAGAAGTATCCAATCGCTATTATCAGGCGTTGCCGGAAATCGTCGAAGGCTATATGGCAGAAATCACTAAACTTACTGGTCGTGAATATCATCTATTCAATTATTATGGAGTGCCAGATGCGGACAGAATGATTATTGCCATGGGTTCTATGTGTGAAGCGATTGAGGAAGTAGTTGACTATCTGAATGCTAATGGAGAAAAGGTCGGTTTATTGACAGTTCACTTGTATCGCCCGTTTTCTATTGAACATTTCATGAAATATATTCCAAAAACTGTGAAACGAATTGCTGTTTTAGATCGAACTAAAGAAATGGGTGCTTTTGCTGAACCCCTCTACCTTGATGTTAAGGCAGCCTTTTATGGCAAGGAATGGACACCAGAGATCGTGGGAGGACGTTGCGGCATTGGCGGCAAAGATGTTATCCCTAGCCATATTCAAGAGGTTTTCGAAAATCTGAAAGCAACGAAGCCGAAAGATAATTTTACTGTTGGTATTATTGATGACGTGAACCATACTTCCCTGCCCCTCGGTCAAGATGTTGATACTGCTGTATCCAATACGAAGGCATGTAAATTCTGGGGGCTTGGTTCAGATGGAACGGTTGGTGCCAATAAAAGTGCGATAAAGATTATCGGTGATCATACGGATATGTATGCGCAAGCATATTTTGCATATGATTCCAAAAAGTCGGGTGGGGTTACTGTTTCTCACTTGCGGTTTGGTAAAAAGCCCATTAAATCTCCATATCTCATTTATAAGGCAGATTTTATTGCCTGTCACAATCAATCCTATATATATAATTATAATGTGATGGATGGGCTCAAAAAGGGCGGTAGTTTCCTTCTGAACTGTAGATGGAATCCAGCTGAAATAGACAGTAAACTGCCTGCAGTGATGAAACGCTATATCAAGGAAAATGATATTGAATTTTATACCATTGATGCTGTCGGTATTGCGGAAGAGATTGGCCTTGGCGGCCGAATTAATATGATCATGCAGTCGGCCTTTTTCAAAATTGCTAATATTATACCCTTGGATGATGCGGTGAGATTTCTTAAAGAAGCAGTGGTGAAATCCTATGGGAATAAAGGGGAAAAAGTGGTGGCGATGAATCATTCTGCGATTGAAAAAGGAATCCATTCCATTGTCAGGATTCATGTTCCTGCTGACTGGAAAGATGCCCAGGCACTAAAAGCTGAGATGAAAGAAATTCCGGCCTTTATCGAAAATGTATTGATGCCGATGAACCGCCAGGAAGGGGATCATTTACCTGTAAGTGCTTTTCTTGGCATGGAAGACGGCACATTTCCTTTAGGTACTTCGGCTTATGAAAAACGCGGTATTGCGATAAATGTGCCTGAGTGGGTGATGGATAACTGTATTCAATGTAATCAATGTTCCTATGTGTGCCCCCATGCAGTTATTAGACCGGTATTATTAAATACTGAAGAAATAGCCACAGCACCTGAAGAATTTAGTGCTAAGGTGGCTGTTGGCGCGAAAGACCTGAGCTTCCGATTGGCAGTTTCTCCTTATGATTGCACAGGCTGCGGCAATTGTGCTCAAATTTGCCCCGCAAAGGAAAAAGCCTTGGTAATGAAACCACTGGCGACACAGCTTGGGCAAGCCCCGTTATGGGATTATGCTATGACTCTCTCTCCTAAAGCCAATCCAATAAATGCTTTTACCGTTAAAGGCAGTCAGTTTGAACAGCCACTTTTAGAGTTCTCTGGTGCTTGTGCGGGCTGCGGGGAAACTCCCTATGCCAAACTGGTAACCCAGCTTTATGGCGACAGAATGATGATCGCCAATGCCACAGGTTGCTCTTCCGTATGGGCTGGCAGTGCACCTTCCATACCCTATACCAAAAACCATCGCGGATATGGACCTGCATGGGCAAACTCATTGTTTGAGGACAATGCTGAATTTGGTTTAGGCATGCACTTGGCTGTAAAACAATTGAGAAAACAATTAGCGCTGCATATCGAAAAAGCAGCTACTTTGCCTTTGGGCGAGGAATTTAAACATGCTTGCGAAGATTGGTTAACCAATAAAGAAAATAAAGAAGGCACGCGGATTAGGGCAGATAAACTGATTGCTGCTTTGGAAGAAGTAAAAGGCCAGGATAGTTTGTTAGATACAATCTATAATAATCGTGATTTTCTCGTTAAGAGATCCCAATGGATTTTTGGTGGGGATGGCTGGGCCTACGATATTGGGTTTGGCGGACTGGATCATGTATTAGCCTCTGGTGAAGATGTCAACGTTTTAGTTTTTGATACAGAGGTATACTCTAATACTGGTGGTCAGTCTTCGAAAGCAACTCCCACAGCAGCTATTGCTAAATTTGCTGCTAGCGGTAAAAAGACTAAGAAAAAAGACTTAGGGATGATCGCTATGAGCTATGGGTATGTGTATGTAGCACAAATTGCCATGGGAGCAGATAAAAATCAAACCCTTAAGGCGATTGCAGAGGCTGAGTCTTACCCAGGACCATCACTGATTATCGCTTATGCACCTTGTATCAATCATGGACTACAACTTGGTATGGGTTTCAGCCAGCTAGAAGGCAAGCGTGCTGTAGATAGCGGTTATTGGTCTATGTACCGATATAATCCCCAATTAAAGAAAAACGGCAAGAATCCATTCACGTTGGATTCCAAAGAACCAAGCATGAAGTTTCAAGAATTCCTTATGGGTGAAGTGCGTTATGCCTCATTAATGAAATTGTTTCCTGAGGCGGCTGTTGCCTTATTTGAGAAAACAGAGCAAGATGCCAAAGAAAGATTAAGAAATTATAAAACATTGGCGGCAATAAAAGAATAGGAAAATTACGCAGACTGGCACTGTTTTTATACGGTGTCAGTTTTGTTTTTCAGTTAGAGGGAGTTTTAGGGTTCAGTCATCGGATAAATGTAGAACAAGGATAATAAAATAGTATATAATGAATAGGTGATAAAACGAAAACTATTACAACGTAGAAGCAATGTTGTAGAAATAAAGCTAGGCAGTAGTGGCGTGTGTGTATTTTGTTCCCAATATATATAGTATTAGGGAGGAGAAAAGATGTATCCGTTAAAGTTTATTCCTATTTACCAAGATCGTATTTGGGGTGGGAAAAATCTCGAGAAGGTATTCGGCAGAACAATTCATGGTGATCATGTCGGGGAAAGTTGGGATTTATCCAGTCATCCGAATGGCACGAGTATCGTAGAAAATGGTGTTTTAGCGGGGAAGAGTTTAAATGAAATTATCCTAGAGTATAAAGAAAAATTAATGGGGAAGAAGTTTGCTCATGAAAAATCATTTCCTTTGTTAATTAAAATTCTAGATGCCAATGACAATTTATCCATTCAAGTACATCCTGATGATGAATACGCTCAAAAGGTTGAAGGTGAAGAGGGGAAAACGGAAGCTTGGTATGTGGTACATGCTAAAGAAGAGGCACAGATTATTTATGGTCTTAAGAATCATATTACAAAAGAAGGGTTTATCAGGGCTGTAGAAAATAATCAGATTATGGATGCTGTGAAAAAAGTACCTGTAAAATCGGGGGACATGATTTTTGTTCCTGCAGGTACGATTCATGCTTTGCTGGATGGAGTAATGGTATATGAAGTACAGCAAAATTCAGATACAACCTATCGGATTTATGATTATGATAGGGTTGGAGATGATGGAAAACGGCGAGAACTGCATATCGAAAAAGCAATGGAAGTCATAAATTTCGCAGAACAGCCAAGTACTATATTTAAAAATACTAGTGTGCATTGTCAACATTTTTCTATGGAGAAGCTATCTATTGCGGGAGAAATCGCTGAGAAAACAAAGGATCAATTTCTTATCTATTGTGTAATAGAAGGTTCGGGTGAAATTCGGTATAAAGATGTAGTAGAAAGTCTTAGAGCTGGGGAGACTGTACTCATTCCAGCATGCTTAGGAAATTTCATGATAAAAGGTAATCTTATATTATTAAAAATAATGTAATTTGCAATTGGGTAGCTAAAGGGAGTTCTGTAATCCTTAGGCATGAGAGTTGCATGATTTTTTTTGCGAAATAAGGTACAATAGTTATATGAGATATTTTTTTTGAAAAATCATAGTTCAAATCGACAAAGGTAGGTATTTTCGTGTCTAAGGAAATATTAATTATTAGATTAAGTTCTATTGGAGATATTATTCATTGTACGCCAGTGGCTAGTTCCTTAAAGGCTGCTTGGCCGGATTGTAAAATAACATGGATGGTGGGAGAAGTTTCAGCAGACCTCTTAAAAAATAACCCTGATATAGATGAAATTATTATTTGGTCAAGGGAAAAGTTCGAGAAATATCTTCGTGCTTTTCAATTCAAGAAAGCTTTAGAGATGTGGCATGACTTACAATATAAACTGCAGGGCAAACATTTTTATGCAGTTCTTGATATTCACGGTCTCTTTCTTACGGGAATGATAGCAAAGCAGGCAAAAACAAAAAGACGTATTGGTCTGAGGGGTGCTAAGGAACTTAATCCTCTTTTCATGAATGAGACTGGCGAAGCTCTCGGTAAACATATTACAGATAAATATCTTGGTGTGTTAGCGTGCCTGGGCATTGATACCGTCGATCACAAGATGAGCCTTGTCGTACCTGAAGAAGCTAGGCAGTTTGTGAGTAAGTTCTTGCAAGAACATGCTATTTTGCCACAAGAAAAGATTCTAGTGTTAGTTTTGGGAACTACCTGGCCTACTAAAAACTGGCCTCCTTCCCATTTTGTAGAGCTGATTAAACTTCTTCATCGGGATTTTAGGATTATCTTATGTGGAGGCAAGGCGGAAGTAGAAATGGGAAGAGAAGTCGAGACAAGAGCAGGCGTATCCATTATCAATAGCATTGGTCTAACGAGTTTACTTGAAATGGCTGCTATTATAGAAACGGCTTCTGCAGTGGTCGCTGGAGATACAGGCCCCCTACATATGGCTGGAGCACTTGATGTTCCAAGCGTGGGTATGTTTGGACCTACTAATCCAGCAACCTATGCCCCCCAAGGGAAGCAGCATGCAATTGTTTTTAGCACCCTCCCCTGCTCTTATTGTCACAAACAGCAATGCCCTGAGGGAGAAAGAACATGCATGGAAAGCATAACCCCTGAAGCCGTGGCTCAGAAGGTGTATGCTATAGCTAGATGAGTAAATAAAGTGCAAAGTAAAGGATCCAAGGTAAGGTAGAAAACTACACCTTGGATCTTTACTTTTGCCTTAAATCCTGTATGAAACAAGTCTTCGTGATATTCTAGCCGGAGAATGAGAATATTATAAAAATGGCAACAAGTAGTATGACGAAATTCAATTTTCATTTTATTGAAAAGCCTATAGGAGTGATATATGATATGAATATGAACATTATATTTATATTTTAAAGGAGGGAATAACCAAATGGAGAATGTTGTAGTAAAGGAAAGTTCTTCAGGTACACGCGTGACAATCCAAAAATTTGGACGGTTTCTCAGTGGAATGGTAATGCCCAATATCGGTGCCTTTATTGCGTGGGGATTCATTACTGCCTTATTTATTCCAACAGGATGGTTGCCTAATGAGGGCTTATCCAAATTAGTTGGACCAATGATTACCTACCTATTACCATTATTGATTGGTTATACTGGCGGGAAAATGGTCTATGATGCCAGAGGTGGAGTAGTTGGTGCTGTTGCCACAATGGGTGTTATTGTTGGTGCAAGCATTCCTATGTTTTTAGGAGCTATGTTAATGGGGCCTCTTGGTGGCTGGGTCATAAAGAAGATTGACCAAGCATTTGAAGGTAACATTCCTTCTGGTTTTGAAATGCTGATCAATAATTTTTCAGCAGGTATTGGTGCCGCAGCGTTAGCACTTTTAGCATATGTTGGTGTTAGTCCAGTAGTTTTAGCGTTGAGTACAGCGTTAGCAGCTGGTGTAGCAGTCGTTGTAAATGCAGGATTATTACCACTTGCCAATATTTTTATCGAACCAGCTAAAGTTCTTTTCTTAAACAATGCTATGAATCATGGAATTTTAAGTCCGATTGGTTTGGAACAAGCAGCAAAAGTCGGAAAATCCATTGTATTCTTATTGGAACCAAATCCAGGACCTGGTCTAGGCATACTTCTTGCTTATTGGTTGGTCGGCAAAGGAACTTCTAAACAATCTGCGCCAGGTGCGATTATTATTCATTTCCTTGGTGGTATCCATGAGATTTATTTCCCTTATATTCTCATGAACCCTCGTTTGATCTTGGCTGCTATCGGCGGTGGTGTCGCTGGTACGTTAACCTTCCAAACGTTAGGAGCAGGATTAGTTGCTGTTCCTTCTCCCGGAAGTATCTTCGCATTGATAGCAATGGCTCCTAGGGGAGGTTTATTAGCAGTATTAGCAGGTGTTGCCGTTGCAACTGCAGTATCCTTCTTTATTGCTTCTGCATTGCTTAAAATGGGTGGACAGTCAGGTGAAGAAGATGATTTGGAACAAGCATCTGCAAAGGTACAAGAGCTAAAAGGGAAAACTGTACAAGTGGCCCCAACAGTAGCTCACAACGTAAATAAAGTTGTATTTGCCTGTGATGCTGGTATGGGTTCTAGTGCTATGGGAGCTTCCATTCTTCGTAAAAAATTTAAAGAGGCAGGTTTAGAGATTACTGTTATAAATACAGCAATTAATGATCTTCCTAGTGATGCTGATATTGTTATTACACAAAAAACCTTAACAGAACGTGCAAAAGGTAAATTGCCGACTGCAGAACATATATCTATTGAAAACTTCTTAAGCAGTCCAGAATATGATCAGTTAACGAAACGTCTATCATAAGAACAGACGTGGCTTGTGCTAAGTCCTCAGACACAAGCAGAAGCCACGTCGTTCTTACTTTAGCATCAAGCTAACAGATATTTTTTGATTACGTAAAATAAAAAGAAACGTCACGCTAGTTGATAAACTAGCGTGAACTCTTTCTTTAAAAGGGGTTATGGTCATGAATATTACCTCAAGACAGCGTATGATATTAAATATTTTATTAACTGAGACTCAAGGAATAACCGTTAATGAAATTGCAGAGCAAATTGAGGTAAGTACACGTACCATTCACCGCGAACTGAATGATATTGAAAGCCTCTTAGCAGCCTATCAACTACAGTTAACCAAAAAAGCAGGCATTGGTATTTTTATTGAAGGCGATGTAAAACATAAGGAAGTAGTCAAGTCATTGCTACATAACCAAACGGTTGTAGAATATTCATCAAAGGAACGAAAATTACTGATTTTATGCCAGTTATTAGAATCAAAGGAACCCATAAAGTTAGTTGCCATGGCTCGTGATTTTAAAGCCACGATCTCAACGATTAGCAATGATTTGGATGAGTTAGACGCTTGGATTCAAACTTATGATTTAACCCTGATCCGCAGAAGAGGCTATGGTGTTGAACTTTATGGTACAGAAGCCGCAATTAGAAAGGCAATGAGTACACTTATTTCCGAGAATTTGGATGAGTTTGATTTACTAGGAATAGCTAAAGAGAATATTTATGAGAAGCCTTCAAAACATATCAATACAGTATCAGAACGTTTACTGGGACTCATAGAGAAAGAAAAACTTGTTATCATTGAGAACTCTCTGCGTGATTTAAAAAACCATCTACCCTATCCCTTGGCGGATAGTTCTTTTATTGGATTGGCAATACATTTGGCCTTAGCGATTGAACGTATTGAAAAAGGTGAAAAAATAAGTTTTGATGAAGTGTATTTAAAAGAGCTGGAACGTACTCCAGAATTTGAAATTTCCGAAAAAATTGTGCAAACCCTTAGAACTAGATTTCAATTAGACATACCCATTGCAGAGGTTGGCTACATTACGATGCACTTGCGAGGAGCAAAGCTAAGAAGTGCCTATGATGATTATTTTGAATTTAAAAATGTAGAACTTGCCTTAAAAGTGAATAAACTCATTAGCTTTTGTGAAGACAAACTTGATGTTGTCCTGAATGAAGATCCAACCCTGATTCAAGGTCTATTGACGCATATTGAACCGGCGATTTTTCGTATACAGAAAAACATGAAGATTCGCAACCCTCTATTGGATGAAATTAAAAGTAGGTACAATCATCTGTTCCAAATCGTAAAAGCCGCAGTAGAAACTATTTTTACTGATTTGTCCGTTCCCGAAGAAGAAATTGGTTATTTGGTAATGCATATAGGTGCTTCTCTTGAGAGAAAGCGGAGTGAGTATAATCACCAATATCGTGCTTTAGTTGTATGTGCAAGTGGTATTGGGTCATCGAAAATATTGGCAAGTAGAATTAAAAAAGAATTACCTGCAATTGGATATGCGCAAAACATCTCCATGTTTGACGTTGAGAAAATTGCAAAAGATGATTATGATATTATTATTTCGACAGTTCATCTATCGATTTCTTCCCGGGACTATATCTTAGTTAGCCCCTTATTAACAAGAGATGATGTCAAAAATATAACTATATATCTAGGGAAATTAGGAGATTTAGGAGATAAACAGCAAGATCTTCAATCCGTTTTTTCTTTACAAGAAGGCGACCTCTTAGGCTCCTTAAAAAATGTTCAGTCTTATATTGACTATACTATTAAAATTATTGAGGAATTTGCTTGTTGTAAAATAGATAATCAGAACTTAAATGTAGAAGAAGTAGTAGGTTTGATCTGTGAAAAATTTAAACAGAATCAGACTATTAATAATAAACAGGAACTTGCCGACAAGTTATTAGAAAGAGAAAAATTAGGTGGCCTAGGAATTTCAAATATACAGTTAGCCTTATTCCATACTAGGAATAAGGGGATTTTAAAGCCAGCTTTAATGTTATATTTTTTAAAAACTCCAATGATTATTAAATCGATGGATAATAAATTTACGGATATTGACAAGATACTGGTACTTTTAGCACCTGAGACCATTTCGAAAGAAGGGCTCGAAATTCTGAGTGAAATTAGTTCACTATTAGTAGAAGAAGAGATTATTGAAGTACTAGCTTGTAAAGATCAAGAACGCATAAGAAATTTTTTCTTAAAAAATTTATATAAGTATATTATGAAAAAGATAAAAGGGAGAGATCGAGTATGAAAAAAGATGTTTTTTCTGCAGATAAAATTGTGATGAATGCTAAGATTTCAAATAAACAGGAAGCAATAACTTTAGCAGGTCAGCTCCTTGTTCAAGGGGAACATGTAACTGATAGCTACATCGAAAAGATGTTTGAGCGTGAAGAACTGATGACTACTTATATTGGCAATGGAGTAGCCATTCCCCATGGGACAAATGAGTCAAAAGAATTTATAAAATCTTCAGGAATTTCCATAATACAAGTACCAAATGGCGTAGATTTTGGCAATGGCAATATTGCCTATTTGATTATCGGCATTGCTGGAATAGGCGATGAACATTTAGAGATTCTTTCGAATATTGCGATTGCCTGTTCTGAAGAAGAAAATGTGAAAATTATTGTTAATGCTACTACTAAAGAAGAAATAATTGAAATTTTTGAAAGGGGTTGAAGCTATGCTTGCGGTACATTTTGGTGCGGGTAATATTGGCAGAGGTTTTATTGGCCAATTATTACACCAAGCTGGCTACAAAGTATGTTTTGTTGATGTGAGTGATGACCTTGTTAATGAGATTAACAGGCGTCAGGAATATACAGTACGACTGGCGAGTGAAGAACAAACTACGTTTTCGATTCATAATGTAGTTGCCTTACATAGTAAAGACGAAGACGCTGTAGCACAAGCGATAGCTTCTGCTGATATAGTTACGACAGCTGTTGGACCGAATATTTTAAGGTTTATAGCTCCTGTTATTGCAAAGGGGATTGCCAAGCGGATCAAGGCAGAGAATAAGCCTTTGAATATTATTGCCTGTGAGAATATGATTGGTGGGAGCACTGCTTTAAAATCTTTTGTATACGAATCTCTTACAGCCAAAGAACGAGAACAGGCCGCATCTCTGATAGGCTTTCCGGATGCTGCCGTAGATCGTATTGTTCCGTTGCAAAAACACGAAGATAAATTATTAGTTACCGTAGAACCTTTTTATGAGTGGGTTGTAAATCAGTCACAAATGTTAGGCGATATACCTCACGTGGAAGGCATTACTTATGTAAGTGATTTAGGACCGTTTATTGAGAGAAAATTATATACTGTTAATACTGGTCATGCAACGGTTGCTTATCTAGGTTACTTACTTAAATTAGGTAGTATTGATAAAGCAATTCAAAATTCTTTTGTTTTAGATATTACGAAAAAAGTTTTGCATGAAACCGGTGCTCTGCTAATAGCGAAACATAAGTTTGATAAGACTCAGCATGAAGAGTACATTCATAAAATAATTAAGCGCTTTCAGAATTCCTATATATCCGATGAAGTTACCAGAGTGGGGCGCTCACCCATTCGAAAATTATCAGCACAAGATCGTTTGGTGGGTCCTGCCCTGCAGGCATTAGATTATGGTATTACTCCAAACGCTTTGTCAGTAGTGATCGCTGCCGCCTTATTATTTGATTCCCATGATGATCCCGATGCAGTAGAAATACAGAAGTATATACAAGAAAAAGGACTTAAGAAAACAATTTCTAACTACACCGGTATTTCTAATGAGAGTCCGCTATTTCAACTAATAGAGGAACAATATCATAAACTTAAAGGTTAAATGCATTTAAAATAGCTTGGAAGATCTTACAATAAGACTTTCAGGCTATTTTTTACGAAATTATAGCATACATTTTATTGCTTTCAAGACTTTTCATTTTTTTTTCAGAATCAGTGAATATAATTAGTAGAGATAAATAATAGGTATTCCAGATCAAAATGGTGGCTTTTATGAAGCAACTAAGTATTCATGCCGATAACTTTGGCTTTGCATGAATTACTAAAATAAGGAATATTGATACTGATGCCAAGGAGGGGAAAAAGATGAAATTGATTTCAATTGTTGTACCTGTTTTTAATGAACAAGAAAATGTGAAAGTGTTTTATCAAGCTGTTTGCAAATATGTGGAGTCTGTTGAATATTCCTTTGAACTCATCTTTGTGGATGATGGTTCTACAGATGAAACTGCTATTATATTGGACAAGTTGGCTCAGCAGGACACCAGGGTTAGGGCACTTCTTTTAGCCCGTAATTTTGGGCATCAGATAGCACTAACCTGTGGCCTAGACTATGCTAAGGGAGATGCAGTTATCACCATGGATGGAGATATGCAACACCCGCCAGAGATGCTGCCGCTGTTAATCAGTAAGTGGGAAGACGGCTTTGAAGTGGTACAAACCATTCGCATAAATACAGAAGGAGCATCTTGGTTTAAAAAGGCTACCTCAGGGATGTTTTACCGAATTATTAATGAAATGTCAAATATTCATATAACGGAAGGCGGTTCAGATTTTAGGTTACTTGATAGAGCCGCAGTAGAAACGCTAAAAAACTTTAAGGAAAAGGCAAGGTTTATTCGTGGTATTATCAGTGATATTGGGTATCGGCAAACATATATTGAGTTTATAGCGCCTGAGCGTTTTGCTGGTAAATCAAAGTTTTCTATTAAGAAAATGGCAAACTTTGCTCTAGATGGTATCACAGCCTATTCAAAGGTTCCCTTACGACTGGCATTTTATTTAGGACTATTGACTGGTCTTTTAAGTCTTTTCGTAACTGTAAATGTAGTATATATTAAATTGTTTACCACTGAAGCCGTTCCAGGCTGGGCGACGATAGCAGCCAGTGTTCTGTTCCTTGGAGGTCTTCAACTCATGGGACTAGGCATCATCGGTGAATACATTGGTAGGATATTTGAAGAAGTAAAGCAGCGTCCAATGTATTGGGTAAGTAAAGAACTAAAAAGCAATGGGGAAATGAAAGCTAAGAAAAAAGATGCTATTGCATAAACAAATATGGATTTAGGCGGCTCTTTCAAATATGCGAAAGAGTCGCTTGATTTTTTAACATTTTCAAATTTACTAATTCGGTAATAAAGAATAGAATGAAAGTATTATTGTAGTACAAAAATTTAAAGCGTAATGATATAATTATAAAAATTGGATAGGAGGTATTAGCAATGTATTGTAAGCCTTTATTTGAAAATGATGTTCCTAGCGCATTTCCTTCCTAAATGGATGGATTGCGTACCAGCACTCCTTCCGTTTGGCGTAACTTTTTAATAGTAGAGAACGGAGGGTATATAAATGATAAATCATTATCTTGGTCCGATATACTTGATATTGGCTGCAAGTATTTGGGGTGGTATGTATGTAGTAAGTAAAATGGTACTTACTATTATTTCTCCTTTAGAATTAGTATGGTTTCGCTATATAGTGGCTTTACTTACTCTGGCTGTTGTTGGTCTAATGACTCGGCAATCATGGAGCATTCGAAGAAAAGATATACCGCTTGTATTTTCGATTGGATTAATTGGCTACTTTATTTCTATTTGGGCTCAATTTGCTGGCACGCAGCTATCTTCTGCTCAAATGGGGGCAATTATTACTTCAGCAACCCCAGCTTTCATGGTTATATTTGCAAAGATGCTGTTAAAAGAAAAGATTACCTTGAGAAAAGGACTATCTGTTTGTTTAGCAACGGTTGGTGTATTGTGTATCATTGGAATTAGTGATGTTGGCAATTCCTCAAAATTTGGCGGCATAATTCTAGTTATAGCAGCTTTAACATGGGCCTATATGTCTGTTTTGGTAAAAAAGGTGCCTAGCGGCTATTCCCAGCTTGTAATAACAACCTATGCAATATTAGCAGCAACGGTAGCGATGACACCTCTTGTGATTACAAACATAAATCTGGTACAAATTCAGCATGTAATGCTAGAACCTTTGGTATGGGGCGGCATTTTATATTTAGGTGTAGTGTCAACGGCAGGTGCATTCTTTTTCTGGAACAAAGGTTTACAAATGGTTGATGCCACACGTGCAGGGATTTATTTCTTTTTTCAGCCTTTAGTTGGAACACTTCTCGGTTATTTTTTTCTTGGTGAACAAGTGGCAATTGGTTTCTGGATAGGGACATTATTGATCATTGGCGGAGTTTTATTAGTGGTTAAAGAACCATCTTAGTCTTTAGGTAAAAGGCACTCTATTAAATCAGAGTGCCTTTATTTGTTATGCTAGGAGTTTTAGTTTCAGATATATTGCATTTATTCTGTCTTCGAGTATATAATATAAATGAGCATATGCCCAATTGGAGAGTGATATTTTGGCAAGAAGACGTTGTTGTGGTTTGGTAGATCAAGAACCAAGCTACCGAAGATTCATACCTGATGGTCAAACTAACACAAAAACCATATTATTGGTTGAAGAATTGGAAGCCTTACGACTGAAAGACCTTGATGGCATGGATCAGGTAACTGGTGCTATAGAGATGGGCGTTTCACGGGCCACCTTTCAGCGAATATTACAATCAGCTAGAAAGAAAATAGCTGCCTCTCTAGTGTATGGGCACATTATCATAATAGAAGGGGGAAGTTATATGGTAAAGAATAGAAAATTTGAGTGCAGTGATTGTGGAGATATCTGGGAGGTAGAGCCTTGTACAGAAGGTGGGAAACATGGATATGAAATTCCTTGCCCTAAATGCGGAAGTATGAAAAAAATAAAATTAGCAGAAGACGGTACTCGGCATGCCTGTGGTGGCGGTCATGGGCATGGTCATGATCATCAACATGGCGGTGGCTGCTGCGGCGGTCACTAAATAGCAATATATGAATCCTAAGTACTAGGGAAGGGCGGATTAGCCTTTTCCTATTTTTTTTATAGCCCCTTTGTGTCCTTTGTGCCTTTGTGGTTCGATATATTTATATCTAATTCTTTGTATCTTAGCGTTTCAAAATGTTCTTCTCTATCCTTTTACGAACCAGCAAGGCACAATGCCGCTGCTGCAGCATACAAAGGAAACACAAAAAATGTAAAAAAATATGGCGGTAACCCGCCATATTTTAGGTAAGATCTTATTCTCATCTGCTGAAGCAGTGAGAGTCCCAAATTTATTTTTGCTTTGTTGTGTTTTACTTGTTCCTTGATTTTGAGTTGTTGCATTTGAAAAGTTATTAGTAGCTGAAGAAGTAGCACTCTGGTTTTGTTGATTTTGGTTAGCTGCTTGGTTTTGGTTAGCGCTTGAATACTCATTATTTGCATCAGCAGTAGCAGTTAGTGTACCAAATTGATTTTTACTTGCAGCCAGTTTTTGAGAAGTACTTTGATTTTGCATAGAATTAGCAGATTGATTGTTATTTTTATTGTTTGTAGCCATGTTGTAGCCCCCTTTTATTTTTTTAATAAATTTGGATGCAAGTTTATTTTCCCCCACTTTTATCATGATTATGTGATCGAAAATCAGCCTAAATTGGCAATTATAAGTAAAAAATCAACCAATCCAATACCAATTCATAAATAGGGCACTACATAATAATAAAGTAGAACCACTTAAGAATAGCCAGCAATAAATGATTCTAGAGGGAAGCTGGCCAAAGAAGAGATAGAGAGGAAATATAGGTAAGATGAAGCGAGACATACTATATAGAGGTAGGCCAGAAGCTGTAGAACATAGAGGGATGAGAAGCCATAGCCAGCCAATTAACAGATAAGAGGTAGGGCTTTTAAAGCTTGGCAAGAAAGTAAGAGAAAATAATGCAATGATACTGCTGATGACGAGGAAGGTATCTAGGGCAATTCCAGGTTGGCTATAAGGATTATTAGAAGCAGTTAAGGGAATATTAGCCCATATATTGTGCCATGGTAGTTCGAAATATCTACCCCAACCTTGTTGCGAATTTACAAAAGCAATAGGGTCTCCTAATAGGTAGAGGTTGTACAACATAAAACATGATAAAGCAATGGGTGGCAAGAGAAGAGCAATAAGAGTAAAGGACGGCTTAGCGTATTGAGGAGTTTTTTTGAAGAATTCGTAGAGTAAAAAAATAACCAGAAAGATTCCTAAATTTCTAGTTAACGTGGCAAATGCACCTGCTACTCCTCCATACCACCATTGGCCCTTTCGAGTAAAATAGATGCATAAGAGAGAAAATGTTATGAAAATAGATTCGGTATAAATACTATTCAAAAAAAGAGAAGTTGGCAGTAAGGCATAGGATAAGAGGGAATTACGAACTTGTTCTTCAGAAAAATCTAAGCGAAGAGTTAAATCCATGATCCAAAAGCTTAGAAAAGCAAATGCATTACAAACTAATAAGCCAGCAAAGGCTATGTGTAGACCTAAGATGGATAAGAATTTTAATATCATAATAAGAAATGGAAAAAAGACAATGGATTTTGCATCATATCCATGTCCAGCTACATGGGTATACCAATGTGCATCCCATTTCACAAGCTTTTCCATAGTAGGGGGCATAGGATAGAGGGACTCATCCAAAAAGCCTGTTGGAGGATGGGATGGTAATTTATCAGCTAAAAGATAAGAAGTAAATATGATAAGTGTATGGATAAAAAAAACAAGCCAAACGGTTTTTGAAGGAAGCTTCATGTAGTAAATCCTTTTTTAGTAGCTAATTCTTGAGTTACGATTAATTTTTCTTTGCCATGAATCGTTTCTGGATCAGTAGACCATGTCCATCTGCTGTTGGCGGAAAAATTCCACAAAGTTGAAACGGCAATACCTGTTAGTTGGCCCACATAGATATTCCATCCAAGGGAAAAGAATATTTGGGTAAATAAGGTTATAATGGCAACGCCAAGGCTGCATATTAAAACAAATTGTGGAAATTGCATCATACGTTTCCATAGAACTTGTTGCCTACACTCTTTCCATGTCACCTTATGATTCCATAAAAAATTGTGAATCATGGCAATACAGGAAGAGTTGACAGAGGATGCTAATTCGTCCATGGATAGAAAATTTAGGAAGATGTACAAACATACTAAATTAACGAAAACTCCTAATGTACCAATCATACAAAAGAGATAAAATCTACGATGCTCAGGGTAATACATCATGAGTTTTCCGATATGCTTCAGGTAATTCCATTGTTCAATGAAATTCATTTTGGACTGTCCTGCTTCTCGTGCCACAAAGGAATAAGGTATTTCGTGTACTGTTTGGTAATTACCTTTTACCAGAATTTCAATGAGAATTTTCCAACCTATAGGATTTAAATCAGCTTGCGCTATAACGTCTCGCTTAAAGCCAAAGTATCCACTAGTTGAGTCGGAAATGCAGCGCAGTTTTTTAATAAAGAGATATCCAATTCCTCTGGCAACTCCTGACACTAATTTTCGTAATATATTTAAACCGCCATCAGAGCCACCAGAGATGAAGCGACTAGGAATGACAAGATCACATGTTTCAAGTCTTTTCACCATTAAAGGAAGTAATTCAGGAGGATGTTGCAGGTCTGCATCCATAACAATGATATGAGTACCTCGTGAGTGCAAAAAACCATTAACAACAGCAGATGCCAAACCTCTCTCATTGCTGCGGTGAATATATTTGACGGTTTTATATTGTTGGCAGAGTTCTTCTAAGATGGTAGGGGTGTCATCCAGGCTATCGTCGACGAAAATCAATTCATAGGAAAAAGCTCTCTTTTGAAATAGACTGGTAATTTTTCTAGTTAGAATCCTAACATTATTTCTTTCATTAAAAGTAGGAATTATGATACTAAGATCCATAGGAACTATTGTCATCCTCCCATATCGCTACCTATTCCTTCCTTTCTAGTTTTTGTCATATGGATTTTGTTATTCTAGGTAAAAAATGGTCTTGAATGAGTAGAAAAAATACCCATAATCCTAGATATGGAGTATGGGCATGGTTACGATAAATTCTGTTCCTAAAGCGGGCTGGCTATTCACCTTGATAGAGCCTCCCTGAGTTTCGACAATTAATTTGGCGATGGCAAGTCCGAGTCCTGTACCGCCTTTGAAGCGAGACTTGTCTATTTGATAAAAACGGTCAAATATTTTTTCTAAATGATTTATCTCCATTCCTTCCCCTGTATCTTTAAAAATAAAGATGATTTCTTTCTTAGATTGAGATAGAGATAAAGAGATTTTCCCACCAGAAGGGGTATGGCGAATGGAATTATCAAATAAAATACCTACAAGTTGTTTTATAGCTCCTTCATCACCTTGTAGATAGATGTTGGGGCTGATTGAGAGATGAAGTGTAATACCTTTAGCAGTAGCTAAAGGCGTGAATGATTCTGTTGATCGAATAATAGCCTGGCTTAGGGAAAAAGTTTTTTTCTCTAGTAATGGTTGCTGGGAATCAGCACGTGCTAAGAATAACAGGGAGTTTACCAATTTAGCCATAGCATCTGATTCCTCTTTAATATTATGTAGCCACTTACTTTGACTTGCGATTGTATCCGTTGGATTGTCGAAGACAATTTCTAAGTTAGTCTGCATGACAGTTAAGGGGGTACGTAATTCATGAGAGACATCCGCTAGAAAGTCTTTCTGCTGCTCCCAGGCAGTGACAATGGGAATCATAGCACGATTTGCCATATAAAGGCTTCCGACTAAAGACAACAGTAAGCATAGGAGGCCAATAATGATTAAAGCTGTTATGAGACTGCGGAGCAAGCTCTTTTCGCGATCAAAATTTTGAAACAGAATAATCATTCCAGGGCGGTCTTGAAGTGGAACCTTTAAATAAAAGTAGAAACTTTCTTGAGAGAAAATTGTTCCTACTTCTTCTGTTTTGTATAGAGTCTCTTGCACAAGGGCGGATAAAGGAGTGGGTTCAAGGGGTTGGCTAGAGGATGCAAAAAAGATCTGATTACTTGCGTCAGTTTTCACATAAAAAATAAGAGGATGATCTGGAGGCTGATGTTCACCCCTAGGGGGAGGCCCTTCCCGGTTCCAAGGACCATGAGGAGGCATGTTTTCAATGCTTCCAGCCTGTATATCATCGATTATGTTTTTCCCCATATTCTCTGATCGATGTTGCATTTGCTTTTCTGCAAAGAAATAAGTTCCTATTGTCAAAATTAGAAAAAGTGCAGCTATGATAACTAGGTTTATAATAGTAAGCTTGAGGCGCAGTTTATGAAACATGTTGGCTCTCCTCGAAGAAATATCCAACACCGCGTACTGTTTTAATGGCGGTTGTATTCAGCTTCTTTCGTAAATAGTGAATATAAAGGTCTACATTGGCAATGTCAGTGCCTGAATAATAGCCCCAAACCTTTTCAAAAATTCGTTCTTTCGTGATAACTTGCCCTTGATTATACATGAGCAGCTCCAATAGTAGTGACTCCTTAACACTTAATTGTACAATCTGATTTTCTTTACTTACTTCACCACGCAGGGGGTCAAAGGTCATTCCTGATACAGTAATGGTTCGATTAATTAACTCCTTATTTTTTCTTCTGCCTAAGGCTCGTAGTCTTGCTAATAATTCTTCGGACGAGAAGGGTTTAACCAGATAATCATCGGCACCGGCATCTAATCCTTCTACCCGATCTTTCAGGCCATCTTTTGCAGTCAAGAATAAGACGGGAGTATCAAAACCCCGGTGGCGAATTTCTTGTAAAATGGAAATACCATCTAATTTAGGTAGCATCCGATCCAAAATAATGACGTCATAAATACCAGTTAGTGCCATCTCAGCACCAGTTTCTCCATCCATAGCTGTGTCTGTTGCATAGCCATTTTTTTTTAATAAATAAGAAAGGGCTTCAATAAGACGGTGCTCATCTTCAATCAGTAACAGTTTCATAAAAACTCCTTAATTCTATAAATAAAAAAAGTTGTCGAATAATAATATATGTCTATATTTTATAGGATAATCCTTTGAATTGCATTTGCTTTTTCAAAGAAAGTTCAAAGGGTGATTTTAAAATAGTTTGGATAAGATAGTAGAGGACAAGGAATTTTGTATAAGTATAAAGAACCTTTATCTTAAAGGAAGGGGGAGTGAATGGATGATAAGAGACGTAAAGATTGAACCAACCGCTATTGTTATTTTTGGTGCATCGGGGGATTTGACCCAGCGTAAAATTATACCTGCCATTTACAACTTGTTTATTGATGGCTTGTTACCAGAACCCTTTTGTATAGTAGGTATTGCACGTACTGCTTCTAATGATGAAGCTTTTTGCCAGCAATTGCGAAGGGGTGTGGATACCTTTTCCCGTAGAGGAAAGAGTAAAGAAGAAGATTGGTCAAAATTTGCAGCCAATATTACCTATATGGCAGCGGATTATCATGACGAAAAAACCTATATGATTCTTCTAGAAAATTTAAATAAGGGCTGGTTAAAGTCTGCTAATAAAGTGTTTTATCTTGCTACTCCTCCCACTCTATTTACTGTGATAGTGGAGCAGTTGGGGAAATCACAGGTTTTTCGCGGAGATAAAAGTTATCGTATTGTCATAGAAAAACCTTTTGGTAGGGATCTCGAATCTGCCCGAATGGTTAATTATGCATTAACTGAGGTTTTTGACGAAGGGCAAATCTATCGCATAGATCATTATTTAGGAAAAGAAACGGTACAAAATATTTTGGCATTTCGCTTTGCCAATGCTATGTGGGAGCCGATTTGGAATCGTAGTTTTATTGACCACGTGCAGATTACAGTGGCGGAAAAAGTTGGAGTTGGTAAGCGAGGCGGCTATTATGAGGATGCTGGGGCCTTGCGAGATATGGTACAGAATCATTTGTTACAAGTAATGTGCCTGGTGGCGATGGAACCCCCTACTTCTTTTCATGCTGATGAAGTTCGTAATAAGAGAGTGGATGTGTTGAATGCGATTCGTCCCATTGGTAAGGATGAGGTAGAAACATTTGCGGTTCGAGGACAATATGGCAGGGGAGTGGTAGATGGCCATTCTGTACCCGCTTACCGAGAAGAAGATAATGTAGCTGCTAAATCAGGTAGGGAAACCTTTGTAGCGATGAAATTATTTATTGATAATTGGCGTTGGCAAGGAGTACCTTTTTATTTACGTACCGGTAAGCATTTACCAGCTCGTGTTTCTGAAATATCACTACAATTTCGTCCAGTTCCTCATCATCCTTTCTCTGATAAGGTTATGCAAGCCAATCGGTTAGCAATTCAAATTGAACCGAAAGAAGGGATTATGCTAAGGACTCAGGCAAAAGAGCCTGGACCAGGCATGAAAATTAAGCCTGTAGAAATGCATTATACCTATCAAGAGGTGTTTAAGTCTTCTTCACCCGAGGCTTATGAAACATTGCTTCTGGATGTTGTGCGTGGTGATCCTGGATTATTTATGAGAAATGACCAGGTAGAAACTGCTTGGTCTGTTTTGGAGTCTGTATTGGAATATTGGGAAGAAACGTCACCTGCTGATTTTCCCAATTATGCACCTGGTGAGTGGGGGCCAAAAGCCGCCGAAGAGTTGATTACCAAGGATGGAAGGAATTGGCTAGTTCCTGCTTGCTTAGAAGTTCATCGGAAGAAGGAAGAAGAGCATGATTACCATATATAATAATGTGGAAACACTAGGCGCAGCAGTGGCTGAATTATTTCTAAAGAAGGCGTGTTTAGCAGTTGCAGAGAGAGGTCGATTTATTGTATCTTTAGCTGGTGGTCAAACGCCCAGAGTTATTTATGAAATATTAGGAAAGCCCCCTTATTCCAAACAGGTACCTTGGGAAAATGTTCATATATTTTGGGGAGATGAGCGGTATGTACCAGCAGACGATATTCGCAGCAACCAGCTTATGGCTCGAGAAGCTTTTTTAGATCATGTGCCCATACCACAAGAACAAATTCATCCTGTTTTGTGCAAAACGAGTCCTAGGCAGGCAGCAGAGGAGTATGAGCAGGTAATTGCATCAACCTTTTTGCAAGAGCAACCCCAATTTGATTTTATTTTTTTAGGATTAGGAGGGGATGGCCATACTGCATCCTTATTTCCCCATACTTCTGTACTAAATGAGAGGAATCATTGGGTTGGTCATATCTATGTACCAGAGCAAGATAGCCATCGTGTGACGTTGACAGCACCCCTGATAAATCAAGCCAAAACCATTGTTTTTTTAGTGACTGGTGATGGTAAAGCTGAAATTGTGCATGAAGTGCTAGAGGGACCCAAAGATTTTCAAAGATTGCCATCCCAAATGATTGCACCACAGCAGGGTGAGCTATATTGGTTTATGGATACTGGTGCAAGTAAGTTGTTAAGTGAGAAAATAAAAGAGAATCTATAACAGAAGGAAATCTCTTTGCTGATGCAAAGAGATTTCCTTTTAGCTTTCTTTATAAATTAAGTGAATCTTGCTGTCTAGATCGCGCAAGGTCTATGAGAAAAATGTTGAAACGCGAAGTTGCGAAGAGATGTGAAGAATACGAAGACGTATTTGCTTCGTCCCGCGATGCAGCTTTATATCTTCGCGTTTCAAAAGGCTTTTCTCTATGTTAATAAGAAAGCCTAAAGGCTAATAAAATTCTTTCATGAGCCCTGCGATATCAATATTGTCAAGGGGTTGCTTTGCGAGAGGCTCTCGAGAAAGTTGGGGCAGTGATTCATTGAAAGTAGGACGGATATTTCGGTAATATAAACCGATGGGGATTTCATCACCCCATAAAGTAGCAAAAGAGAGGGCCTTTTCTAAACTGGTAGGATCATATCCTTCCATATTATCAATGACTTTTACACGCTGTTGATACCATGGGTAGGTATTCACGTGATTAAAGGTAACACAAGGTTGGAGAATATCAACGACAGCAAAACCAGGATGTTTAATAGCTTCAATCATGAGAGCAACAAGCTGAGTGCTATTGCCGACAAAACCTCGTGCCACAAAGGTAGCTCCTGCATTTAATGCCATTTTCACAATATTAATAGGTTGTTCTACATTGCCAAGGGGAGCGGGTGTGAATTTTGTGATGGAACCCAAATCACTAGTCGGTGAAGTTTGACCTTTTGTTAAACCATAGATTTGATTATTATGAATAAAGTAGGTAATATCCAGATTGCGCCTTGCTGTATGAATGAAATGCCCCATACCTAGCCCCATGCCATCCCCATCACCGCCTTCAGCAATAACAGTCAGATTGTGGTTGGCCAATTTCACACCTGTTGCTACAGGCAGAGAGCGACCGTGTAATGTTTCTATACGATAGGTATTTACATATTGACTAATTTTACTAGCGCAGCCAATTCCAGTAGCTAATACGGTTTGTTCTAAGTCAAGGTTAAGGGAGCTCATTGCTTTTTTTAGTGCATTGATTATACCGTAATTACCGCAACCAGCGCACCAGGTGGGAACATAAGATACGTTAATATCATTAGCACTCATTAGAAAAACACCTCCTTAATTTTTGCAAGAATCTCTGAAGGCACAAAAGCACGAGAATTATATTTTAAGAGAGAATGGTCAGCTTTGTAACCCGTATGGGCAGTAAGGATGGTGCCTAATTGTGCTGTTTTATTGCCTTCAATGAGAAGAGTTTTCTTTGCGCTTTGCAAGACTAATTCGATAGCGGTAGTTGGGAAGGGGGACATATAGACAACTTGCAAAAAGTTTACGGATATTCCCAGGCTAGTTGCTTGCTCTATTGCTTCCAGGATTGCACCTTTGGTTGATCCCCAAGCAATAATGGTGAGATCAGCATCGGCAGGGCCATGTAATTTAATGCCAGGTATGTCGTTTTCCATAGAGGGTAACTTGTTAAATAGCTTATCCATACTTTCTACTACGACTGTCGGCTCATTAATAGCATATTCCTTATTCCCTGAGCTATAGAAACCATCTTCTCCATGAGTGTAGCTAGTGGCAATATGCCGACCGCCTATTTGGCCGGGAAAGGCTCGTTCAGAGACTCCGTCAGGTGTGTTTTGGTAACGTAGATAAGGCTCTTCCCTAGTTGCTCTTTCTTCGAAAATTTTACCTCGGTCAATGGTTAAATGATCTGTAGTAAAGGGGAGATGAGAAACAGACGAATCTGCTAAATATTTATCCGTTAGAATGATGCATGGTACCTGATATTTATCAACTAAATTAAAGACCCTAAAGGTTTCGTAAAAGCATTCTTCTATATCACCAGGAGCTACTACAATACGTGGGAACTCTCCCTGAGAGGCATATACAACAAAATTTAAATCCGCTTGTGCAGTTCTCGTTGGCAGTCCAGTGCTAGGACCGCCCCTTTGGGCGTTCACCATAACGATTGGTACTTCGGCAATTGCTGCAAAGCCTAAGGCTTCTACCATTAGGGCAAAACCGCCGCCGCTAGTGGAACCGATAGTGCGCACACCAGCATAAGAAGCGCCAATTAGCATATTAATGGCAGCGATTTCATCTTCTGCTTGTTTAAAAACCAGACCAAAATTCCTGCCATGATCAGCTAAATAGCTTAAAACGCTTGATCCTGGTGTCATAGGGTAGCCAGCTGAAAATTTACAACCAGCTTTAATTGCTGCGATGGAAATCGCTTCATTACCGTTCATGAGAATTTTTGGATCAGCACTTTTCTGAAAATCAAAAGGAAAAATTTTCTCGGAAGGTAAAGATGATACTACATGTGCATAGACTTCTTCTACAATCAAAATGTTTTCCTGTTGTACTTTAGCATTAGGAAATTCACTTTTAATGGTATCAATGACTATATGCTTAGGATAACCTGTGAGAGCGCAGAAACCGCCCAACATGGCACTGTTGATCATTATTTTTGCTCCACCCTTGGGAATGAAACTTGCTAAAGAGACAGGATAGAGTAAGGCACCTGCTGGGACTTTGCTTTTATCAACTTGGGTTGTAGCAGGATCATACAGTACGATGGCATCCGAGCTAAGTTTATCTGCATAGCAATCAAAACCTTGCTGCGAGAATAATCCTAAGAAATCAATATTTTCTTCATAGGATGCAATCGATTGTTCTGCTAGGCGTACTAGACAAGAGTTAAGCCCGCCTTGAATCAAAGAAGGGTACTCATTTACGACAAAAGGCCACAAACCATTACGATTCGCTCCTTTGGCAATGGTAGAGCCAGCACTCATGACTCCATAACCAGCCTCACCAGCAAAGAGGCAAGTATAATATCTCTTGCTCATCGTATTTTCCTCCTAGATATTATTTACCTTTATATTACAATAGCTTCGTGAAGGCTAAGATAAATCCTTTATAAAACGACAGAATAATGAAAAAAATTACATGGTTTAAAAAAAGAGAAATAGGGTCAGTGCTTCCGTCTGAAAATAAGAAGGAAGCACTGACCCTATTTCTCCTATATGAATGAGCATGTCTAATTGTTAATATAATTCACCTTTTAGTCGAGCAGATTCTGCTTGCTGTTCTAAGTAATACCATCGTATAGATTTTCCAATAACGCAGCGCATAGCATCAATTTTTCCTTCCTTAGCCAGTTTTCTCATTTTATCGAGATCAAAGCCGTTATAAGAAAAATAACTCGCTGAAATAAAACCGCGATTTTTCAACTTCTTGCGATATTGACTAACATCTCTACTGTCTAATTCAACTTGCCAAATCGCCATACTGTATCCCAGCCTTTCGGTTTCATGATTTTTTAAGTTCATTATACACCTTTTTTCAATAAAATGTTGTTATTTATATGTAAATTTTAAAAGAAATCTACTGGTAATTTTTATTTATAGTACAGCATGTTCTTTATAGGTGAACTATGATGATAAAAATAAGGTACACACTCTTTGTCCATGAGGACAAGAGTGTATACCTTATTTACTTTCAAAACTTATTTTGTGCCAAAAATTCGATCGCCAGCATCACCTAAACCTGGGACAATGTAGCCGTGGTCATTTAACTTTTCATCAATGGCAGCTACGAAAATATCTACATCTGGGTGAAGATTGTTGATCAATTGTATGCCCTCTGGAGAAGCAACTAAACACATGCACTTGATATTTTTAGCACCTTTTCTTTTGAGGATGTCAATAGAAGCAGCTAAAGAGTTACCTGTTGCGAGCATTGGGTCAATCAGGATAAAGTCCCTTTCAGCCACATCGCTTGGTAATTTACAGTAATACTCTACTGGCATTAAGGTTTCGGGATCACGATATAGACCGATATGTCCTACTTTAACAGCAGGAATTAGTTTTACGACTCCATTGGTCATGCCTAAGCCGGCACGCAAAATTGGAACAATACCCAATTTTTTACCTGATAGCATTTTGCAAGTGCATTTTGCCACAGGAGTTTCGATCTCCACATCTTCTAGTGGCAAGTCACGGGTAATTTCAAATGCCATTAACATTGAAATTTCTTCTAATAATTCGCGAAATTCTTTAGTTCCTGTATGTATATTGCGTATTAGGGATAATTTGTGCTGAATTAATGGATGATCAATCACTTTAGCGTTCATATTCTTATCAACTACCTTTCTCAATCTATTGAATAATTTACAACAAAATAGTCAAAAAAGCAACCTAACAGCAGCTTTTATTTTCATTTACTGCAGATATTGTATAGAATTCTTCTAATTATGCTTACACTAAGAGAAGTGAAAGCATATATTTGAGGAGGAGTATTGTGAGTCACCCATTTATACCCAAAAGGGCATTTTTTGAACCCAAGGCATTGGAATATCCCATAGGACAAGAGGTGTATGAACGTTTACAAGGAATGAATGTGCCCATAACACTAACAGGATCTCATAATAGAATTACGGGCATACCAGGGGATACTTCACAGGAAGCATATCGAGAAGCTAAGAATACTTTAGTCGTAGGCATTAAAAAGAGTTTAAAATTTGCTGGGTGTAAGCCATCCGCTCACTATCAATTGCCTCTAACCACTAGCTGCTCTAGTATGTGTGAATATTGCTATTTGGCGACTACATTAGGAAAGAAACCTTACCTAAGGGTGTATGTCAATGTGGATGAAATATTGGGACAAGCCAGTCGTTATATAGAAGAAAGAGCACCAGAAATTACTTGGTTTGAGGGCGCAGCTACTTCTGATCCCATTCCTACAGAGTATTTGACAGGCCTCTTGTATAGGACCATTGAATTTTTTGGCAGACAACCCCTAGGACGGTTCCGTTTTGTTACTAAACATGATCGAGTCGATTCTCTGTTAACAGCTAGACATAATGGGCACACCCGATTTCGCTTTAGTATCAATGCAGCATCCATTATTGAAAAATATGAGCATAAAACTCCATCCCTAATCCAAAGGGTGGAGGCAGCTGCTAAAGTAGCAGATAAGGGTTATCCTATCGGCTTTATTATCGCGCCTATTTTTTATTATTCTGGATGGGAAAAAGATTATCTTGATTTGTTACAAGAATTGGATAAGCAGCTTCCTAAAGAGGGACGTAAGGATATTACTTTTGAATTAATCTCTCATCGTTTTACTAAGAGGGCAAAGAACAATATTCTTGAAATCTTCCCCGAAACAACATTACCGCTAGAAGAAGAGGAACGTAAATTTAAGTATGGGCAGTTTGGTTATGGTAAGTATATCTATCAAAAAGAGACGATAGCAGCTATGAAAGATTACATGCACGAAGGAGTACAACAATATTTTCCACAAGCCGCTATAGAGTATTTTGTATAATGATTCGTCTATGCCAGCGGCAACCTGATAGTAAAGGTTGTACCGATGTTGATAGTACTCTTTACCTCAATCGTGCCACCGTGCATTTCAACAATGAATTTTACAATTGCCAGCCCTAGGCCTGTACCGCCAGCATTACGAGAGCGTGCCCGGTCAACACGATAAAAACGGTCAAAGATTAAAGGAACATCATTGGCTGGGATGCCGATACCTGTATCTTCTACGATGAGGATGGCTTCGTGATCTTTCTGTAGACATGTTAGCAGCACTTTACCCAAAGGTGGTGTATATTTAATGCTGTTATCCAAAAGATTAATCAGAATTTGTTTTAACCAGTCCGGGTTAGCCATAATGATAGGGTCAGCATCCGCTTGAATATCTACGGTAATCTTTTTTTCTTCTGCATTTGTTCTGAGATCTTCTTTTACCGTGTAGAGAAGAGGGGTTAAAGGAGTAGCTTCTAACTTAACCTGTTGTCTATATTCGTGGGAGTTGAGTTTGGCCAATTGTAATAGCTCGTTGATCAAACGTTGCATTCTTTCTGCTTCAGTATGGATAATAGTAAGGAATTTAGCGCTCAGTTTATTATCCTCTAAGGCTCCATCCAATAAGGTTTCTGTAAAGCCTTTGATAGTTGTTAGTGGTGTTGCTAGTTCGTGAGAGGCATTAGCAACAAAATCAGCCTGACGATCATGCATATCTTGAAGAGCAGTAACGTCGTGGAACACGCTTAGGATACTCATAATTTCATTCCCGGCGGCGGTAATCGGACCGATAAAGACTTGAAATACTCTGACGCTACCATGAATATTGGTTTTGAGATAGATCAGCATACTCTTTCCTTGCTTAGCAGTTTGCTGTACAGCACGGTCTAATTGGCTATAGCCAAGAACCTGCATATTATGTTGATTTATCATAGAATCCTTGATGTCAAATATATCTCTTGCCATTTTATTGGCCGTTGTTATTTTGCCATAGCGGTCAAGCAGGATAACAGCATTATCCATATGCTGCAATATAAGAGCCAGCTTGTTGGTTTCTGCGATACTTTCCTTGATCTTGTCGTCTAAATTGGAAGTTAAGTTGTTAAGGGTATGGGCTAGTATTTCCAGTTCGTCACCTGTTCGTATGTGAAGTCGGCGGTCTAGATTACCGTTTGCGATATCACGGGCAGCAGTAGTGATTTCTTCCAAGGGAGCAGTATATTTTCTGGCTAACCAAATACTCAGGAAGATCGCTAGTAAAGAGGTTAATAAAATGGCGGCAAGAAGGGTAGACTTGATCTGATTAAATCCGGCATCAATTGCCGCAAGCGTACTGGAGATTCGGACTGCACCGACGATTTCATTGTCATTTCGTATGGGAATGGCTACATACAGCATGTTTTGTCCCAAAGTGGTACTGTAACGAATGGACGATCCTTCTTGCCCCGTGAGAGAGGAAGACACCTCCGGCCTATGTAGGTGATTTTCCATTGTGGCGGGATTTTCCCAGGAATCAGCAAGTACATCACCAGAATTATTAACGACTGTTACTCTGAGGTCTGTCTTAGTAGCCAATTCTTTGATGCGCTGGTCAATTAATGATTTTTCATTAGGACCTGTCATATAGTTCTCTAAAAAATGCTCTGTAACATGAGCATGTGTCAATAAGCTAGATGTTAAAATTTCCAAATTATGCTGATAAAAATACCAGAGAAGATAGCCGCTTAACGCCGGCATAGTAAATAAAATTAATAAAAGGAAGCTAACTGTTAATCTTAATTTTATACCCCATTTAAACATAAGTGCCTCCTGACAAATGTATTCTAAAAAAATCATACAATAAAAAATATAAGTTGACTATGAAAATATCTCAAAAGGAGCTCATAATTAACACAAAAATAATGATTGCATAACATAAAATCATCCATATTTCTTTACTATTAAGGTAGAAATAGGATTGATTGAATATGGAGGAAAACTGTTATGCCAGCTGTATTATATAATCAGCTAATGCAACACCATGTACAATGGGAAGAAAAAGATTATGATGAATTGGAAGAGATTTTAAATAACAAAGACATTAAGGCCGTTTTTCAGCCGATTGTTTCCCTCTTAGATGGCAATGTTGTTGGCTATGAGGCTTTGAGTCGTGGACCACAAGGTTCAACATTAGAGCGGCCAGATGAATTATTTGCAGCTGCGGAGAAATTTAATAAGCTGTGGGAATTGGAGTTTCTTTGTAGAAGCAAAGCTTTTGCGAGGGTTAAAGGTTTAGCAAAAGATATGATGCTATTTATTAATGTTGATCCTAATATTATAAATGACGAGCGTTTTAAAAAAGGTGCTACGTTGGAAATGTTGGCAGATCAGGATTTCGATCTAGGTAATATTATTTTTGAGATTACAGAGAAAAATTCCATTGATGACTATAAGAACTTCCGCAAGGTTCTAGATCATTATACCAGTCAAGGTTATAAGATTGCGATTGATGACACAGGAGCAGGGTATTCAGGCTTAAGGTTATTAGCAGAGACAAGGCCGCAGTTCATTAAAATTGACATGGACTTAGTACGAGATATTGATAAAGATGTCCTAAAACAGGCTTTGATGAAAGCCTTTTATGAATTTTCCGTTGTGATGAATATGAAAATTATTGCCGAAGGTATTGAGAGTATTGATGAATTGAATACCTTAATCCAAATTGGTGTACCATATGGTCAGGGATATTTGCTGCAGAGACCAGCGGCTGAGTTTTTGACGATTCATCCATTGGTTAAAGAAAATATCGTTCTGAAGAACAAGCAGAAAAAACAAGAGGCTTTTCATACTCCTTTGACCATGCCGATTGGTGAAATTAGTAGACGAGATCCAGGTTTCCCAGAAGCGATTACTGGCAGTAAGGCACTGGAATATTTTAATGAAAATCCTCACCTTATGGGAATTACCCTGTTACAGGGAGATCTTCCTGTAGGATTATTAATGAAAAATAAATTTTTGGCGCATTTAGCGACCCAGTATGGGGTTGCTGTTTATATGAATCGCTCCGTTGGCTCACTGATGGATAATCATGTATTAATTGTGGATTATGATATGCCCTTAGAACAAGTATCCAAACTAGCAGTTGCCAGATATGAGGATAGTTTGTACGACTATATAGTGGTGACTCAACAGGGAAGATATTATGGCATTATTACAGTAAGGCAGCTCTTGGAGAAAACTACGCAGTTAGAAATCAATCGGGCTAAGCATAGTAATCCTTTAAGCGGCCTACCTGGAAATATCTTAATCGAAGAAAAATTGCATCAGGTAATTGAATCTAAGGAGCCTTATTCTGTATTATATTTTGATTTGGACAATTTTAAGGCATACAACGATACATATGGTTTTGATAATGGGGATAAAATTTTATGTATGACGGCGCAAATTATTCAGTCACAATTAAAAAGTAGTAATATAGCCGATTTTTTCGTAGGGCATATTGGTGGTGATGATTTTATTGCCATTGTACAAGGGGTTGATGTTGTGCCCTTGTGTCAGACGATTATTGATTATTTTGATGTTAGAGTTAGAGGTTTTTATACAGAATCGGATCAAAAATTGGAATATATTATTGCGAAGAATCGGCATGGCGTGGAAGAAGAATATCCTATTGTATCTTTATCTATTGCAGTAGTGACTAGTATAGGCTGTAAGTTTAAAACGCCAGCTGATCTAGGTGAGGCTGCAGGTGGGGTGAAAAAAAAGTGTAAATTAGTTTGGCAAAGTTGTTACTGCATAGATTAATGAATAAGGGATTTAACATAAAGTTAACATTGCCTTAACACATTTTATTCCATATTATCTTACAATTTAACTATAGTAAATTTTACAGGGGGTCTTGAGATGAAATTATTTAAAAAATCTAAAATGCTTGTAGCAGCTATGTCTTTAATGTTAGGTGTTAGCCTGGTTGCAGGCTGTGGCGGTACAAAAGAGGCGCCTAAGGCTACTAATGAAGTGCAAGGAACAGTGACTGCATCTGGTTCAACAGCATTACTTCCTTTATTAAAACCCGGACAGGAAGAATTCCAAAAGAAATATGACAAAGTGACTGTTAATATCGCAGGTGGTGGTTCTTTCACAGGACAAAATCAAGTTGCTGCAGGATCTGTTAACATTGGTAATTCTGATGTTGCCCTGCAAGACAGTTTAAAAGATAAAGGACTTGTTGAGCATAAATTAGTAGGAATCCCATTTGTATTCATTGTGAATAGTGATGTAACTGTAGATAATCTATCACAACAACAATATGTTGATATTATGACCGGTAAAATTACAAACTGGAAAGATGTGGGCGGTAAGGATCAAAAAATTACCTTAGTTCATCGTGCAAAATCATCTGGTTCTCGCGCGACCATTGCTGAAGTAGTACTTAAAAATGCTAATTTCACTGATAATGCAGTGATTCAAGACTCAAATGGTGCAGTAAGATCGGCTATTGCAAGTACTCCTGGTGCGATTGGTTATGTGGACGCTGCTTATGTAGATCAAAGCATTAAAGCATTGGCTTACAATGGCGTTAAATATTCCATCGAGAACGTTGTAAATGGTACCTACCCTGTGTATACCTTTGGCCGTATGTTTACCAAAGGCGAACCTACTGGTGCAGTAAAAGCTTTCATTGACTATGTGACTAGTAAAGAATTCCAAGTAACATATGCTGAGAAGAATGGATTTGTGCCAGTTACAAAATTAAAGAAATAATGTAGGCATAAGTAAATAGGAATAAACAGAAAAGGTCATGTAAATATCATGACCTTTTCTGTTTAATTAAAACGCTATAAAACTAACATAACACTAATGATATTAAGTTTGGGGGAAGAAGAAATATGCTCAAAAAACGAATACAGAATGTAAAAGAAGCGTTTATACCCCAATTCAATACTAGTAAACCGATAAAGGCAAAAGAATGGATGCTAAATTTTTTCAAGAACCTAAGGTTAGGTTCTTTGCGAAAATTTACCTTTAACATATCATGGTCATCTTTAGCAACGCAGGCAACCCTTGTGATTATTCTAATCTGTATTTTGCCTTTGAGCATGATTGGTTGGTATTTTACGAAGCAGACTATGGAAAGCTTAACTCAGGCAGCTATTGAAAAGAATAACAAGGTTGCAGATCGAATTGCCAGTGATATTGGGGCTAACATTCAGTCAAAAAAAAATTACTTGATGATTACCAGTTCAGCTAGTGGAATTAGCGGCATGAAAAAGGAAGTGGCTGGAGACTATCTTAATCAAGTTAAACCCTATTATGGTGGTAATGAAGCACTTTTTGTAGCAGGTACAGATGGTACTCAAATTTGGCGTACTGACAATGGAGCTTTGGTCAATATTGCAGATAGGGATTACTTTCAAAAAACCCTACAAGGATCTGTACAGTTTTCTGATCCCATACATAGTAAGGTAAACAATCAAATGACAATCATCGCTTCTGTACCTATATTTAGTGATGCTAATAAAGTAAAGGGTGTGCTGGGAGCTAATATTTCGATACAAAATATGAATAATTTAGTAGAACAAATATTATCCCAGAATCCAGGTTATTCTATTACCGTCTTAAATAAGAATCGAATCCCTATATTTTATCAAAGTGACTCCTCGGCGGTTGCTGAATCGAGGCAGCTAAATGAGGAGTATTATAAAGAGGCTGTAGAAAAACAGTCTGGCAACACTACAGGGCTATTCCGTAATCAAGAATATTTTATTTCCTATCGACCGATTGCTAACACGGAGTGGATTGCTGTCTCGGCGTATTCTAAAAAAGCTGCATTACAATCCGCATATGATATGGTAGAAAACAGCACCAAAATCATTTTAATTATGATTATCGTATTGCTGCTAATTGGTATCATTGTGATTAGAAAATCCCTTGCACCTTTACGGGAATTAGCGGCCGGGGCAGATCTGATCGCTCAAGGAGATTTAACACATACTATGAATAGTTATAGACATGATGAACTAAGCCATGTTGCCAAGGCCTTTAATAGTATGACTGTCGGTTTACGAGATATTGTACAGTCTGTAAAACAATCATCGGCTCTAGTCTTAGAGTCAACGAATACTGTTGCAGCTACTTCTGAGCAATCCAGAGTAGGTAGCATTCAGGTTTCTCAGTCAGTTGCAGCCATTGCTGAACAAATAGGTCAGCAGGGTAAAGATACTAAGCGAACAGAGGACTTGCTGCAAAAATTAGTGGATATCACGCTTACTGTTTCGGAAAGTATTGAACAAACTGCCGCATCTACGGATGAGTGTTCAGTGGCTGCTATCCAAGGACAACGAGTAATGAATGATACCGTAACTAAGATGCAGAACATAAAAACTCTTGTTACAGATACGGCTAAAACAGTTACCCTATTAGGAGAAAGTACGAAAGAAATTAGCGCTATTACAGGGGTAATCAGCGAAATCGCAAATCAGACAAACTTATTAGCATTAAACGCAGCCATTGAAGCCGCCAGAGCAGGAGAGGGAGGCCGCGGATTTGCCGTTGTAGCAGATGAAGTACGTAAGTTAGCAGAACAATCAGCTAAAGCAGCCAAAAATATTTCTGTCATTACGAGACGAATTGAATCGGAAAGTAGTGGAGCGGTTATTGCTATGCAGCAGAGCTTTGATAATGTTGAGCAGGGGGTAGAAATCGCCCAGACGAGTGGTGCATCATTCGAAAAAATTGTAAAAGCTATAGGTTATGTACAACAAAAGGCTAATACCATCATTGTAGAAACAGAGAGTCAGGTTGGTCTATGTAAGGAGGCGATGCAGGCAGTCACCAATATTAGTAACTTGGCAGCTCATAATACGAGTGGTGCCCAGGAAATCGCTGCAGTATGTGAAGAGCAGGCGGCTTCTGCCCAGGACATTACCTATTCTACAGAAAAATTGCTGGAGATGTCCTATAAATTAGAAAAATTAGTAACGCAGTTTAAGGCATAATATAAAAAAATGCGCCATGAGAGGCGCATTTTTTACGAAATCTGGGAAAACACGTTGAACCGCGAAGTTCGCGAAGAAGTTTTAAACCGCTTGTTTGTATTATTTACATTCTTGAGGAAAGAAACGGGCATGAATTGCATTGACGGCTTCTTTGACTTTGTCCGCTTGAATGAGACAGGAAATGCTGATTTCAGAAGTGCTGATAACTTCAATGTTTACCTCTGCATCAGAAAGAGCACCAAACATATTGGCAGCAATACCAGGGCTACCGAGCATTCCTGCGCCAACTATAGATACTTTGGCAACTTTATCATCAAAGAGAAGCCCAACAACCTGCATTTCTTTGCCTAATTTTTCTACTATTTCTTTAGTTTGTGGCAAATCTGGTTGAGCAATGGTGAATAACATATCAATAATATCTTTATCTGTGTTACGCACACTTTGAACAATCATGTCCACGTCGATATTCGCTTTTGCCAGGGCAGAGAAAATTTTAAAAGCAATTCCTGGATGATTTGGGACACCTAATAACCCGATTTTGGCTACATTGGTGTCATGGGCAACCCCTTTAATTACAAACTCTTTTTCCTCCACTGTGCATACCTCCTTGATAAATGTACCTGCATCTTGTGTGAATGTGGAACGGACATGAATCGGTACACCGTAGTGTTTACCCATTTCTACGGAGCGAGGCTGCATGACAACTGCTCCTAATCGTGCCATTTCTAGCATTTCATCACAAGTTATTTCTTTCATGCGACGGGCATCTTTTACAACCCTAGGATCGGCAGAATAAATACCATCTACATCCGTGAAAATTTCACATACATCAGCTTTAAGTGCTCCAGCTAAGGCTACAGCAGAAGTATCAGAGCCACCACGACCTAGTGTAAGAATATCGCCCTCTGTGTTAGCTCCCTGAAATCCAGCAACGACAACAATATTACCTTTGTTCAGCTGCTCTAAGACTCTTTCAGGATTGACACTCAGAATTTTGCCTTTTGTATAGGCAAAATTAGTCTTAATGCCAGCTTGAGAGCCTGTTAATGAGATGGCAGGGTGCCCCAATTTATTGAAAGTCATGGCCAATAAGGCAATGGTTACCTGCTCGCCTGTTGATAACAACATGTCCATCTCGCGAGCATATGTATATGGCTGCCCAACTAAGGTATTGGCTAAGGCGATTAAATCATCAGTAGTATCTCCCATTGCTGATACAACTACAACCATTTTATCTTCAGGACCTTTTTCACGTAAAACCCTTTGGGCTACCGCCATAATTTTCTCAGGTGTAGCAACAGAGCTTCCACCGAACTTTTTTACAATTAAAGCCATTCCCATCCTCCCCCACTTCACTTATTTCTGTTAATATAATATACTATTCTTCCTAAATACACAAATAACTTTTTAAGCGGGACATAAATTATATATCATAAAAGGCTTACTTGCCAATTACAACTTTTCTTTCCTTATATATGTGTTGAATAACTAAAGAATAAATTTTATTAATTAAGAAGGAAATGCAGAAAGGGATAAAGAATATAAAGTATAATTTAATAATAAATAATATTAAAATGGGAGGGTTTAGTCATGGATTTAAAAGAATATTTTGCATCTGTAAAAGGTAGCGGTGTTTTATCTACTGCTGATGATAAGGGAGTAGTAAATGCTGCTATATATGCCACTCCTTATAGTCTAGAAGATGGTTTAGTAGGATTTATTATGAAAGAACGTAAGACACATGAAAATATTTTGGTTAACCCTCATGCATGTTTCTTGTTTATTGAGGCTGGTAAGCTGACAGGTAAGCGCATCTACCTTACCAAAGTGAGAGAAGAAAAAAATAGCGAATTGCTTTTTTCCCTTCTTCGCCATTGTAAACATGAAGAATGTGAGGCTAAAGGAGATTACTATCTCGTTTTCTTCAAGGTTGATAAGGTGCTGGAATTAGTAGGGGATACAGAATTAATATAAAGAGAAAGCTAGAAGCTAAGTAGTGGTAATGCCATTGCTTAGCTTCTTTTTTATATAAGATCAGCATGTATAAAATTAACATGAACCTACCTTTCAGTTAAGAGCAAAAGGGCGCATAACGTTATTTATGATGTTGATTTTCCAATAAAAAAAGCTGCTGCTAAATTGTTTGAAAATTGTGTAATAATTTAGCATATTGACACGAATTTTAGTTATGTGGTAACTTATCATAGTATATATATAAGGAGGTTTTTATGAGTAATACGCAACATGTAAAAATCGTAGTGGCTGACCCTTCTAGTTTAGGATTATTTGGTTTGGCAATGGTGACTTTTGTAGCATCAACCCAGAAACTTGGAATTACAACAGGTTTATCTTTTGTGATCCCGTGGGCTATATTTTTGGGCGCTTTTGCACAATTAATGGCAGCTTCTCTGGACTTTAAGCACAATAACATTTTTGGAGCTACTGCCTTTGCTGGATACGCTTTCTTCTGGTTCTCCGTCGCAGCGTGCTGGTTAATTAAATTAGGCGTTTTTGGACAGGCTCTTATGACGGGCATTGACATGGCACAACTTGGTTTTGGTTTTATTGGTTATTTAATTTTTTCCCTGTTCATGACGATTGGTTCGATGGAAACAAACAAAGTATTATTTATTATTTTCGTACTGATTGATGTTTTATTGGCAATGCTAGCTTTAGATGCTTTTGGAGTGGCTCATTGGGCTCATACCGTAGCTGGCTATACTGAGTTAGCAATAGCACTTGTTTCTTTTTATGGCTCAGGTGCCGTGGTATTAAATCACCATTTTGGTAGAACTTTCTTACCTACAGGTAAACCTTTTGGGATTTTTAAATAAGTAATCCTATATATTGCTTATTAAGGGACATTTATTAGGGCAAATTAACTTGCTGTAATAAATGTCCCTTTTTCATTGATGATCTACGGCTGGTAGATCATTTTTTTTGTCATTCCGCCATCGATAACTAAATTTTCTCCATTGATAAAATCGTTGTTTTCATCTGTTAAGAAAAGACAAGCCCTAGCAATATCTTCAGGTTTACCAACTCTTCCAGAGGGATGCTGGCTATGATCCCCTTCTGTTAATGCATCATAATTATTATTTTCAATCCAACCAGGGCTAATTGAATTTATAATGATATTTTTGTTACTACATGAAATAGCAAGTGCATGTGTTAATGATACAATAGCGCCCTTTGACACGGAATAAGGTTCCGTATTAGCCTCGGACATTAAGTGTCTAGTAGAAGCAATATTGATAATTCGTCCATATTCCTTATTGCTATGCTGCAGAATAAATTCTTTACAACAGAAAAAAGGCGCTCGCAAATTTATATTGATGACATGATTCCAATGTGATTCTGTTATTTCCTCAATGGCTTGATGCGAAAAAACGGCAGCATTATTGATTAAGATATCAACCTTGGTATAAGTCTCTATAAGATATTGGAACATTTCCTTTATAGCGGGTACATTTTCTAAATCGATTTCATAATAATAACCTTTCAATTGCTGTGACTGGAGAAAAGACTCGAATTCTTTACCTGCATGATGATCAATATCACAAAAAATGACAGTAGCACCTTTTTCACAATAACGTAGGACCATTGCTTTGCCAATTCCTTTAGCACCACCAGTTATTAGTATGGTCTTGTCTGTGTAATTTATAATAATCACCTCTTCTTTTATTAGTTCCTATGTTTAAACCTATTAAACTCATCCATACTTTCACGTCTAATAATATGGAGAGTATTTTAAAGTAACTATTAATACTAGTGTATACATTTTAAAAAAAGAAACAATATTTAGATGAAAGATTATAGTGTTTTTGCTTTCAATCAATGTGCATTAATAAAATTGAAATAATAACTAAACATTCACAACGAAGAGATGAATTTCATTAGTAAATAAAGCTAGAGAAAAATAGATCTCTAGCTCATGTATATATAAATAGAAAAAAGAAGGTCTTGAGTAAAATCAAGACCTTCTTTTTTCTATTTATATAGAGATTAGTTAGTACAAACTGTAATAATTTTACAAATAATAAATATACTAGTACAGATCATTGGGATAGTTTACGACATAATGGGAATCCTCTTTAAATAATAATTCTAGAGTGTGTGCTTGTGACTTAAGTCATCAATGATCATGCATTAAGAACAGACGTTTTTGAGTGCTACGTTTGCATCACTCCTTAATGAAAATGATAGTCGTGGAGGTGATACGGTGCATTTTTGGGGGAGAGATAAGCCCGTATGATTTTACATAACCAATGTATCCGATGACCAAGTTGTTCTAAGGCTCCCAGTTTATATAAGTGGGAATTAAGAGGCCACTAAGTCCCTGAATAAGTGCGACTAAGATTCAAAGAGCGATAAACTCCACCTAAATCAAGTCTTCTTTATCAAATTTAAATTGGAGGTACATAATGAAAAAAAATAACTGGGTAAAAATTACGGCATTGGCGTCCTTCGTATTTCTCCAAACTATTTATGCGGTACCAGCGTGGGCTGATCCTGTAAAGGATGGTTATGAGGTAACGGATACCGACACAGCCGTGGGCAAGAATGCTGATGCTGATGTTAGTCATAATTGGCTTGGTTGTCCTAAAGAAGATAGCACAAATAACACTGCAATCGGCTCTAATGCAAAGGCCACCGCTGGTAATAGTACCGCAATTGGTGCTGGAGCTCAAGCTAATAAAAAAGGTAGCGTTGCATTAGGAGAAGGTTCCATCGCTGATCGCGAAAATACTGTGTCAGTTGGTAAAGTGGGGAAGGAACGGCAAATTACCAATGTGGCTGCTGGTACTCAAGGAACGGATGCCGTTAATTTTGGGCAGTTAGATAAGAAAGCTGACAAGAGCTATGTAGATGGAAAAGACGCCGCCCTTGACAACAAGAAAGCTGACAAGAGCTATGTAGATGAACAAGACGCAGCCCTTGACAACAAGAAAGCTGATAAGAGCTATGTAGATGAAAAAGATGCCGCCCTTGATAAAAAGAAAGCTGATAAAAGTTATGTAGACGAAAAAGATACCGCCCTTGATAAAAAGAAAGCTGATAAAAGTTATGTAGACGAAAAAGATGCCGCCCTTGATAAAAAGAAAGCTGATAAGAGCTATGTAGACGAAAAAGATGCCGCCCTTGACAAAAAGAAAGCTGACAAATGCTATGTAGATGAGAAAGATGCCGCTCTTGATAAAAAGAAAGCTGACAAGAGCTACGTAGATGAAAAAGACGCAGCCCTTGACAAAAAGAAAGCTGACAAGAGCTATGTAGATGAACAAGATGCAGCCCTTGATAAAAAGAAAGCTGACAAAAGCTATGTAGATGAACAAGATACCGCTCTTGATAAAAAGAAAGCTGACAAAAGCTATGTAGAGGAAAAAGATACGGCTCTCGATAATCGAATTACCAGTGAAACTCAGCGATTAGATTCTCGTATAGATAACCTTTCTTCCCGCGTCGATAAAGTCGGAGCCTTAGCCGCAGCGTTCTCAGCTTTAGCTCCTATGCCTTATGATCCGGCTGGTCCTACACAAATTTCAATGGGCGTAGGTACTTATAGCGGGCAACAGGCAATGGCTATTGGGGTCTATCATTATGTAAAAAATGACGTTTTATTAAATGCTGGTTTTGCGATTAGTGGTAGTGAAAAAATGGGTCGCGCAGGTGTGACATGGAAAATTGGTGGGCCTAAAACAAAAAAAGTAGCTAGCACAAATGATAAGAGTATTGTAGCTAGTGCCAATTCTAATTTGTCCTTAGGCAATGAACAGAATATTTCAGGTACAAATATTGGTGTATCTAGTACTGAAAAGGATGCATCCTAGGACTCTTTTAATTCTAGATAGAAAGAGCATTGTCAATAATAAAAAAATGAAGGTATAGATACTGTTTGAAGGAGAAGTTAGCCATAAGAGGCAACTTCTCCTTTTTATTAGCAATGTGTATTTTTACAGATTTAGCAGGAGTTTATTGGGTTTCAAAGAAGAAAGACACTAATAGTCTGAGCAGTAGAATGGAGAAAGAAGATGTATATATACCTTGATATTATAAAAGAATTTTCTTGTGAGATGTGTGGTTCTTGTTGCCGTAATGATTGGCAGGTAACAATGGATGAGGAGAGTTTTGGACGAAATGCCCAGTTGTTTAGGGAAAGAGGTAGAGAGGAAGAGTTTTCAAAGATCTTTATTCCTATAATGGGGAAGAGTGAACTGGGTGAATATGCGTATATTGCCAAAAAGGCCAACGGTGAGTGTTGGTTCTTAGAGGGAAATAATCTTTGTCGTTTGCAAGGTGAGGCTGGTCACAGTCATCTTGACACGGTCTGTCAGACGTATCCTCGTTATCCCATGAATACAGCTCGGGGCATAGAACTCACTCTAAGCTTTAGTTGTCCAGCTGTTATTAAGCTTGTTAGCCGAGTTCGCCCCTTGGAGATCCTTCGCTCAGAAGAACAGCCCATGGTGATACTTCCCGGTAATGATGTAGTCCACATATTTCCTGAACAAAAATCGGCCTATAATCCTTTGTATTATTATTTTGAAATAGAGCATCATTTAGTTGATATCATCCAGTCCAGGCAAATTACCATAAAAGAACGCATACAACTAGTAAAAAAAACCATTAAGGGAATATGTAACTTGGCAGCAGATGATACCTTAAGTCAAAAGTTAAATCGTATCATCTATGCTAACTATGAACTCCTTGATAGTAAAGAAGCAGTTGCCCAACCAGATCATTGCAATCCTGATATCTTAATTGAGAACTTTTTTGTGAATTTTATCTTTAAGAAGCCTTTTTATCAATATGGCTTAGTTAAAGGCATGGAGTTCGTAGAAAAAATGTGGAAAGTTATTGAAGATAGAAGATATGATGCTACTAATTTCTCAAAGGATATGGAACGTACCAGTAATTGTATTATGGAATTAGAATTGAAATATAGCCATAATCGTAAAGCTTTACTAAAATAATAACAAGGAACTTGCTACAAATAAAACCTCCAGCCTTCTAATAGTAGATGGCTGGAGGTTTATTAGTAAATCAGAAAGCATAAAATTTTTCCGATTTACATAAGTGCAACTAAGGCATTTAAGGAGCTAAAACACAGAGGACACAAAGATGCACAAAGAACACAGAGGAGTGTTCTTTCTACCTTTTGTGTTCTTTGTGCCCGCGTAAGCGGCTTTGTGTCTTCGTGTTTCAAAACGGTTATGTTTTAAAAGGACGCGTCAGCGTTTTTCTTATAATGAAAGTAAGCTATAAATGGGATTAGTTATTTTTTAAGATTTTCGCAACCCGAGGGGCTCTTAATCTGGTAGCTGAGGGCAGGTTTGATCCTAGAAGCGGTCTAAGATAATTCTTGAAGGCACTTGTTACATGATTTCCGGCAGTATTGATAAAATCATCAGGCATATGTTTGGTCTTACCTGCGAGTTCTGCTAGAGGAGTCATTTTGTATTCGACAGCATAGTCTCCTACTCGGTGAATGGTTACAGAACCATCGCAATTACTAGATAGGGCAAATTGAACTGCTTTTTCCCCTGCTTCTCTTGCTTCTTGCTGATCTACATCGGAAACGCAACCGAGGAAACAGCGTTGAATGTAACCAAAGGTATCACTGCGCACTCTGGAGATTTTCAAATTTTCTTTTACAGCTTGGGTGAGTAAATCTCCTAAAGCTCCCGTTCCAGACATGGTTATATTGCCGTGGGCATCCTTTTCAATGTCTTTTAATAGACTCAAAATAATAGGAGTGCCAGATGGGTCTTTAATCCCCTCTGATACGGATATTACACAATAGCCATGTTGCAGATATATTTTTTGCACATCCGCAAGGAAGTCTTCAATAATAAAAGGACGTTCCGGTAAATAAATCAAATGAGGACCATCATCAGGGAATTTTTGGGCAGCAGCCGCTGCAGCGGTTAAAAAACCGGAATTTCTGCCCATAACGATACCGATGTACACCCCCGATAAAGCTCTCATATCAAGGTTAATTCCTGAAAATGCCTGCATAACAAAACGGGCAGCAGAACTATAGCCTGGTGTATGGTCATTGATTAGTAAATCATTATCAATGGTTTTTGGTATATGAATGGCGCGAAATTCATAATTGTCTAACTTAGCTTGTTCGCTTACGATATGTACCGTATCCGCAGAGTCATTGCCCCCAATGTAAAAGAAATAACGGATATCATGGGCTTTTAATACTTTGAAAATCTCTTTGCAATAGTCTTCATCAGGTTTAACACGTGTAGAAAATAAAGCTGATGATGGGGTAGCTGCTACTTGCTCTAGATTGTGGGAAGTTTCTTGAGTCAAATCAATAAAGTCTTCATTGATAATGCCTTCCACACCTTTAAGAGCACCATATATTTTAGTAATTTGGTCATGTTTTTGTGCTTCAGCGATAACTCCAGCCATGCTTTGATTAATAACTGCTGTGGGACCACCACCTTGGGCAATTAATGCTTTTCCAATCAGTTTCATGTTAGCCTCCTATACTCATAATTCTAATATGCCATATTAATGATGAAGCAAACGCTCGTATATCTAATCTTATTAATAAAGTCTGTGTTTTATTAAAAAAGAATGTACATAATATGAAATATCAAGAGCTGATTTCAATGTGATAAGGTAGATTAGCATCAGAATGCTTTAAGCTAAGACCGTGCTTATCCGTCGGACTCACTCGTTCTAAGACTCCCTCTCCCTGACAAGAGAGGGAGTCTTAGAACGGCTTGTTCATCGGATAAGTTATTCTTCAAAAAATGTAAATGTCCTGCCAATGAAGTCTATCTTAGCTAAAATAGAGTCATTGTTCTTAGGAAAATAATGACATTGGTCGAATACGAGAGGATAATTGAAAATTAGGAGGCTAAATCCTAATTTTAGTGTATACATAATACTATAAACTATGTTATAATATCGCCTTATATGGATAGAATTAGAGGTGTTGTAAATGGAATCATTATTTAGACTAGGAGAACGAGGAACAAGCATATCTACGGAAGTTTTGGCGGGAGTCACAACCTTTTTAACATTGGCTTATTCCGTTATTGTTATTCCTTCCGTTTTAAGTTTGACAGGTATGGATTTTAATGGTGTTTTTATGGCTGTCATTTTGAGCAGTGTGATTGGCACATTAATTATGGGGTTATTTGCTAATTACCCTATTGTTATTGGGCCTGGTCTGGGGCTAAATGCTTATTTTGCTTTTAGCGTAGTAAAGGGCGGGGGATACTCCTGGGAAGTGGCTTTAGGAGCCGTTTTTATATCGGGTATCATGTTCTTATTAATATCTCTTACAAAGTTTCGCTCCATTTTAATTGATGCCATTCCAGGGAGCTTAAAGCATGCGATCACAGCAGGAATTGGCTTTTTTGTATGTTTTATCGGTTTGCAGAGCGCTAAAATTGTTGTGGATTCTCCTGCTACCTTAGTGACTCTTGGCCATTTATCTGAACCGATTCCGTTATTGACGATTATTGGCTTAGCTGTGTCTCTTGTGTTACTTACATACCGTGTAAGGGCAGCCTTGTTTATCGGGATGCTAGTGACAGCAATAACTGCTTATTTTATGGGATTCATGTCTTTACCTTCTCAGTTTGTGGTTATGCCTAGTGGTTTAGAGCATACTTTATTGAAATTGGATATACAGGGAGTTTTAGATTCAGGTTTATATTCCGTTATTTTTACCTTCTTTTTGATAACCTTATTTGATACAACTGGTACTTTACTCGGTATGGCGGAGCAGGCGGGATTACTTGTAAATGGTAAGTTTCCTAATGCAAGAGGAGCTTTCTTGGCAGATGCAACGGGCACAGTAGCTGGTGCTTTGCTAGGGACGAGCCCTACTGCTACTTGCATAGAGTCTAGTGCAGGTGTCGCAGTAGGAGGACGTACAGGTTTAACAGCAGTTGTTGTCGCAGGTTTATTCTTAGTAACTTTATTTTTCTCTCCTATTGCCAAGATGCTATCGAGTATTCCTTCAGTTACAGCACCAGCTCTTATCATTGTCGGCTTTTTTATGATGAATGCTTTGCGAGATATTGACTGGCAAAATATTGAAGAGGCTTTTCCAGCTTTCCTTGTTGTAGCAGCGATGCCATTAACCTATAGCATTGCTACTGGGATTGGTATTGGCTTTATTGTTTACCCTTTGCTAAAATTAATGAGGGGTAAAGGCCGGGAGGTTCATCCGATCTTATATTTATTCATGGTTCTGTTCTTTATTCAAATTGGAATTTTAAATCACTAAATTAAATAATATGAGCCAATCTAACCTCTACTTATTGTGAGGTAGGTTGGCTCATTTTTTAGGGAAAAGAGTTGGCGGATTACGCTTCTTTCAAAGTAGAATGAAGTTTTAGTTTATCGAGAATTACTATTTGTTTGGGGCTGGTAATCGTTATAAAACCTTCTGCTTGAAGTTTGGAAAATTTACGGCTTAATGTTTCTCGTGTCGTGCCAAATAAATTAGCAAGCTCATGTCTTGGCAAATTAATGGTGAGTCGGATGCCTTGGGGGGTGACGACTCCTTCTTTTTCTCCCATAATGAGTAGCCAGGTAATCAGCCTCTGTTCAATGGTTTGTAAAGTAAGGTTACTGATAAATTTTTCGGCATAAGCTAATCTTTCCGTTAATGCCTGCATGATACGAGATGAAATTTCAGGATTTTGGTGCATGATTTTCTTCAAATCATCTCGGGATAGTAGACAAATTCCAGTGTCCTCTAGGGTTTCTGCAGTTAAGAAATAGTACTGTTCATCCATAAACAAAGCTAATTCACCAAAAAAATCTCCAGGCTCTAGTAGGCGTACAATTTGCTGCCTGCCGTCTTCTGACATTTCATAAACTTTTACCCTGCCATGACGCACAATATAAAGATGATTCGCTAGATCTCCTTGGGTAAAGAGGATTTTGCCTTTTTCATAAGTTTTCTTTGTGATTAAGGTATTAATTTTTTGTAGTTCTTGAATACGCAACATTTTAAAAATGGGTACTATACTAGCGCAAATATGTTCTTCTGAAACTGTACAATTATTCATAGTCATACCTCAATTATGTTTAATGTCATTAT
>JARBUM010000026.1 GCA_029239675.1 Pelosinus sp. | reverse complement strand
GTATTATAGTAACAGACTTTGCGTGTAGGTGATTAAAATAGTGGATAAAAATTCGATGTTTGATATTGTAAAAAGTGATTTAATGTTATTGGAAACGGAGTTACTTTCTGTAATACACTCGCCCGAAAAATTAATAACAGATATTAGCAAACATTTAGTAGAAGCTGGTGGCAAACGATTGCGTCCTGCTTTGTATTTTATGTGTACCAAAAACCAGGTATCTAATATGGAAAAAATAATGCCAATGGCAATTGCTATTGAATTAATACATATGGCTACTTTGGTCCATGACGATGTAATTGATAATGCGACAACTCGTCGAGGGAAAGCAACGGCTAATTCTTGTTGGGGTAATCATTCATCTGTATTAATTGGCGATTATCTATTTGCTAAAGCCTTTTCTCTAGTGGCGAATAAGGCTAGTAGTGATATGCTTAAAGTGTTGACAGATGTTATCTGCTCTATGTGTGAGGGCGAAATTAATCAGAATCGCAGTACCTTTCATGCTGACCAAAAAGAAAGTGACTATTTAGTACGTATTGAGCAAAAAACCGCTGATTTTATTGCTGCTAGTTGTGAATTAGGTGGCTTAGCGGTGGGACTGCCTATGGAAGAAACCAAAGCCTTACGGGAATACGGATATTCATTAGGAATGGCTTTTCAAATTACAGATGATATTTTGGATGTTACAGCTTCTTCGGAGCAGATTGGTAAGCCTGTCGGTAATGATTTACGGCAGGGCATTGTAACATTACCTATCATCTATGCCTTGGAGCATAGCTCTCATAGGGATGAATTACGAGAAATTGTCCAAACTAAGAATATGTCTGAAGAGAAAATTAAACGAGGCTTAGCTATTATTCATGAGACAGACGCAATTGAATATTCTTACAAGCGTGTTGCAGATTATTTAAAACGTGCCCGTAGCGTTATACCAGCAAACATAACAGGGGAACATAAGGAAGCATTTATTGCAGTAGCTGATTTTGTAGGTTTGCGTAATTATTAATTTGTATTGTAGGATATAAGATTATAATGACAGCTTTTGTTCCAAATGCAAAAGACTTGGCACAAGCCAAGTCTTTTCTTCTTATTGATTTTTAGGTATAATAGATGAGTAGTTCTATTTGAAAGGGGTTATGTACAGATGTTCAGTTTCAGCATGCCTGAATTGGTATTAATATTAGTCATAGCACTGGTTGTCTTTGGCCCAGGTAAGCTACCGGAAGTTGGTAAAGCTTTAGGTAAAGGTATTCAGGAATTTAGAAAAGCCACAACTGGGGAGAGTAGTCAAGATACTGCTAGTAAAGCAGATAGTAAGATGGAAGATAAAAAGTGAGGAATACTCAATGTCGGATATTATAATTGCAGATAAAGATGAGGATCAGCTACCAAATGAGAATGTAGGTAATGAAATGTCTTTAGTTGATCATTTGCAAGAATTGCGACGGCGGTTGATTATTATCATTATAGCTGTGGCTGTGGGGAGTCTGATTAGTTATTTTTATGCTGCTGAGTTAGTGCAGTATATTACAGCTCCTGCGGGCAAATTGTATTATATGAGTCCGGCTGAGGCTTTTTTTACATATGTAAGAGTATCTTTTTTTGCAGGTTTCTTGTTAGCATTACCCATTGTATTATATCAAGTTTGGGCTTTTGTCGTACCTGCATTAACATCGAAAGAACATAAGGCTTCTCTGATCTTAGTGCCTTCTTCTGTACTTTTATTTTTTACAGGACTTGCATTTTCTTATGTATTGGTACTGCCAGCAGGGATTAAATTCTTTATGGGATTTGCTACGGAAAATCTTCAACCGTTGTTATCTTTGGGCGAATATTTATCCTTTGTCATTTCCTTTTTGTTACCTTTTGGCTTTATCTTTGAATTACCTTTATTTATTATAGTTATGGCAAGATTTGGTCTGATTAGTTCAAATTTCTTAACTGCTAAGCGCAAACATGTTTTGGTATTGTCCTTTGTGATAGGTGCTCTTATTTCACCGACTCCAGATGTTTTTTCCCAGACGATGGTTGCTGTGCCTATGATTGTATTGTATGAAATTAGTGTTTTAATTGTAAGATATATTTTAAAGAAATAATATTCATTGAAGTCAATGAAAGGGAGTTATATATACATGGCATTTGCTGATTTACGTGAATTCATTCATGCTCTAGAGGAGCGAGGTTGGTTAAAACGCATTCAAGAAGAGGTAGATTGTGAGCTTGAGATTACAGAGATAACTGACAGAGTATCTAAAATGTCTGGTGAGAAAAATGTAGCTTTGCTCTTTGAAAATGTAAAAGGATATGATATGCCAGTACTTATGAATGCTTTTGGTAGCATGGAGCGTATGGCTTTGGCATTTGGTGTAGACAAGATTGATGACGTTGCAGCAGAGATAAAAGAAATTTTTAAGCTGCCTTATATTTCAGTGCAGAACAAATTAGATTTGCTTAAAATTATTCCTACAGCGAAACGGGCGATTAACTTTCCTAAGTACGTAAAGAGTGGACCTTGTAAAGAAGTGATTATTAAAGATCAACCTTCTCTAGACAAGTTTCCTGTTCTAAAATGTTGGCCTGGTGATGCAGGAAAGTTTATTACACTGCCATTGGTATTTACCAAGAACCCTTTGAATGGTAAACGTAATGTGGGAATGTATCGTTTACAAGTATTTGATGGACAAACTACAGGTATGCATTGGCATATCCATAAAAATGGAGCCGAAAATTATCGGGCTCACCAAACATTAGGTAAGGATCGCATTGAAGTAGCAGTAGCCATTGGTACGGACCCAGCGATTACCTACGCTGCGACAGCCCCATTGCCTAAAGATATTGATGAAATGGTATTTGCAGGATTTTTGCGTAAGAAAGCAGTGGAAATGGTAAAATGCGAAACAGTGGATGTGGAAGTTCCAGCTCATTCGGAGATCGTCTTAGAAGGTTATGTCATGATTGATGAACTAAGAAGAGAAGGTCCTTTTGGTGATCATACGGGTTATTATTCTCTTGCGGATGATTACCCCGTTTTCCACATTACTTGTATTACCCACCGAAAAAATCCTATTTATCCATCTACTATTGTAGGTAAACCGCCCATGGAAGATTGTTTCTTAGCAAAAGCTACAGAACGTATTTTCTTACCTGTATTACAAATGAATTTACCAGAAATTGTGGATCTGAATTTGCCTCTTGAAGGTGTTTTTCATAATTGTGCTGTAGTATCTATTAAAAAAAACTATCCTCAGCAAGCCAAAAAAGTGATGCATGCTATTTGGGGTATGGGGCAAATGATGTTTACTAAAATGGTGATTGTCGTGGATGAACATGTTAACGTACAGGATATGAATGAAGTTTGGTGGCGTGTATACAATAACATTGATGCCCGTCGTGATATCGTGATGGTAGATGGGCCACTAGATGTGTTAGATCATTCGTCCCCCATGCCGAATTGGGGAACAAAAGTAGGGATTGACGCTACGAAGGCTTGGGCTACAGAAGGCTATACTCGAGAATGGCCAGATGAAATTGAAATGTCAGCAGATATAAAAACTATGGTTGACAAGAAATGGAAGGACTTAGGCCTTGAGTAAGATTAAAGCACATCTTGATAATATCGTATTATCGCATACTGTATTTGCCTTACCCTTTGCCTATATCGGTGCCATACTAGCGTCTGGTGGCATACCTACAGGTAAGAATCTTTTCTGGATTACTTTGGCTATGGTGGGAGCGCGCAGCGCAGCTATGGCATTGAATAATCTTATTGATTTAAAATATGATAAATTACAGCCAAGGTTTGCTAACCGTCCCATGGTAACTGGAGCAGTTAAACCGCAGGGGGCGATAGTAATGACATTCGCTAGCTTAGCCTTATTTGTTTGGGCAGCAGCCAATTTACATCCCTTGTGTTTAAAACTAGCGCCATTGGCAGTGATCCCTTTAGTCGTCTATCCTTATATGAAACGATTTTCTTGGACTTGTCATTTAGTCTTAGGATTGGCGTTGTCCGTTGCACCTATTGGCGCTTGGGTAGCTGTGCGTGGAGATATTACCCTGCCAATTGTGTTACTAGGTATAGCCGTTGGCGTATGGATCGCTGGCTTTGATGCCATTTATGGTTGTCAGGATGTTGCATTTGATAAGAAACATGGACTGCATTCTATGCCAGTGCGCTTTGGCATAGAAGGTACTCTTAAGATTAGTAGAGGTTTGCATGTTATTAGTATTATTGGCTTCTTTGCAGTTGGTCAGCTTATGAATATGCAGGGGATATATTATGCTGGAGTAGTGTTAGCTGCGGTCGTATTGATCTATCAACATTCGATTGTTAGTCCTACTGATTTTAGGCTCGTGACCCAAAAGTATTTTATGCGCAATGGTTTAGTTAGTATTGCCTTATTACTATTTACTGTAATGAGTATTTTGGTGAAATTTTAAATTCATTCTGTTTTCTGGGAAGAGAATAGACACAGGGCGGGGGTGTATCATATGGCAGCCAGATTATTAGAGGGCAAATTCTTTGCGGCGGAAATAAAAAAAAGTGTGTACATAGAAGTTGAAAATTTTAAAAAAAACCAAGGTATTACTCCAGGTCTAGCAGTTATCATTGTTGGTGAAAATGCTGCTTCTAAAGTGTACGTAGCCAATAAACATAAAGCTTGTGAAGAACTTGGTATTTATTCAGAAGTTATACGTATGGCTGAAACGATCAGCAAACAAGAATTGTTAGAGCAAATTGCTTCATTAAATAAAAATACTGCCATTCACGGCATCTTGTTACAATTACCATTACCGGAAGCTTTAAGAAATGATGAAGCGGAACTGTTAAAAGCCATTCATCCAGATAAAGATGTTGACGGTTTTCATCCCGTAAATGTAGGTAAATTGGCAACAGGGCAAGAACATCTTGTACCTTGTACACCGGCTGGCTGTATAAAAATTTTGGAACTTGCCAATATAGAGATTGCAGGGAAACATGCGGTTATTATTGGACGAAGTAATATTGTAGGTAAGCCAATGGCAAATTTACTATTAGCTCGTCATGCCACAGTTACCATATGTCATTCTCGCACTGTTGATTTACCAAGCATTACATCTCAAGCTGATATTTTAATAGTAGCAATCGGCAAGGCGCATTTCGTAACCAAAGATATGGTAAAACCAGGTGCCGTAGTGATTGATGTGGGAATTAATCGTCTAGCAGATAAAAAGTTAGTAGGTGACGTGAATTTCGAAGAGGTAAAGGAAGTGGCGGGAGCCATTACTCCTGTACCAGGAGGAGTTGGTCTCTTGACCATTGCTATGCTGCTAAGTAATACAGTAAAAGCTGCTGTATTACAACATAATACAAAGAACAGCTAAGTTAAAGCTCATTCAGTAGAGTTACAGCCAAATGATACTTGAAACAATGTATTGTATCAAGTATCACTTTGGCTATAGTTATATAAGGAGGCATATTGATGAAAAGTGACGTTCAAATTGCTCAAGAAGCGGTAATGATCCATGTAGAGGAAGTTGCCAGCCAACTTGGCATCACCCAAGATGATCTCGAACTTTATGGTAAATACAAAGCAAAGGTATCATTACAGACATGGGAGAATATTAAAACTCGCCCTGATGGTAAATTAGTGTTGGTTACGGCTATCAATCCTACACCAGCAGGTGAGGGAAAAACAACAACTACGGTAGGGCTTGGCGATGCTTTGCATCAAATGGGTAAGAAGGTAGCCATTGCTTTACGTGAACCGTCCCTAGGTCCCTGCTTTGGCATGAAAGGTGGTGCTGCTGGTGGTGGTTATGCTCAGGTAGTGCCCATGGAAGATATTAATTTGCACTTTACTGGGGATTTTCATGCGATTACCACAGCTCATAACTTATTAGCAGCGATCATTGACAATCATATTCATCAAGGTAATGAATTAGGCATAGATCCAAGACGTATTACTTGGCGCCGAGTTATGGATTTGAATGAACGCTCACTACGTTCCGTTATTTGTGGACTGGGTGGGAAAATAAATGGTGTACCACGAGAAAGTGGCTTTGATATTACAGTAGCTTCTGAAATGATGGCAATTTTATGTTTGGCTAGTGATTTAGATGATATGAAAGCTCGTATTGGCAAGATTATTATTGGCTATACCTATGGGAATGAGCCAATTACTGCTGCGGCACTAAATGTTACTGGAGCATTAACCTTACTGTTTAAAGATGCGATAAAACCAAATTTAGTGCAGACCTTAGAACATACTCCAGCTTTTGTTCATGGGGGGCCTTTTGCTAATATTGCTCATGGCTGCAATAGTGTAATGGCGACTAAATTTGCACTAAAGCTAGCTGATATTTGCGTAACAGAAGCAGGCTTTGGTGCTGACCTTGGTGCTGAGAAGTTTTTAGATATTAAATGCCGTTTTGCAGAAATCAAGCCAGATGCAGTCGTAATTGTTGCTACCGTAAGGGCTCTTAAAATGCATGGCGGTGTGCCGAAAGCAGAACTAGTCGGAGAAAACATGCCTGCCTTAGAAAAAGGCTTGGCCAATCTGACGAAGCATATTGAAAATATGCAGAAGTTTGGTTTGCCAGCAGTGGTGGCAATTAATGCTTTCCCTACAGATACGGTAGAAGAACTGGAATTCGTAAGGCAAAAATGTATGGAGCTTGGTGCTGAGGTAGCCTTATCTGAAGTTTGGGCCAAAGGTGGTCAAGGCGGTTTGGAACTGGCACAAAAAGTTTTGGCTGCTTGTGAACAACCCAAGCAATTCAACTATATATATGATGTTAATGCATCCATTAAGGATAAAATTTCAACTATTGCCAGGGAAATATATGGTGCTGAGGGTGTAAGCTATACTGCCCAAGCCGAAAAAACCATTAAGGAACTTACAGGATTAGGTTTTGATAAAACACCTATATGTATGGCTAAAACTCAATATTCCTTAAGTGATGACATGACGCAACTAGGACGTCCGACTGGATTTACTATTACAGTGCGGGAAATCCGCGTGGCAGCAGGGGCTGGATTCTTGGTAGCACTAACAGGTGAAGTGATGACCATGCCAGGATTGCCTAAACATCCTGCAGCAGAAAAAATGAATATTGACAATGCTGGAAAAATTGTTGGTTTATTTTAGCTTGCTGCATATAAAAAAGAATGATATCAAAATTACTGTATATAACTGAAGTATTTTCTGTATTGACTAATAGTGTGTATCATGTAATTATTAGAGATATTATTATATCTATTAGTAGTAACACCGTAAGTTATGGAAAAGGTAAGTGGTTGTAATGCCATTACCAATCCTTATTTCAAGGAGGTTTCTTGTGTATAAAATTCTTGTGAAACAACAATTAGCGCCAAGTGTTCAACTTTTTGAAGTGGAAGCACCGTTGATTGCTAAGAAAGCAAAACCAGGCCAATTTGTTATTCTACGTGTAAATGAAGAAGGAGAGCGTATTCCTTTAACAATTGCCGATTTTAATCGAGAAAAGGGCAGTATTACCCTAATTTTTCAAGAGGTAGGCGCTTCTACAGTAGAACTAGGTCTTTTAAATGAAGGAGAGTTCCTGTTAGATTTAGTTGGTCCTCTAGGCAAAGCAACTCACATAGAAAAATTCCTATTGCGCGTGGTCTGAAAGAAGCTGGTAATGAAGTCATTTCTATTATTGGTGCCCGTTCTAAGGATATTTTGATTTATGAAGAAGAAATGGCAGCAGTCAGTGATGAATTAATCATCACAACGGATGATGGCTCAAAAGGTATCAAGGCTTTGGTTACCCAACCGCTAAAAGAATTATTGGATTCAGATAAGACGATCAGCCTGGTTGTGGCGATTGGACCTGTAATTATGATGAAGTTTGTTGCTGAAACAACTAGGCCGTATGGAGTTCCCACAGTAGTTAGCCTTAACCCTATCATGGTAGATGGAACTGGCATGTGCGGCGGCTGTAGAGTATCAGTAGGTCAAGAAAATAAATTTGCCTGTGTAGATGGTCCAGAGTTCGACGCTCATAAAGTAGATTTTGAAAGTCTAATGGCACGTCAGCGCATGTATAAGCCACAGGAAAAACAACATAGCGAGCATTTTGCTGGTAAGAAAGAGGGGGGATGTAAATGTCACTCTCACTAAATAAAAATCCAATGCCGGAACAAGACCCTAAAGTAAGGGCTAAGAATTTTGATGAGGTAAGTCTTGGGTATACAGCAGAACTTGCAAAAGCCGAAGCAGAGCGTTGTTTGCAATGTAAAACCGCGCCTTGTCGTAAGGGGTGCCCTGTACAAGTCGATATTCCTGCTTTTATTAAAGAGATAAAAGAAGGGGACATGGATGCTGCAATTGCCAAGCTAAAAGAAGTGAATAGTTTGCCAGCAGTATGCGGTAGAGTATGTCCTCAAGAAGAACAATGCGAAAAATACTGTGTATTAGCTAAAAAAGGCGAGTCAGTAGGTATTGGACGTCTAGAACGTTATGCTGCAGATACTGCGCGGAATAAAGGGGAGACTACTACTGCTATTGAGTATGCTTCAGATGCGCAGAAAGTGGCTGTCATTGGTTCAGGGCCTGCTGGTTTAGCTGTTGCTGGTGATTTGGCTAAAAAGGGCTATAAAGTTACTATCTTTGAAGCCTTGCATTTGCCTGGCGGTGTTTTAATGTATGGTATTCCAGAATTCCGTTTGCCTAAAGACGAAGTAGTGCAGGTAGAAATCAACAATTTACGCAAACTTGGTGTAGAAATTGTTGTGAATGCTGTGATTGGCAGTACCTTCACTGTTGATGAACTTATGGAAGAAGAAGGCTTTGATGCTGTATTTATTGGTACAGGAGCAGGATTGCCCTATTTTATGGGTGTTCCAGGGGAAAACCTAAATGGTGTGTATTCTGCTAATGAATTTTTGACTCGCTGCAATTTAATGAAAGCCTATCGTTTTCCAGCATGTGGTACTCCCATTCATGTAGGAAAAAAAGTTGCTGTTGTCGGTGGGGGTAATGTAGCAATGGATGGAGCTAGAACTGCCCTTCGTTTAGGTGCCGATCATTCCTATATTGTTTACCGTCGTTCGGAAGCAGAATTGCCAGCAAGACTAGAAGAAGTTCATCATGCAAAAGAAGAGGGCATAGATTTTCAATTCCTTACAGCCCCAACCGCTGTGTTAGGCAATAAGGATGGCTGGGTAACGGGCCTCCAATGTGTTCGTATGGAACTAGGGGAACCTGATGCTTCAGGCCGTCGCCGTCCAATTGAAATTCCAAACTCAGAATTTGTATTAGAAGTAGATACTGTCATTATCGCCATTGGGCAAGGGCCGAATCCACTAGTACAATCCACTACAAAGGGCCTCGAGACAAATAAGAAAGGCAATATTGCCGCTCATGAAGAAACAGGTGTTACGAGTAAACCAGGCGTATTTGCTGGTGGTGATATTGTAACTGGCGCAGCCACTGTTATTCTTGCCATGGGTGCTGGCAAGAAAGCCGCAACGGCAATTGATCAATATTTGCAAGAAAAGAAAGCAAATCAATAATAAACACAGGAGCTATCTATAGATTGATTGATACTATAGATAGCTCCTTATCACATGATAAAGAAGACTAAGATTTAGGTGGAGTTTTAACTCCACCTAAATCTTAGTCGCACTTAGCTCCCATTTGTATAAGTGAGCCTTGGGTTTAGAGTCATTTAGAGCGAACTTAGTTCGAGTTCTATAACCTGTTTCCATGTGCGCCATGAACAGGGCACTACAGGCTGTTAGCAAGATAGAAGATGGGAGTCTTAGAGTGAATTGGTCATCGGATAAGTTGTAGTTTAAGAGACATTGAGGCATAAAACGATTGACATTTATAGCATTATGATGTATCATATAAATGTTGTTAAATTAAATTGACTCACTAGCTCAACTGGCAGAGCAACTGACTCTTAATCAGTAGGTTCGGGGTTCGATTCCCCGGTGTGTCACCAGTAATTTATAGCCTTCGCAGGTATGCGGAGGCTTTTCTTATGTCAACTGTACCTTATTTTGTCCCTTAACCCTTAAAAAGTAACACCAATAAGCACAAATAAAAGTAAAAAGCACATGCTATTTTGTAGCGTGTGCTTTTTTATTTGCGCCTTTTTTTGGTGGTTTTCATAAACGTTTCCATCATATCAGATGTTTCTTTTTCTGCGATAGGTACTGCTTCTCGACTTTTACTATGTTAATCCTGCCTATTTCGTGAGTACAGGACAGAGGTTAAGTCTTGAGTTATTTATACACTTCCAAGATGAATTAAAAAGCATCTTACCTGAATGGGTTATCACCGATTTTGTGATGCAAGCATCGGTTAAAAAGTATAAAAAATAATATTTTTCAACTTCCAATAACTCCAGTTTATCGAACATTGATATTGGCTAATAAATGTAGAATAATGGACTGAATGTGAGAGGCCAAAAGCCTCTCTTTAGTAATAAAAAATAGTAATTATTAAAATAAACTAGGAAGGTGACTTGCAAATATGGCTGAAGCACAATTTATTTTTAGCCCACCAAAGCAACCGGGCAAGATAGGTGTTATTAAGTGGATGTGTTAGTTGAATCTGAGATTAACTTAAACAGTGAGGTGTCAGAATTTCCTGTAGAAGATGGTTTTCCTATCAGCGATAACGTAACTGCGAAGCCAATCAAATTATCATTAGTCATTATGATAAGTCCCATGCCTGTTACTTGGTATGAAAACTTTAAAGAAATATCACAGGATAGGGTGATAAACGCCATCGATGAGTTTTATAATATATGGCAGAATCGTGAGCCGGTTACTATAGTAACCCATCAGAAAGTATGGGAAGATATGGTTATGACAAGTTGCTCAATTCGCAGGTTCAAGGATCTGCTGGTTATGGCCAGCATGGCGGTGATCGGTATATACCTATATAGCTGCAGATGAATTTTAGCAAGGATGCTGCAGTATCTTATGAACACCATTTTGGTAGGGATAGTTCAGGATGGGAAGTAAATATACAAGGAAAATCGATAAGTTATTTTTATTGTTTAAAACGTCCCTGGGACGGCCGCAATAAACCGTACACAGTTATTCACAGATTTACAAATAAAAGATCCGTTTACCTTTGATTAGGTGGACGGATCTTTTGTATTTTACGCCAATTTACTTAAGTTTGACAAATAAGAGTCTCTTACCATCATAGCTTTCTTTCAGAATATCAATAATATTAAAATCTTGTTTAATGGCTTCGATAAGACTTTCATTGGGTGGATCAAAAATTTCGATAGCTGCATATCTAACCGTAAATAATTTTAATTTCCTACTTAATTCGGTAAAATCAGTTTGATTCAAAAAGTGATTAAACAGAATTACCATTTCCGAAGAAAATCTAATTTCTGCATTAAACCATCTAGAGCAATCATTTGGGCCATTGGGGTTTAGAAAATCAATTGCTACAGTAGATATATTAGATGTTTTTTGCTTAATTTGAGAATAAATAAAATCTATATACTTAGGATTCTCATTGAATACGGTAACCAAAGTATTATTCTGGTTTAATCTAAAGCAAAGATTTGCAAAATTACCAGAAACCAGCATAACCTGTTTAATTTGCACATCATTTATAAACTTTATAATTGAGCTAAGGCTAGAATCCGGAATGTTAGAGATACATGGTATAATTTGTAGTTGGCTTTCGTAAAAACGGATCCAATGATAAAGTAACTCTATTGCTTGTATTCTTTCCCCGGAAGACACAAGTGCTAGAGTAGTTGTTTTTAAAAAATTATATTGTTCTTGCTCCTCATTTGTGAGATGAACGGATATATCTTCCTCAATTAGTACCTTATCTTGACCTAGACCTTTTGTTTTACAAATAATCCAATTGATAAAAGTATTAATGAATTCTGTAAACATCCACTGAGATGTTTTTCGCCGAACAATAGATCCAAAATCTATAAAACAAAAAATCCCTTTGTGATAAGCACTATTAAATGGATGACCGTCTTTAAGTCCTAGACCAAGTTCATCTAGTTTCCTTACCAAATTCAACACTGAATAAGCAGCATCAATAGTCATCGATAGTGTCCACTCAAAAGGATATATATAAGGCCAAACGATCTCATGCTCAAACATTAATCCAAATGGCTCTAAACTAAAATCATTAGCAATTTTAGTATTAATAATGTGACGTCCGAACAAGCCATGTTGCTGGCATATCTGATAGATAGCAAAATATTCCTCTACGTATTGTTTATGAATACCACGATATACTTTATTATTACTAAAAATGACGTTACCAATAGGATCAACACCATTTAATATAACTATATTGCTCATTCTTAGATCCTCTAAACGCAAATCCTCTAGAGAGTGACAATGTGGATCATCCGAATACGTACTGCAATTAGGGCATATAGGATAACGGCAGTGATCAAACTTGAGCTCCTCACGAGAAATTTTATTTATCTTATAGGTATCGATAAATTTACCAACACATTCTTCACAACATTTACTCTCACGCTTATAGCTGTAGTCAAACACTTTATTAACCTCCAATTTTTTAGGATCATTATATCCTATGCAAGAGATGTTAATGAGTTATGTATTATTATAACGGTGTCATGGCAAAATGAAGTGGATGGGTATGTATTCCATAATGTCTCCTGTCTGACAGTTATTCGCGATAGCTTTAACAGCTATCGTATGGTATGCAGTTTCTATGGGCATTTATATAGACCCTGCGTCTTTAAATTAACTTAACACCAAACAGATTGATAATGCAAAGGTGCCGTCTTACCTTAATTGGTGGGCGGTTCTTTTTTTTCGTCATATTTTCGTCATAGGTTTTCTTTATAATATAAATAATTGATTGATATAGCAGTGATTTCTAAAGCCTTTGATATATAACTATATATTAAGCAAGGAGTTGATACTATGATTCTAGGAGATTGGTTATTTAACATATTTCATATTATATTGACTGCAGGATTAGTATTATATTTATATAGTCTTAATGAATTGTGAGATGAATAGTTTTATCTTTTAAATTACAGAAAAAAATATATTTATTACATTATTATTTATTTTGATAAATGATAATTATTATTTACAAATAAACATTAAATGTGTATAATGAAAATAGTTTTAAATGTTATATCTTGGTAGGGAGTTGTTTGAAGGATTTACTGATCTTCAGCTTCTCTATATTAGTAGTAAACGATTATTAAAAGTGAAGAGGTGCTTAATATGAAAGAAAATGAATGGCGCAACCATCCAATTGTGATTTTTGCAGGAGTATTGGCTATATATACTGCTGGTAATTCAATTATTGCACTATTTAATTAGATAAATTTCAAGCCTATTATTAAGAAAGAGTAATAAATTTGAATATCGGAGCCGTCTACCTTTCATTAGGTGGACGGCTTTTTTCCATCAACTGCTACTTGCGTTTTGTGGCTCTAAAATCTATAAATGACAGAACGTAGGTTCACAAGGAGGGGGGAGAGTAGGTGAATCGCATCATTCTGCAAAATAATAAAATCTCTAAAAATTATAAAGATATTAAACAATGATAATTATTATCATTTACAAACAACTATTATTAATATATAATAAAATCATAAAAAGATAATTCCCTTTTTAATCCAGAATGAATAGTTAAGGGGATGAGCATGATGACCAAATTATATTGTCATGATGGTTACTGTGAACCTATAAGTAGAGAAAATAGAGAAAGTCATTCTAAGATGGAATCTGCCGAGCCTTTTATAAGCAGTGCCGTTATCTTATTCCTAATTACTTTTGTAGCTTTAGCGATATGCATAGCTTTAGTGAGATTCGTTACATTATAGTTAGTAGTATTTTTAAAATACTAGCCATCGTGTACTGTTTTATATTGGGAGGTAGGTATATGAGTATCAGGTTAATTCTTAGTGATAATAATGAGAATGCAAAAAGAACAACTCCCTAGGCTTTAATTGCTTAGGGAGTTGTTCTTTAAAAGTATGTGAACAATCCACTTAGCGACATAAGTGATGGTAATGGTCATTTAAGGTACTCTCTCTCTACTACTTTATATATTTCTGTCAGAATGATGACAACTCAGTAAATTATAGGCTCTCGCAGTTTTCGGGGGCTTTTCTTATGTCAATAATAGTGTTTACTTTGAAAAATAATAAAATCAATAAGGAAGATAGGAAAGAAGCAGGCTATTTGGCCTGCCTCTTTCATTTACGTTAGCTTTTTCAGTTGTCAGCCACATGAAGGTTTGAATTTTATCAACGGTTTCTTTTTCTAAATTTTTTAGTAAATAAGAATAGACAATAGCTGTGGCTTAGCAAGCACCGTCTTACCTAATGATAGGGGGATAATAGATTCGAGGTACGTATCGATATTGGTAGTAGCTATGAGTATGATTTAGCGTTGTTTATTTATCAGTTGATCACTGGTGCCTGTCTGTCTATTGAATGAGCTTTATACTGCTATTTAAGCTAGCAATGCTATTTGAAAGTGCGATAATATTAGGCAAATTTTCGATTGGATTAACAGTCTGCTGTTCAATGATTTCTTGTAACACTAGCATGGTGAACAATGCAATAGCATTACCAGTAGTTGAGGCTAATCTTGGGAATTCAATCGTTTTACAGGCTTTCTTTTCTAATTCTTCAAGATTAAAATCATTATGGATTTTATTGCAATTCATCGTTATTTCTCCTCCTTTTTCTTTAACACTTTTAATATATTCATCAGATCTTATTTTGTACCGATTCGAGAGCATTTGGCTAGATAACTGTTGGAGGTAGTAGCTTTTTTGCTTATCTTGAAGCGGACTAGGGTAGGAAAGACAAAATAGCCGCTTTGCTCTTAAGTAACATAATCATCTTCAGTTGCGTAATTTATTACTAGGAGGTCTGGTAATATGTTAGTTTTATATGGATTAATAATTTTTGGTATGGTCACTATGGGGTTACTTGTAGTTATGTTTTTTCGGTTGCCACAATAATCTCTGTTTAGCCGTCTTACCGCCGGATGAGACGGCCTTCTTTATTTTCCAACAACTGCTACTTGCGTTTTACAATTCTTAACTCTATAATTATATAGAACATACGTTCGAAACAAAGAGAGGTAATATTGTCATGAGGCGTACAATTTTGCACGTTGACCTTAATAATTTTTACGCATCTGTAGAGTGTTTGTATAGACCGGAAATACGTGATAAGCCTGTTGTTGTATGCGGTGATGTTGAGGCACGCCATGGGATAGTTCTCGCAAAGAATTATCCTGCCAAGGCACTAGGAGTTAAAACTGGAGAAGCAATTTGGGAAGCAAAACAAAAGTGTCCGGGATTAGTGACAGTTCAGGCAGATTTTAAAAAGTACCTGCGTTTTTCTAGACTAGCCCGTAAGATATACTTAGATTATACAAATCAAATTGAACCATTCGGAATCGATGAGGCTTGGCTTGACGTATCGGGCACAGAAAAAATATTCGGAACTGGTTCAGATATTGCAAATCAGATTCGGCAGCGCTTACAGGATGAACTTGGAATTACAGGGTCCGTCGGCGTATCATGGAATAAGATATTTGCCAAGCTTGGCAGTGACATGAAAAAGCCAAATGCCACAACACTTATAACGGAAGAGAATTTTCGCCAGTCCGTGTGGCCGTTACCAGTGGGGGAACTACTGTATGTTGGTCGTGCTACTAGACGAAAACTCCAGAAACGAGCAATCTATACAATTGGAGATCTTGCCAATCGAGATATAAGTGACCTAAAACTATTACTAGGAGTTTGGGGAGAAACATTGTGGCATTTTGCAAATGGATTTGATTCAGCACCAGTTAAGCGCTTTGGGGAAGAGAGCCTTATAAAATCAGTTGGTAATAGTACAACAACGCCAAGGGATCTAGTTAATAATCAAGATGTCAAACTAATTATTTATGTGCTGGCAGAAAGCGTGGCAACACGTCTGCGAAAACATGGATTGAAGTGTAGAACTGTATCAATTAGTGTGAGAGGCAATGACTTACTCTCATTTGAGAGGCAGGGAAAGCTACCAGGTATGACTTTTATTTCTGGTGATATTGCACAAAAGGCAATGGAATTATTCCAAGCAAATTACCGATGGGATAAACCGATTCGAAGCCTTGGTGTTAGAGGGAGCGATCTAGTGACAGCTAACGGTCAGGTGCAACTTGATTTGTTCGATAATAGTAAATTGGATGCAGAAACCTTGGAATTTACTGTAGATAATCTACATAAACGATTTGGTCATTATAGCATCCAGCGTTGCTCCATGATGCTGGATAGGAAGCTTACTGGGTTCAATCCAAAGGATGATCACGTTATACATCCGATTTCATATTTTAAATAGTAGGTGAAAGTATGGGTAAAGTTTTCGTACAAATAACAGCTGAACATGATGTGAATGGGGCAATTCGTCCTCTCACTATAAGATGGGAGGATGGGCGAATCTTTGAAGTTGATAGAGTATTAGATGTGCGCCAGGCAGTTTCTTTAAAAAGTGGCGGTCTTGGTATACGATATACCTGCAAAATTATGGGAAAACAAATCTATTTATTCGATGATGAAGGCAAGTGGTTTGTTGAACGTAAATGAGAAACTCCCCAGGCTTCATTGCTTGGGGAGTAAGATCTATGAAAAAGGTATGATTGCAAAAATTTAGTTGGTTGTAGCAAGCTTGAGATACCGCACTGATAATCTATTTATAAAAAAATGCTCAGTATAGTTTGGTCATGTGCCTGCATTTAAGTAGTATCTTTATGATACAATAAAACATTAGGTTTACGTTAACTATTATCCGAAACAGAAGGAGACTAGGGGTATGCGTTTATGGCACTATCAACTAATTGAATACTTGCCACGTCAGCAATTATTGGGACAACACAGAGAATGCTGCGCTCTTCGTGGGAATGGATGGGGCAAGAAACATGCTATTGTAGATTATGTTTTTAAACACCATCCCCATATTCTTTGGAATTACCATGTAAGAGTTATGAGTGAAATGAAATGCCGTGGTTATCATGTTGATAAACAGTGGATGGATCCTTGTTATCGTGGTAAATCTTGTGAAAGATATAATTTAGATAGAGTTTCAGAACTCTATAATTACCCTGAACACAATGAGGGATATCTCAAAGAATGTCTTATTAATCTAGCTGGTAAGGGAATTGTTATTAACGAAATGAAATCAGAATAGCAAATAAATTGCCCAAGCTATAAGCTTGGGCAACGATCAGGTGTTAATGATATTTCATACGGTGCATGAGTTTTGAACCAAGATAGATAAGGGCTCCAGCTGTCAAAACCATACCTAGCTTTGATCCCATCATACAATGCATATCTTCCATCATATCTGACTTGTTATTGTGATGCCAATGATGACAAAACATAATTAACACCCCCTCAATAGATAGCTTTTCCGATATAAAACATTGAGATTCTAAGAAACTTATGGAATATTTAATGAAGAAGTTAGATAAGTTATAAAGTGAATGTACATCGATCGGCAGTTTCTTGACAAAAGTAGCAGATAAGAATATACTTTTTTCGTAAATAAGAATGTCTTGCTACTTCGCATAATATGAATGAAGAGAAGGAGATTATAAAAATGCACTGGAGGTCTTTTACAGCTGGGGCCATACTAGTATTAGTAGTTATGGCAAGTGGCTATATGTTTTTTCTAGAACCCAAAGAGACCTCATTTCATTCTTCCACTGAACCAATAGACACAGCTATTCCTTTTGATGCGGTGACAATTACACCACTACGAGTTATTTATGGAAGAGAAGTTCCTTTTGAAGGTAAGGTAGAACTACGGCAAACTATTGCTGGAAATTTTGCAAAAAAGTTAATTGTTGTTAACTTTCAAGCAGCAGGAGAGCATGCGGATAAGTCCAAAATTAGCATCCTATGGGAGAATGGTGAGGTTGAAACAATTTATCCTGGAACCAAAGATAGAGTTTTTCCGCCTGAGAAACGAGCTACGCAAATAACTGTCATAGGGTATAGTGTACATGAAAGGCGTATTTTTCAAGATTCGAATCGTAAGGGTAATCTCACTTGGGAAATTCATTATGAACCAATGGAGATGTGATGAATATAAATATTTAAAGAAAACTTGATTCAGATGAGTTAAAACTCCACCAGAATCAAGTTTTCTTTATCTAAAAAAAGTGCAGTGAAGGGAAAATTGACGGGGATGACGAAGAGATCATCATTATGCTTTGCTCTACAAAGCTCTATTCATAAAGAGGAGGTAATATACTATGAAAATTATAGGTATAACCAATGTAGACAAGTTTTTGGAAGTGCTTGATAAATGTAAGGGAAAAATTGAATTAATTACGTCTGAAGGAGATCGATTGAACTTAAGATCAAAATTGTGCCAATATGTCGCATTGTCTAAAATTTTTAGTGAAGCCAAAATAGACGAAATCGAAATTATTGCTTCTGAACCAGAAGATACTAAATTACTTTTAGAGTATTTAATCAGAGGATAACGAATGGATATCACCTTGAATTAATCAAGTTAAATGAGGTATTAAAGATAATTAGGTGAGGCAATCTAAGCAATGTGGGCTAAGAGATAGTTTTTATAACTGTCTTTTAGCCTTTCACAACTTTTTAAGCGAAGAAATGTAAAATTCACTAAAAAATCATACAAAAAGGAAAACGATAAAGTTTTGAAAAATACTTTTTTATAGAAAAATAGGAATAGTACTAACAGTTTGATATAGAGAATTGGAATTTTTAATATGAAAGGAGAATACCATGTTGGCACAACAAGCTTGGATTGCCTTGGTTTTATTTCTTATAGCTTATGCAATTATTATTTCGGAGAAAATTCATAGAACAAAAATTGCCCTTATGGGTGCAATTCTGGTTCTACTGTTTAAAATTATGTCCCAAGAAGAAGCCATTAAGATGATCGATTTTAATACCATTGGCCTTTTAGTAGGTATGATGATTATTGTGGCTATTACCAGCCAAACCGGGTTGTTTCAGTATATGGCTGTAAAAGCTGCTAAAATAGTTGGTGGTGATCCATTGAAAATTTTAGTGGTTTTCTTCGGCCTTACAGCAGTCTGTTCTGCTCTTCTTGATAATGTAACGACGGTTCTACTCTTCACTAGCGTAACCTTCGCTATTAGTGATTTACTACAAATAAACCCAATTCCCTATCTCATTGCCGAAATATTAGCATCAAATATTGGCGGAACAGCTACGTTAATTGGTGACCCACCCAATATTATGATCGGCAGTGCAACAGGTTTAGGCTTCAATGACTTTATCGTAAACCTATTTGTGCCTATCCTTATTATAAGTATAGTGACTTGCTTAGTACTCTTTTTGTTATATCGGAAACAAATGAAAATTTCTCCACAACAAAAGCAGCGTATCATGACATTAGAAGAAGCTTCTTTTCTAATGGATATACCCTTAATGAAAAAGTGTGTAGCTATTTTGTGTTTGACTATTACTGGGTTCATAGTACATCAAGCACTTCACTTGGACTCTGCTACCGTGGCTATGGCTGGTGCAGTTATATTACTATTGGTAGGAAGGGTAGATCCAGAAGAAGTTTTTAAGAAAATAGAATGGAATACGATTTTCTTTTTTATTGGATTATTTATACTCGTAGGAGGACTTGAAATTACGGGTATCATTAGTATGGTAGCTCATTGGGCTATGAATGCGACTCAGGGAAATACTATTCTGATGCACGTCCTCGTTCTCTGGTTATCCGCCATTGGCTCTGCATTTGTTGGTTCCATTCCTTTTGTGGCGACGATGATTCCTTTAATAAAATCTATGGGAGAGATTGGCAAGATAGATGTTACTTCTTTATGGTGGACTTTATCCTTGGGAGCTTGCCTTGGGGGGAACGGTACATTAATTGGTGCTTCTGCTAATGTCGTGGTATCTAGTTTAGCAGCTACTCATGGTCATCCCATATCCTTTATTGGTTATATGAAAATTGCCTTTCCCCTTATGATAGTATCGATTTTAATTGCTAATATTTATATTTATTTAGCCTATTTACTATAAGAAATCCTATAGCTAATCATGTAGAGGATTCATTTAACCTCATCACGCTTACAACTGTTTAAGAGTCTTAAACGAATGTAAGTGAATTTAGACTGTAAATATTGCTGACGTATATGATATACTACAAAATATATTATTTTTATATGAGATTAAATCTTATGATAGAGAGGAGCAAGAGCGCAATTAGCGCCAAATAATAATGGATTTTGTTGCAATTGATTTTGAAACTGCCAATGCCAGTCGTTCCAGTGTATGCAGTATGGCAGCTATAACTGTGGAAAAGGGACAAATTGTTCGGTCAGCCTATTCCTTAATTCGCCCACCAGTACTTAAATTTGATTATCGTAATATACAAGTTCATGGGATTCATCCAGAAGATGTTATGAATAAACCAACCTTTGATCAGTTGTGGGAAAAAATTCGCCCTCATCTTGAAAATAAAATCGTAATTGCCCACAATGCAACGTTTGACATTAGTGTATTGCGAGGTATCTTGCGAGAATATTCTTTGCCTGCTCCTTCTTTTAAACATGCTTGTACGGTTCAAATTGCCAAAAAAGCATGGCCTAATGGAGAAAATTATAAATTAAATACCTTAGCACAGCGTTTTAAAATTGATTTTGAACATCATAACGCACTACACGATGCTCGCACTTGTGCCAAAATTGCCTTACTTGCAGGACAAGAACTAGAAGCAGATAGCTTTTTGCATCTCATGCATATGTTAAAACTTCCAGTAAAGGATTTTGTTTAAGTACAAAGCGCAAAAACAATATAGGAATAATTCTTATATTCTTGACAAAGAATGTATTTTATAGGTATAGTATATACAATATATTTGATAAGCTATGATAAGAAGGAGTATCTTATTACCACCGTATAGAGAGGAGATCCGTGGCTGAAAGATCTCTCGGGATGGGATAAGGGAAGGTAGTCTTGGAGCTATTGCGTTGAATTAAGAGTAGGTGCAATCGGTTGTGCCCCGTTATGGCACTTAGAGTCTGAGTAGCATTGGTTTATTGCTATTCAGAAAAACAAGGTGGTACCACGAAAGTATGCTCTTTCGTCCTTTTAGGATGAGAGGGCTTTTTTATTTTTAACCACTAAAGTTCAAAAGGGCGTGATTATAATCCCTTTGTGAAAAACTTTGTGTCCTTTGTGTCTTTGTGGTTCGAAATTCTCTGCGTTCTCTACGCCTCTGCGGTTAAAAAGAACGCCTAAACTTTTTCGTATTTTTATAAGAATAGTAGGAGGCTCTCTAGATGGAAAAAAATATTCCAACGGTGTATGACCCACAGGCAGTGGAAGAAAAGTGGTATAAATATTGGGAAGATAATGGCTTCTTTCATGAGGAAGTAGACAAGGGTAAAAAGCCTTTTAGTATTGTAATTCCGCCACCTAATGTAACTGGACAGTTACACATGGGACATGCCTTAGACAATGCCTTGCAGGATATTCTGATTCGTTTTCGTCGCATGCAAGGCTATAACACCTTGTGGATGCCAGGAACCGATCATGCAGGCATTGCTACTCAAATTAAAGTGGAAGAGATGCTGGCGAAAGAAGGCATATCTCGCTATGATTTAGGTCGTGAAAAGTTTATTGAAAAAGTTTGGGAATGGAAAGAGCAGTATGGTGATCGGATTATTAAACAGTTAAAAAGTTTGGGTGCTTCTTGTGATTGGCAAAGAGAGCGTTTTACCATGGATGAAGGTTGCTCTCAGGCTGTGCGCGAGGTTTTTGTGTCACTGTATGAGAAAGGACTTATTTACCAGGGCAACCGTATTACCAATTGGTGTCCTCGTTGTAATACTGCGCTTAGTGATATTGAGGTAGAACATGAAGAAAAGCCAGGGCATTTGTATCACGTTCGTTATCTCGTAGAGGGAAGCCAAGGCGAATATGTGACAGTAGCTACGACTCGTCCAGAGACCATGTTGGGTGATACAGCGGTAGCTGTAAATCCAGAGGATGCCCGCTATCGTCATTTAATTGGTAAACAATTAGTATTGCCTTTAGTGGGACGTCTCATTCCGATTATCACAGATGAATATGTAGATCCAGCTTTTGGTACAGGTGCAGTTAAGATTACACCTTCTCATGACCCTAATGACTTTGAAATGGGCTTACGTCATAAATTGCCTCAAATTGTTGTTATTGCTAATGATGGTACTATGGCAGCAGATACTGGTAAATATGCAGGGCTTGATCGTTACGAGTGCCGTAAAGTGTTGGTTGCTGACTTAGAAGAAATAGGATCATTGCTAAAAGTAGATGAACATATGCATGCAGTAGGACATTGTCAACGTTGTACTACTGTTGTTGAACCTTTGGTATCCAAACAATGGTTTGTTAAAATGCAGTCCTTAGCAGAACCTGCTATTGAGGCTGTGACTTCAGGAGAGATCCAGTTTGTACCTGAACGATTTACTAAAACCTACATTAATTGGATGGATAATATTCGAGATTGGTGTATTTCTCGCCAGATTTGGTGGGGCCATCGTATTCCTGCTTGGTATTGTGAATGTGGTGAAACCATTGTAGCTCGTCAAGAAGTTACTACATGTCCTGCTTGTGGCAGTCAACATATAGAGCAAGATGAAGATGTGTTAGATACTTGGTTTAGTTCCGGCTTGTGGCCTTTTTCTACTATGGGATGGCCGGAAGATACAGCGGAATTAGAGCAGTTCTATCCTACCAGTGTGTTGGTAACAGGTTATGATATTATTTTCTTCTGGGTAGCCAGAATGATTATGATGGGGTTAGAATTTAAACAGGAAATTCCATTTAAACATGTGTTTATTCATGGTTTAGTGCGTGACTCACAAGGACGCAAGATGAGTAAATCATTAGGAAATGGGATTGATCCTCTAGAAGTAATCGACAAAAATGGTGCAGATACTCTGCGCTTTACGCTAGTGACTGGCAATACACCAGGAAATGATATGCGCTTTTATTGGGAACGGGTAGAGTCGAGTCGTAATTTTGCTAATAAACTATGGAATGCATCTCGCTTTGTACTGATGAATTTAGAAGATGTAAGTACTAGAGAACAATTAACAGGCTATGGTCTTACTGCAACAGCAAAGGATAGCTTTACTTTAGCTGACAAGTGGATTCTTAGTCGTTATGCAAAAACAGTGAGTGAAGTAACTCGTAATTTAGAACGTTTTGAATTAGGAGAAGCGGCTCGCCTGTTATATGAATTCATTTGGAATGAATATTGCGACTGGTATATTGAAATGGCAAAAGCCAGACTGTACAATAAAGAAGCAGTTGAGGCTCGAAATACTGCCCAATATGTCTTGTGGTATGTATTAGAAAATACTTTAAAATTATTGCATCCGTTTATGCCATTTATTACAGAAAGTATCTGGCAGCATTTGCCTCATGAAGGACAGAGCATTATGGTAGCTGATTGGCCTGTTGATAATTCAACCTTCATTAATGAAGATACAGAACAACAGATGGGAACTATGATGGAAACCATAAAGTCAATTCGTAATATGAGAGCAGAAGTCAATGTGCCACCAGGGAAAAAGAGTGAGGTTGTTTTGCAAATCGCAACGGATGAATTGCAGCAGGTATTTGCGAATAATCTACAGTATGTAAAAACGCTGGCTGCTGCAGAAACTGTTCAATTACTCAGAGCTGATGAGGCAAAGCCAGACAATGCTATGACAGCGGTAGTGAGTGGTGTAGAAATTTATCTACCACTAAAAGGTCTAATTGATGTGGAAAAAGAAACAGCTCGTTTAAATAAAGAATTAGCCACATTGGACAAAGAAATTGCTCGTATTGCAGGAAAACTTTCTAATGAAGGCTTCGTAGCGAAAGCTCCAGAAGAAGTTATTGCAAAAGAAAAAGCCAAGGCAGAAGAATACCAAGAAAAACAAACAGCAATTAGGGAGCGGTTAGCTTATTTGGCTACGCTATAAATAAGACTTGATTCAGGTGGAGTTTTAGCTCCAGCTGAATCTTAGTCGCACTTATCCAGGGGCTTAGTTGATCTTAACTCCCACTTATATAAGTAAGCCTTGGGGCCGGAGACCCTTAGAACGAACTTAGTTCAAGTTCTACAGCCTGTTGCTCTGACCGTCGGGGGTAGGGGCTTATAGGCTGTTAACGAGATAGAAGATGGGAGTCTTAGAGCAACTTGGTCATCGGATAAAAAATATAAGATAGTAAACTGGTGGTATAGTTTGTGAACCACAAAGGCACAATGCCGCTACGGCGGTACATCAAATAGGTATGAAGGAAGTTTGTTATAGTTCCCTTTGTGTCCTTTGTGCCTTTGTGGTTCCTTTTTCAAAAGAATCTCTGCAGTTCAAAAAGCTATTTTAGTATTTTCCTTGAAAGGTGTGACAAGAATGACATATGAAGAATCGCTGGCCTATTTAGCTAATTTAAATAAGTTTGGCATTAACTTAGGCTTAGCTAGAATTGAAAAACTATTAGAATTGATGGATCACCCAGAAAGAAAGTTTAAAACCATTCATGTAGCAGGTACCAATGGTAAAGGGTCGACAACGGCAATGCTCGCATCCATTCTAACAGCCTCAGGAATAAAAACGGGTATGTATACCTCGCCCCATTTATCTCAATATACAGAACGTATGATAGTGAATGAACATGAAATCTCTCCTAGTCAGTTTGGTGAGGCTATTGGGTATATCAGTGAATTTATGGGCAAAATAGTAGAAGAAGGATTAGGTCATCCTACTGAATTTGAAGTATTAACGGCAGCGGCGTTTCATTATTTTGCAAAGTGTGGAGTGGAGTATGCTGTCATTGAAGTCGGTTTGGGCGGGATTTTAGATTCTACCAATGTCATTGTGCCTGAGATATCTGTTATTACCAACGTTACTTTAGATCATACTGACAAATGTGGTAACACCCTAGGAGAAATTGCCCATCACAAGTCGGGGATCATCAAGCAAGGGATTCCTGTTGTAACAGCAGCCAGAGGACAAGCCTTGGATATTATTAAGGTTATTTCCCAGGAAAAATCGGCTACTTGCTATAGATACGGAGAACATTTTTCTGGTAGGTTTCTTGAGATGGTAGGGCATCGTCAGAAAGTTGCGGTGGAGCTTTTAGAGCAAGAGGAAACTGGGATGTTTGTTGTAAACCTCTTAGGTGGGCATCAAGTAGAAAATTGCGCAGTTGCAGTTATGGTAGCAAATATTCTAGGGAAAAGTGAAAAACGCATAGATATATCTGCTATAGAAAAAGGTCTTATAGAGGTACAGTGGCCAGGGAGATTTGAAGTAATACCAGGTAGGCCCACAATAATTATTGATGGCGCCCACAATCCAGATGGAGTACGAGTGCTGCGTGAGAACTTAGATGAGTTCTTTAAAGATAAAGAATTGGTTTTTTTATTGGGAATTTTACAGGATAAAGATGTGGAAACGATGGTTAACACATTAATCCGTTCTCAAAATAAGGTAGTAGTGGTGGCCCCCATATCGGAACGAGCAGGAAAGCCAGAATCTGTTGCTCGTAAAATACAGGCTGCACATGTAGAAACTGCAGATTCAATTGATGAAGGCCTAAAACGTGCTACATTATTGGCGGGTGAAGAGGGGGTTCTCTGTATCGCCGGCTCTTTATATTTAATCGGTGCAGTCAGAAAAATAATATGTAGGTAGACAAATGATTTTTTCTTAGCTATAATCTAAGTGGAGTATTGAATTTGGTAATTGCCAAGATTAGGACTACTTATGAAGAGTACTAAATGGCAATACTATTAGACGGGTGAAATTGTGCACATAACATATAGAACTACCCATACCCAGTATCTTTTAGAATATTTGATTGAACACTGCATACTGGCGGTGACCTTTTTTTTGCCGCTATCTCTAAAATTTAGCAGCATATTTTTAGGGCTCGGTGCTTTGCTGTGGCTGGGGAAAATAATAGTAATGAGAAAGCTAGATTTTAAGGCCACTCCTTTTGATGCAGGCATAGCCTTACTGGTTCTATTATCTGCAGCTTCCATTTGGGCATCCCCTGATCGGGGATTTAGCTTCTACAATTATTATAACTTAATGGGTAGATACATATTAATTTATTATCTGGTTGTTAATAATATACGTTCTAGTACTCAAGTGAAAAGACTTATCTGGAGTATGCTAACGTCGGCGGTAGTCGTTTCTTTATATGGATTTTATCAATATTTCTTTGGTGCTAATGTTTCAGCTCTTGAGTGGGTAGATGGAGAACAGTTTCCTGATCTTAAAATGAGGGTATTTTCTACATTGGAAAACCCTAATTTATTGGCTGGTTTTTTAGTGACAATGATGGCGATTGCTTCAGGTCTGGGATATAAATCCGGTGAAATAAAGAGTAAATGGATATATTCTGCTTTAGTAATTTTATTTGGTGGCTGTTTAATTCTTACCTATTCACGGGGTGCTTGGCTTAGTGTATTAGCAATTGTTGCTATGTATGGTATATTATGCAATCGTAAGATTTTTTGGCTACTTCTCTTCTTGCCTGTTATCGCATTTTTTGCTCATGATGCATTACTAGAGAGACTCATGTCAATTATGAATCCTACAGATACTTCATCAACCTTACGAATAGCCTTATGGGAAAGTACCATTGCAATGATCATAAATAAACCCTTTCTTGGTATTGGTTGGGGGGCTTACTGGATGGTATATCCCGACTATGACTTTTTCATAAATAATGCAAATACTAAGATCTTTCACGCACATAATATGTATTTGAACATTGCTGCTGAAATTGGCATTCCAGGTTTGATTACTTTTTTGGCGATGATGTATGGGCACCTTCGTTTAGCTTTAGCCTCGATTAAGGGATCGGCCCAATATTGGTCATCAGGAATTATGTTAGGGATCGTGGGAGCCATTTTCGGTCTTATTGTAAATGGATTTACAGATTACGTATTGTTTAATATACAATTATCCATGCTATTTTGGTTACTAAATGCACTAATTGTGGTAGTATGGCAACAACGTTATCAGCGGCAAGAACAAAGTTATTCTTTCAAAAAAGTGATATAGGGTTACGTTGTAAAAAATAGAGCCATTGTGCTCTATTTTTGCTATAAAGAAAAACAAAAGCCTTTAAGAATAAGGTTTATGCGTTATTTGCATACTATATAAGAATAAAGGAAACTGGATACATTTTTATCATAAAAAGTAAAATGATGGTATAATTAATTAAAAAAATTAAATAAAAATAAAATAATATCTTATTTCAAGGCAGGAATTTTTAGATTATGTGAGAATTTGTACATACTAGAGAAAAGAATGTTAACTGATCATTTGCTACTTACATTCGAGGGAGGCTTTTGGGTTGAAAGACGGTAAGGATAAAATTTCCATTTCCAAGGCTACGATAGATCGTTTACCTTTATATTTTCGAACGCTGAGACTGAGTCAAGAAGAAGGTATGGATATTATATCTTCCGAAGAATTGGGGCAACGCCTAGGAGTGACTCCGGAGCAAATTCGAAAAGATTTGGCTTCTTTTGGCCAATTTGGTAAAAAAGGTGTTGGCTATTATGTGAGTGAGCTCATTCGCAATATAGGAGAAATACTAGGACTTGATTATAATTGGCATATTGCCGTAGTTGGTGTAGGACATTTAGGTTGGGCATTGGCTAATTACCGCAATTTTGATTCTTTAGGTTTTAATCTGGTGGCTATGTTTGATGTTGATCCCAATAAAATTGGGCAATGTATAAAAGGTACAGAGGTCTTTCATTTAGACCGTTTGAAAGAGGTGATGGAGGAGAAGACAATTCACATTGGCATTATTGCCGTACCCGAAATGTATGCCCAGGAAGTAGCTGATCAATTAGTTGCTGCTGGAGTGCGTGGGATATGGAATTTTGCTCCGAGGAAAATAAAGGTGCCTGATGCTGTTCGAGTTATCAACGAAGACTTGTCAGTAGGATTAAGTAGTCTATCCTTCTACTTATCGCGGCAGACACCAACAAATTAATCACTCAGATGTTTGGAGGAAAGTGTTAAAATGATTGATATCAAAGATCGTGTGCGTAACGAAGCGCTCCATGCAAAAATAGTGAGCGCAGAGCAAGCAGCGGCAGTTATTAAGCCGGGAATGAACATTGGAACTAGCGGGTTTACTCCTTCTGGTTATCCTAAAGCGGTACCGTTGGCTCTAGCTGAAAGAATCAAAAAAGAACATTTCCAAATTAACCTTTGGACAGGTGCATCCGTTGGAAAAGAATTAGATGGTGCACTAGCTGCAGTAAATGGTATTAATAAACGTTTGCCTTATCAAACTGATAATGAAATCCGTAAGTCCCTGAATTCAGGTGGCGTAAAATACTGTGATTTACATTTAAGTCACACAGCTCAAATGTCTCGCTATGGCTTTTTAGGCGGTAAAGTCGATGTAGCCATTGTTGAGGCTTGTGCGATTACTGAAGAAGGACATATTATTCCTACTACATCTATGGGTAACTCTGCATCCTTTGTGCAAAGTGCTGACATCGTTATTGTAGAAGTCAATACAAGCCAGCCTTTAGCCTTGGAAGGAATGCATGATGTATATGTTCCATTGGATCCTCCTCATCGTTTACCGATTCCTATCGTAAAAGTAGATGATCGTGTTGGGACTCCATATATTCCTTGCGGTTTAGATAAAATAACATACATCGTTCCTTGCGACATTCGTGATGATGTTCGTGATTTAGCACCAATCGATGATGATGCTAGAGCGATGAGTGCTCTTTTTATTGACTTCTTAAAAGCGGATATTAAAGCTGGACGTATGCCAAAAGGACTCTTGCCTTTGCAATCTGGTGTAGGTTCCGTTGCGAATGCAGTGGTTAGTGGCTTTGTTGAATCCGAATTTACAGATCTAGAAGTATATACAGAAGTAATTCAAGATGGGATGCTGGATTTAGCCGATGCTGGAAAACTTAAGTTTGCCTCCGGTACGTCCTTTTCACCATCACCTGCTGGATTAGAAAGATTCTATAAGAATATTGACTCTTACCGTAAAATCATGATGCTTCGTCCGCAGGAAATTGCAAATAGTCCTGAAGTTGCTAGACGTCTTGGAATTATTGCTATGAATACAGCAATTGAATTTGATATCTATGGAAATGTAAATTCGACTCATATCATGGGTACAAAAATGATGAATGGTATTGGTGGATCGGGAGATTTTGCCCGTAATGGCTATTTAACCTGCTTCTTTACCACATCAACGGCTAAAGGTGGCGCAATTTCATCCATCGTTCCGATGGTATCCCATTTGGATCATACGGAACATGATGTTGATATATTTGTTACCGAATTGGGTGTTGCCGACGTCCGTGGACTAAGTCCTAAAGAACGGGCGCGAGTCATTATAGAAAATTGTGCTCATCCAGACTATAAGCCTATGCTTATGGATTATCTGGAAAGAGCCGAAAAAGCCACAAAATGTGCGCAAACACCACATATTTTAACAGAAGCTCTTTCATGGCATACCCGGTTTATTGAGACCGGTACCATGAAGAAGTAGTAAAGGAGGATTATTAGTATGGCTAATGAAAGTTTGAAATTAAAAGTGGCAGAGTATACTGCCAAAGTAGACAAAGCAAGTGCTAAATTCCCAGAACGTAAAAACCTGGAGTATAACAGATTGTACACTCCATTAGACCTTGAGGGACAGGATTATGAAAGAGATCTAGGTTTACCAGGCTCTTATCCATTCACTCGTGGTGTACAACCTACTATGTATCGTGGCCGTTTCTGGACCATGCGTATGTATGCAGGTTTCTCCACAGCAGAAGAATCTAACAAACGTTATCGTTACCTTTTAGAATCCGGCAGTACAGGTCTTTCTTGCGCATTTGACTTACCAACTCAAATCGGTTATGACTCTGATGATATCATTTCCGAAGGTGAAGTAGGTAAAGTTGGTGTAGCAATTGACTCCTTGGCTGATATGGAAATTTTGTTTGATCAAATCGATTTAGGCAAAGTATCCACTTCCATGACTATTAATGCGCCTGCTTCAGTACTTCTTGCAATGTATATTGCTGTTGCAGAAAAAAATGGCATTGGACCTGAAAAATTAAACGGTACTATTCAAAATGATATTTTGAAAGAGTATGCTGCTCGCGGTACTTACATTTTCCCTCCAAAGCCTTCTATGCGTTTGATTACTAATATTTTTGAATATTGTTCAAAAAATGTACCGAACTGGAATACCATTTCCATCTCCGGTTATCACATTCGTGAAGCAGGTTCCACTGCAGCGCAAGAAATTGCTTTCACTATTGCTGATGGTATTGCTTATTGTGAAGCTGCCATTAAAGCAGGCCTTAATGTAGATGATTTTGCTGGACGTTTGTCCTTCTTCTGGAATGCCCACAACAACGTATTAGAAGAAGTAGCAAAATTCCGTGCATCTCGTCGTGTATGGGCGAAAGTAATGAAAGAGCGTTTTGGCGCTACCAATCCTAAATCATGGATGCTTCGTGTACATACGCAAACAGCAGGTTCGATGCTAACTGCACAACAACCTGAAAACAACGTGGTACGTGTTGCTCTTCAAACAGCAGCTGCTGTTATGGGTGGTACCCAGTCCTTACACACTAATTCTAAGGATGAAGCATTAGCATTGCCAACAGAAGATTCCGTACGCGTTGCTCTTCGTACGCAACAAATCGTAGCTTATGAAAGCGGCTTAGCTGACGTGGTTGATCCTTTGGCAGGTTCTTACTATGTAGAAGCCATGACCAACCAAATTGAAGCAGAAGCATGGAAATATATTCAAAAGATTGATGATATTGGCGGCGCTGTAATCGCTATTGAACAAGGTTACATTCAAAAAGAAATCCAAGACAGTGCTTACAAATGGCAAAAAGAAGTGGAAAACGATCAACGTGTTATCGTTGGCGTAAATAAATTCCAAATCGAAGAAAAACCAATTGAAGGTCTCTTACGTGTAGATGCTTCTGTGGGTGAATTGCAAAAGAAAAAGCTTGCTGATCTAAGAGCAAAACGCGATAACGCGGCTGTAAGTGCAGCTCTTGCTAAACTAGAAGCAGCTTGCAATGATGAAAGTATTAACTTGATGCCAGTCATTTTGGAAGCAGTTAAAACTTATGCAACACTTGGCGAAATTTGTGGCGTAATGCGTAAAGTCTTTGGTGAATACCAAGCGCATGCAACACTGTAAGAGGATAGGAGGAATAACGATGGAAAAACGTGTTAGAATATTAGTCGCAAAACCTGGTTTGGATGGACATGATCGCGGAGCGAAAGTAGTAGCTCGTGCGCTCAGAGACGCTGGATTTGAGGTTATTTATACAGGTCTACGCCAAACTCCAGAGCAAATTGCAGAAGCAGCGTTGCAAGAAGACGTAAATGTAATTGCTTTAAGCTTATTATCCGGTGCTCACAATCACTTGTTCCCACGTATTGTGGAGTTAATCCGTGAAAAAGGTATGACGGATGTATTGATAATTGGTGGCGGAGTTATTCCTGATGCCGATATACCTGCTCTTAAAACAGCTGGCATATCCGAAGTATTTACACCTGGTACATCAACAACTACCATCATTGACTACATCAATGCAAATGTGAAATAAAATAATATGGCTATGTGCTGTGTTATAGTAGCATAAGGTGGTGTAACCAATGAATATTGCAGATGAACTGTTAAAAGGCTCTCGACTAGCCTTGTCCAGAGCGATTACAGCTGTAGAAAATGAATATGATGATGCAGTAAATATTATGCAAGAGTTATACCCTCGCACCGGTAATGCCCATGTTATTGGCATTACCGGGCCACCGGGGGCAGGCAAGAGCACACTAACTGATAAACTAGCCAAAGAATATCGCCGTCAAGGAAAAACAGTAGGTATTATTGCAATTGATCCTACAAGTCCATTTTCTGGCGGGGCTATTTTAGGTGACCGTATTCGCATGAATGAATTGACCTTGGATCAAGGCGTTTTTATTCGCAGTATGGGTACTAGAGGCAGTTTAGGCGGGTTATCTCGTAAAACATCAGAAGCTATAAAGATTCTAGATGCTTTTGGTTTTGATGTGGTGCTTGTCGAGACCGTGGGAGTAGGGCAGTCAGAAGTCGATATTGTTAAAACCGCTGATACTACTTTGGTAGTATTAGTACCTGGTTTAGGTGACGATATTCAGGCGATTAAAGCTGGCATATTAGAAATCGGTGATGTTTTTGCTATTAATAAGGCTGACCATGAGGGTGTTGATCGCCTTCACACCGAATTAGAAATGATGCTAGACTTAAATCAGACTAAAATAGCGTGGCGTCCGCCGATTCAACGTGTCATAGCAAACCGCGGTGAAGGTATAAGCGAGTTGGCTGAGGCCATTGAAAAGCAGATTGCCCAATCAAAAGAATCAGGCCAATTCATCAAACGTCGTACAGACCGTACTAGAACTGAGCTATTGTCAATGCTTGATGAACAGGTTGGTCGATTTGTACGAAAAAAACTCTCAGTTTATGGGAAGTTTGATGAAGTGGTAGCAAGTGTAGAAAAACGCGAAAAAAATCCATATGCCGTCGTTGACGACATAATGGCAAACATTTTGCGTCAATGAATGTAGGAGGAGTTCAATATGTTTAAAACATTGAAGGTTGACCATATTGGTATTGCTGTAAAAGACCTAGAACAAGCTAAGAAGTTCTATAGTGAAGTACTTGGCATGAAAGCAGAAGGCGAAGAGACAGTAGAACAACAAAAAGTAAAAGTTTGCTTCTATCCTTGTGGTGATAGTGAAATCGAACTTTTGGAATCTACTTCACCGGACGGCCCTATTGCTAAATTCATCGAGAAAAATGGCGAAGGTATACAACACATTGCATTGCGCGTAGATAACATTGAAGCAGCGATTGCTGATATGAAAGCTAAAGGCGTGCGTATGATTGATGAAGCACCTCGTTATGGTGCAGGCGGAGCAGCAATTGCTTTTATTCACCCTAAAGCAACTGGCGGCATTTTGCTTGAATTATCAGAACGTAAATAAAACTTTGTTGCAGATTTCAAAGAATGTATACAATTAGAAAATATTGCAAAATATATAGTCTTACTATATAGTAATATTTGAATGTTGTTGGAGGTGTAAAATGGCTACAGTCCAAGAGAAAATTGAAGATTTAAAAGCGAGACAGGAAAAGATAAAGCTAGGTGGCGGTCAGAAGCGTATTGACAAACAGCATGCAACTGGGAAACTAACTGCCCGTGAGCGTGTAGAAAAATTACTAGATCCTAATACCTTTGTGGAATTGGATCAGTTTGTCACTCATCGTTGTGTAAACTTTGATATGGCTTCCGTAGATGCTCCTGCTGAAGGTGTTGTTACTGGTTATGGAACAATAGAGGGACGTTTAGTGTATGTATTTGCCCAAGATTTCACCGTAGTAGGTGGATCATTAGGTGAAATGCATGCTGCTAAAATTGTTAAAGTACAACAGTTAGCCTTGAAAATGGGTGCTCCTATCATCGGCATTAACGATTCAGGCGGCGCACGTATTCAAGAAGCAGTAGATGCTTTGGCTGGCTATGGTAAAATATTCTACAATAATACACTGGCATCTGGAGTAATTCCTCAGATTTCAGTTATTATGGGACCATGCGCTGGTGGTGCCGTGTACTCTCCAGCTTTGACTGATTTCATTTATATGGTTAAGAACACCAGCCAAATGTTTATCACTGGTCCACAAGTAATTAAGTCAGTTACAGCTGAAGAAGTTACAGCGGAAGCGCTGGGTGGGGCTATGACTCACAATACCACTTCTGGTGTAGCTCACTTTGTTGCAGAAAATGACGATGATTGCTTAGAGCAAATTCGTTGTTTGATGAGTTTCTTACCTGGTAATAATCTGGAAGGATCTCCAGTTGTTGCTAACACAGATGATGTGAATCGTATGGATGACTCTTTAAATACGCTGTTACCTGATAATCCTAATCAGCCATATAATATGAAAGATGTTATTACGTCTATTGTTGATAATGGTGATTTTTATGAAGTGCAGCCGTATTTCGCGAGAAATATCATTACTTGTTTTGCTCGTTTCGATGGACAGACAGTTGGTATTATTGCAAATCAGCCGTCAGTAATGGCAGGTTGCTTGGATGTGGATGCATCGGATAAATCCGCACGTTTTATCCGTTTCTGTGACGCCTTTAATATTCCTTTGGTCAACTTAGTTGACGTTCCAGGATTCTTACCAGGTGTTAGCCAAGAATACGGTGGAATTATTCGTCATGGTGCTAAAATGCTGTATGCATACTCAGAAGCAACTGTACCAAAAGTGACAGTAATTACTCGTAAAGCTTACGGCGGTTCTTACTTAGCAATGTGTTCACAAGATTTGGGTGCTGATCAGGTAATGGCTTGGCCTACATCTGAGATTGCTGTAATGGGACCTTCTGGCGCTGCTAACATTATATTCCGTGGCGATCCAGACGTTAAAGCTAAGACCGAACATTATATAGCAGAATTTGCCACTCCATATAAAGCGGCAGAACGTGGTTTTGTTGATCAGGTTATTGAACCAAAAGAAACTAGACCTCGTATTATCACCGCCTTAAATATGTTGGCTAGTAAACGTGAACAACGGCCAAAGAAGAAACATGGCAACATTCCGCTATAATAAGAATGTGTTGCGACAGTCTTAAAGGAAGGTGTGGAATAGTATGAAGATAGATGCAAAAGGTGTTTCACCAGAAGTAGTAGCAGTTATTACTGCGGCTATTTATGAAATGATGGGAACTGGCTTTCAGGCTGTAAAAATTACACGAGATAGTAATGTATGGTCTATTGCTGGTCGCAAAAACGCATAGAAAAAGTATATTATAAATTTTTGGAGGTTAGTTACAATGAAGAAATTTAATATTACTGTAAATGGTACTGCATATCAGGTTGAAGTTGAAGAAGTAAAAGAAGTAAAAGTAGTTGCTGCTGCTGCAAAACCTGCTGCTGCTCCTGCTGCTGCTCCTAAGGCAGCTGCTCCAGTTGCCGCTGCGGCACCTGCTGCTGCTGAAGTTGGCGCTGGTGAAACTGGTGTCCCTTCCCCAATGCCTGGTAAAATTGTAAAAGTTCTTGTTCAAGCAGGCCAAGCTGTGAAAAAAGGCGACGTTTTGATGATTCTTGAAGCAATGAAAATGCAAAATGAAATCACTGCTCCTGTTGATGGCACTGTTAAGTCCATTAATGCAGCAGCTGATCAAAGCGTAAAACCTAATGAAATTTTGGCTGTTATTAAGTAAATATAAATTATTTATGATAAATGAGAAGGTCGTGTAGTTATTACAACTGCACGGCCTTTTTGTTATAGAATCAGAAAACATATACTTTCTTGATTCCAAGTAAGAAAGACTTAGCTTCTGCCTACGTTTCTTAAGACTTGGCATAAACTAAGTCTTTTTTTATGAAGGAAAGAAAGGGATCAAATTTGCGTGAGATCAATTAGAGGCGACGATACGTGATTAAGAGCACAAAAGAGAGAAAAATAACGTGAAAAAAGTAACTGTTGTTGGAAAACGAATATTAATGTCGATTTGTTGACAGAGCACAATTAATTGGTGTAGAGTAATACGTATATGTGATTTATATTCCAAGGAGCAGTGTGAAGAAAGGAGTTCTATATGGATAAGCAGCAGGAAGGAATCGTTCTGGAAGTGACAGACAATCATATGGCAAAAGTAAAGACAAGTCGTCATAATGACTGTGAAAACTGCGGCGCTTGTCCAGGAAATTCGGCATTGATACTTGACGCTAGAAATGATCTAGGAGCCAAGCCAGGCCAGCGTGTAGCCATTGAAGTCAGAGAAGTTAATATGCTGAAAGCTGCTTTTATTGTGTATATACTACCATTAATCGCAATCTTTATTGGTGTGGTGGCAGGGGGAAATTTTGCAGAGAATTCTGGCTATCAGCCTTTAGGGCTTCAAATTATGGGTGGTACCGTCGCTTTTATTTTGTCAGTCGTGTATATTAAGTTTTTTGATTCTGCGGCTAGATCCGATGTTAAGATGCAGCCGACAATTATACGAATTTTATCAGACTGAGGAAAATAAATAACACATAAGTTAGTTAGGAGGGGTGAAATTATGGCAAAAAGCTTTCGTGGGGGTGTACATCCCGACGACCGTAAAAGGTATACTGCAGGCAAGCCTATTGAAGTTGCGCCTATACCTGAGAAAGTCATTATTCCTGTGAGACAACACATTGGTGCTCCATGTTCACCAATAGTAAAAGTTGGAGATCTAGTTAAAAAAGGGCAGGTTATAGCTGAAGCCCAAGCCTTCGTTTCTAGTCCAATTCATGCGTCTACTTCAGGTAAAGTAGTAGAGCTTGCAGAATATCCTCATCCAGTTTTTGGAGCTTGTATGTCTATTGTAATTGAAAGTGATGGACAGGATGAGTGGGTAGAAGGTTTACCTTTACAACGTGATTGGAAAACTCTTGAGGCAACAGAAATAAAGGAAATTATTCGTCAAACCGGTATGGTTGGCATGGGGGGAGCAACATTTCCTACACATGTAAAAATGGCACCACCTGCAGAAAAACCGATTCATACCTTTATATTAAATGCTGCAGAATGTGAGCCCTTTCTTACTGCCGATCATCGTGTGATGTTAGAGCAGTCAGAACGAGTTGTGACTGGTATGCAAATTGCAATGAAAGTATTAGGTGTGAGCAAAGGATATATCGGTATCGAAGAAAATAAACCGGATGCTATTGCTGTTATGAATAAGGCCTGTACTGGGGCTGCTGGTATTGAGGTAGTATCTCTTGAAACCAAGTATCCTCAAGGTGCAGAAAAAACTTTGATTGGTGTAATTTGTGGCACCGATGTACCTTCTGGCGGCTTGCCAATGGATGTTGGTGTGGTGGTACAAAATGTAGGTACTGTAGTAGCCATTGCAGATGCTGTAGAAAAGGGAATTCCATTAATTGAACGGGTAACGACTGTTACTGGTGGTGCTGTAGCCCAACCTAAAAATTTATTGCTGAGAATTGGTACTACCTTTGCTCAAGCGATAGCGCTATGTGGTGGATTTAACGAAGCACCAGTCAAAGTAATTATGGGCGGACCTATGATGGGGATGGCACAACGCACCCTAGATGTACCTATTATAAAGGGAACTTCAGGCATTCTTGCATTAAGTGAAGCTGATGTTAATATTGGTCCAGAGCGTCCTTGTATTCGTTGCGGTCGTTGTGTAGAGGCCTGCCCCATGGGACTTGTGCCAAGCATGCTTAGTATACTTGGTGAACGCGATGAGTATTCAGTTGCGAAGGAACAATATGATTTATTGGATTGTGTTGAATGTGGTTCTTGCGTGTATGTATGTCCTGCAAAACGCAATATCGTTCATTATATCAAATTATCCAAAGCACAAAATGCAGCAATGGCGGCAAAGAAATAAGGAGGTGGCTGTATGAGCATAGAAGCAAAAACAGAAATAGATAATTTAATGGTTTCGGCATCACCCCACATTCGGTGTGACGACTCAATTTCGAAAATTATGTGGAGTGTTAACGCAGCGTTAGCGCCTGCAGCACTTTTCTCAATTTATCATTTTGGAATGCCGGCGCTTGTTAATATGGTTCTTTGTATTGTTGCCGCTGTGGTAACAGAATATTTAATTTTAAAATGGCAAGATAAGCCTATGGTTATAAGTGACGGTAGTGCCTTTTTAACAGGTTTACTGGTTGCAATGAATATTCCTGCAACATTACCATGGTACATGCCACTAGCAGGGTCAATCTTTGCTATTGCTGTAGCCAAACACACTATGGGTGGTTTAGGGTTTAATATTTTTAATCCTGCTCTTATTGGGCGTGCATTTATTCTTGCATCTTGGCCGATTGCTATGACTACTTGGCCGATTTCCAGAGATATGATTGGTAAAGTGGATGGACTAACGACAGCCACTCCTTTAGGGATTCTTAAATTGCAAGGATACGAAAAACTTGTAGCTACGTTCGGCGATCAAGCTACCATGTACAAGTCTTTGTTTTTAGGTGGGCGCACTGGTAGTATGGGAGAAACTTCAGCAATTCTTCTACTTTTAGGTGGCATTTATTTAATCTATAAAGGGTATATCAAATGGCAGGTGCCTGTAGTCATGATTGGTACTGTAGGAGCTTTGACTGCTGCATTTGGTGGAGATCCGCTTCTTCATATGATGTCTGGAGGTCTTATATTAGGTGCTTTCTACATGGCGACAGACATGGTAACCATTCCAATTACTACTAAGGGGCAAATTATTTTTGCCGTAGGAGCTGGTGCTCTTACTGTCCTGATCCGTTTGCAGGGCGGTTATCCTGAAGGCGTATGTTATGCAATATTATTGATGAACTGCGTCACGCCCCTGATTGACCGTTTGGTAAGACCTGTAAAA
>JARBUM010000113.1 GCA_029239675.1 Pelosinus sp. | reverse complement strand
ATTTAATTTTATATCACTATATGTGGTAAGTCAATAAAAAACTGAAGCGTCACTTGAGAATTCCTATTTTCCATGATAAGATCTTCTTAATCGTAATTTTATTATAAATATGAAAGAAGTGATTCTAGAGTGAAATATTCATGCAAAGTTAATCCTAAGGGACAAATAACGATTCCATCTCAAATACGAAAAATGTTGGAAATAAAAGAAGATGATATACTGCTTGCAAAAACAACAGAAGAGGGATACATCGTATTAGAGGGAGGCAGTGTTAAAATAGATAAAGATAGAGAGCTGCTTCTCGGATTACTTGAAGAGACATTTTCTGCCTTGAAAAAGAGGGAGGAAGCTATAAATAAGGGTTAGGATTTTTAAAAGGCTTTTTAGAAACAGTATTGAAGTGTAGAAAATACAGCCATTAATGGAGGTTATGCTAATTATGAATCAAATTCTTATCGATACATCTATTTTAATTTCCCATTTAGAAGGCCAACAGGCTACTACGGATTTTTTGCGAACCTTAACGCAAAGCGACGCGCCTTTACCAGCGCTATCTGTGATTTCAGAGGTAGAACTTTATACGATACCACAACTAGATCCAGAGATGATCAGCAAGCTCCTCGCTACCGTAAATCTTCTCCCTTTATCTTCATGCATCGCCCAAAAAGCCGGGAACCTAAAACTTCAGTATCCTGAAATAACAACCGAACATGCAATCGTTGCTGCAACTGCATTAACAAACGGCTTCGCTCTTGTAACTTTTGATGTAAAGGCATACAAAATGATTCCTGGATTAATTATCTTTAATGTGCCTAATGAGTAATCACTCAATTAAGTCTTTCTACGATTTGGCTTTCTAAATTGTGACGATAAAAGATAAAATTTCAGATACACTCCACAATAATAAGTATTGCATAATATCCTACAAAAAATAATAAAATACAATAGCAAATACTTCTATAATTTCTGAATTTCAGGAGGGTATCTATGAAAAAAGAAATATGGTGTGAGCATGCAGAAAAGGTTTCCAAATATATCATTGTTGACTATGACTTTAGCAATATACAAAAGAAACTACGAATACAATCATGGCTTTGCCCAGAATGCGGAGTACACGGAGCTAAATCAGAACTTATAATTCCTCCTATCGCGATGAGTAAATAATAAAAGCCCCTTCTAGTTAACATAATATAAAGAAACAAACTAAGCATAAATATTTATGCTTAGTTTGTTTCTCGTGCTAATTTAATATTATCTGATGCAACAGGGACTTTTAGAAGTTGCCCAGGATATATTTGTGTATTATTGTCTAATTGATTAAAATGCTTAATTGCTGCTATTAAGTGGCGGATGTCCTCTTTGTCTGTGACGTATTTTGCCGAAATAGTCCAAAGCGAATCTCCTTTATTAACATCAACAATTTGATATGTCGCACAGGTTAGATATTTATTAGACATTGTGAAATTAGTATCATATAATAATATAATTACGACTAGCAATATTGTAATCCATATAGCATTAGATTTATGCATAATACAGCACCTCCGAACATGTGTTTGTATTTGTAACTAAATTCTAACACAGTACATACGTTCGGTCAAGGGTGAAATTTCAATAAAACGAACAAATGTTTGCGAATTTCAGTAATAGTTGTTATAATGATTGTAATATTACAATCATTGACTATATTTTTTACGAATAATACTTATTTTGATTTAGGAGATGAAGTTGTGGATAAAGAAAATTTATTAACAACTAGGCAAAATCAAATTTTAGCCTATATTAAAGATACATTACACACAAAGGGTTATCCCCCTTCAGTGAGAGAAATCGGCAAGGCTGTTGGTTTAAGCTCTAGTTCTACAGTACATAGTCATTTGGCTAAAATTGAGGAAATGGGCTTTATTCGACGTGACCCCACTAAACCTCGAGCTATTGAGATTCTTGGTGATGCCCCTTGGAAGCAAGGCACATTTATTTCAGTACCACTAGTAGGTCGTGTTACTGCTGGGCAACCTATTTTAGCAGTTGAAAACATCGAGGAAACATTTTCACTTCCCAAGAACCTGATTGGTAATAATGAAAATGTATTTATGCTTACAGTTCAAGGAAGCAGTATGATTAATGCCGGTATTCTAGACGGAGATTACGTCTTAGTTAACAAGCAAAAAAGCGCCAATAACAATGATATCGTAGTTGCTTTACTCGATAATGAAGAAGCTACTGTTAAGCGTTTCTTCAAAGAGAAAGATGCTATACGTTTGCAACCAGAAAATGACAGCATGCCTCCCATCTACTCTCGAGATGTAGCGATTTTAGGTAAAGTAGTTGGTATTTTTCGCAGTATGTGATGAGTGTGCAATATAGGCTAAAGTAAAAGGCAACTACCTCTAGAAGGTAGTTGCCTTTTACTTATTTACTTCTTTCTTCTAATTTTAATATTTCAGCAGCAGCACCCATAGTACCAATCATAGCATGCTCAAAAGTTAACCCACCTTGTAAATATACAATGTACGGCGCTCGCAAAGGACCGTCAGCACTTAATTCTATAGATGCACCTTGAACAAATGTCCCTGCAGCCATAATAACTGCATCCTGATACCCTGGCATCGCACTTGGCTCTGGTCGCACGTGAGCATCTATCGGCGAATATTTTTGTATCCCCTGACAAAATGCAATTAATTTATCCGGAGAATCAAGCTGAATCGCTTGAATAATATCACTGCGTTTATCACTTGGGTGGGGCAATGTTTTATAACCTAATAAAGAGAAAAATAGAGAAGCGAAGATAGCGCCTTTTACAGCTTGAGCTGTAGTATGGGGAGCCATAAATAAACCTTGGAATAAAAGTCTATTATCAACAAGGGATGCTCCTAGCTCACTTCCAATACCTGGTGCTGTCATACGATAAGCTGCTTGTTCGACTAACTCTTTTTTCCCAACAATGTACCCACCAGTTGAAGCAATACCGCCTCCAGGATTTTTAATAAGAGAACCAGCCATAATATCAGCGCCAACAGCTGTCGGCTCTAGAGTATCAACAAATTCGCCATAACAATTGTCAACAAAACATATGCACTCAGGGTTAATTGCCTTTACATGAGCGCACAGCTCTCTAATTTCAGCTATTGTTAGTGGAGATCGCATACTATATCCTCGCGATCTTTGTATCAGAACCATCTTAGTATTTGGTTTCATTGCAACAGCAATGCTCTTTATATCCACGCCACTATCTATCATAGGAAGTTCCGAATAGCTTATGCCAAAATCTTTCAAGGAGCCTGGAGAAGTACAAGTGTGGCCGATAACAGTTTGCATCGTGTCATAAGGTGCTCCTGTTAGTGATAAAAGTTCATGACCTGGGCGCAATAAGCCAAAAAGTACAGTAGCCAAAGCATGAGTACCCGAGACAAACTGAGTGCGCACTAATGCTTTTTCTGCCCCACAAATGTCTGCCCAAACATCTTCTAATTTTTCCCTCCCTGCATCGTTATAAGCATAGCCTGATGTAGTACGAAAATGATAATCAGATACTCTATGTTTGCGGAAGGCTTCTAGGACTTTAATAGTATTCATTTCAGAAATTTCATCAACCTGATTAAAGAGGGATGGCGTTTTCTGCAACGCTTGCTTACGTATTGCTAGGATCTCTTCACTAAATATAGTCATTCTGGTTCTACTCCTATTGCATATCTATTAAAATAATTAAGTTGATCTGGTGGTAATGAGATAATTACATAGATACCATCTTCACGATACTCTGTAGAATGAACATTTGAGATATCATATAACTTGGCTATTATACCACTATCGTTATAAGGTATGAGTAAGTGCATATCAATTGTTTGCTGTTTAATAAAATTCTCAACTAAAATCAATAGCTCTTTAATACCATCACCGTGTAAAGCGGAGATCATAACGCTGTTCTCTGTCTTTAATAACATACTTACTATATCCTGATCTTCAATTTTATCGGCTTTATTAAAAATTGTAATTAATTGTTTTGTATCTGCATTTAATTCATGTAATACCTGAAAGACTGCATGACTTTGTTCTTGATATTGGGGATGGCTAGCATCAACAACGTGCAAAAGAATATCCGCTTGCACTACCTCTTCTAATGTAGCACGAAAAGCAGCAATTAATTGATGTGGAAGCTTCTGAATAAAACCTACTGTATCCGTTAATAAAGCTTGTTGCCCATTAGGCAAAATAATATGCCTGGTGGTAGGATCAAGCGTAGCAAATAGTTTATCTTCAGCCAATACTTCAGACGCAGTAAGCTTGTTAAGTAAAGTTGATTTTCCTGCATTAGTATAACCAACTAAAGCAATTGTCGGAATACGTGTATTTTCTCGGCGCTTACGGTGTAAATTACGTTGTTTTTTTATATGTTCAATTTGTCTTGTAATATCGCTGACTCGATCTCTTATTCTTCGTCTATCTACTTCCAGTTTGGTTTCTCCTGGACCTCTCGTCCCAATGCCTCCACCAAGTCTTGATAAAACTAATCCTTGACCACCCAATCTTGGAAGATTATAACGGAGTTGAGCTAACTCAACTTGTAATTTCCCTTCATGAGAGCGAGCACGTTGCGCAAAAATATCCAAAATTAGCGCCGTACGATCCAAAACTTTAATACCTAAGGCTCTTTCTAGATTACGTTGTTGCGCAGGTGATAGCTCATCATCAAAGATAATAAGATTAGCATTCTTCTCCTGGCGTAACAAACTAATTTCCTGCACTTTACCACGTCCAATAAATAAAGCTGAATCTGGACGATCTCTTTTTTGCCATGTCATTCCCAATACTTCCGCACCAGCCGTCTCTGCTAATTGAGCCAATTCTTTTAGTGAATCAACAATTGCCCACTTTCCTTGTCTTTCTAATCCAACTAACAGAGCTCTCTCTACTTCTACAATGGCACTGGTTTTAGTATTTAAGTCTAATTGGCGCTCAATTTGTGCAGTTAAATATGTAATATCTAATTCTATAAATTCTTCTAAGGATAACGGACCGACATTTTGAGTATTAAATCGATCATTTTCAATACCAGTAATAATACCAAAACTTGCTTGTATGACTCCATCTTTTCGTCCGAGAGCAGCCATTAAATCAAAACGCATTTCTTTTAATGAAGCTACATCTACACCACTAAGTTCTGTTTCACCACTAGGATGAGTATGAATACAACGGATACCACTCAAACGGTTAATAGAACGTCTTCCATCAATCTCTGGTAATACTACAGTGTAGACATCACCTACTGCTACGCAAGTAATCTGTCCTTTTCTACTAATATATACAACAACTTCGCGATTTAACTCTATTGTAAGATCAATCAATTTTTGTGATAGTTCAGATGATATAACCTGTCCAAACGGGATACTAAATTCATATAATTCTTCGAGCCTATTTATAATACTCTTTCGTATGCCAGTAATTTCTCCATATATTGTAGGCAATTATTTCACGCTCCTCAATCCTTTTTTTAGTTCAGAAATTTTTTCCATTTTTAATGTCGCTCAAAATTCCATCTTCTATCTCACTAACGGCCTGCAAAACCTGCTCCCGATAGACAGAAGAACAGGCTGAAGACCTAAAATTAGTTCGTCCTAAGACCTCCACCCAAGGCTCACTTATATACAAGTGCAATTAGATCCCCTAATTTTTTTGGGGAATATTAAGGGATTACATAGCTAGTCATTAGTCTATTTTGCATGTGAGCTACTATTGATTATACTACATATTTCCACAGACAAATAGAAAAAGGTCCTTATATTATCTAGCTATTTTATTATTGATAGGTTCTTCTATAGTTATGCAATAAAGTAATTGCCTTCCGTCTAATACGGAAGGCAATTACTTTCAGTAGAGTTATTACTTCGCTATCTTATTTGATAACATCTTAGTGCCAATACGTACTACTTTATCTTCCGCCTTAAATTCATCATAAGCTAAATGCTCACGCTTGATCTCTTTTCCATTAGCAACTTTAATTCTATAGGTTGTAACTTGAAAACCTCTTTCTCCTTCGTATTCTACAACTTCCTTTCCTAGTTCAAGAGTAGGATCTTGCTTGATAATAGTATTGGGTTCTAATACTTTTTTATTAGTGCCTACAATCCGTATATCCGAAAGAATGGGATTATTTTTCCCGAAAATCTGAACGACAATCTCCCTATTTAGAACTTCGGTTGTAATATAAATATTATGATCTGTTGTATTTTTAAATTTAAAATCTAAAAGGTTATCTGCAACAGCTGCATCCTGCCCTAAAGGAACATAGGCTGGTGGACGAAAGTGTGCTGTTCGTTCCTCAATACTCATATCCGCTAACAGTGCAGCATTATACAAAGTACTACTTACCTGACACACCCCACCTCCCCAATCCAATACTAGCTTTCCATCGATAAGTACAGGAGCTTCTTTGTAACCATTTTCTGATAAGCGTTCTCCAACATTTTTATTAAAGGAAAATATTTCACCAGGACGAACTAGAATGTTATTAATATTTTGGGCAGCGAGACTAATGTTCTTAGAACGATTCTGACTATAGGGATCAAACTGTGTGGTATATATTGAAAGCAAGCCATCAATACCAGCTAAATCTTTTGATAAAATTTTAGGTGGTATTTCATTAACCGTAAGCTCAAGCGTAAGAGGAATGTGAATATTTAAAATATCATTAAAATCCGCCCAAGTCTTTTCTAAGTCAACTTTATAGCCAATTTTTTCAGGTTGGATAGTAATCTCGAAGTTTTGATATTTCAGTAAAGCATTTTGTGGATTACTATATATGGCATCTGCAATAGCATTAAAAACGCCCTGTAGTTTAACATGGTTATAATTCAATGCCAACGGTATGGTATAGCCATGATTTACGGCTACATACCGTTCTTGTAAACGTTTAGCTATATTGCCAATGCGGCCTATATTATAAGCTTGCTGCGCAAGATTATCTGCATCAATATCTAAATCAATATCCTTCGTATCAATAGACCATTTTTGTGTTTTATAAGTTAAGAAAATTGTTGAATTAGCAGTTTGATTTTTCAAGATTTTACTCTTTGCTTCGTTAATTGATAATCCACCCACGGGAATATCACCTATAAAAATACCATCATAGATAGCATCACTAACATCCAAAGCTGCATTAGTAGCAACGAAGCCAGTCAAGCTAAATAATATAATAATACTAAAAAAATATACTATATCTTTAGTGCGTTGATTTATTGTACCATTCATAGTCTCATAACTCCATTCTATATTTCATCAGCTATCAAGAGAGAGTAAATCCCCGCTGAATAGCGGGGATTTACTTGTAAAAGAGCAATGAAAGTCACCTTAATTGGAGAAATCTGAATACCTTACTTATTTAATACTCATTGACAATTCTACAAAACTACCACTTAGTTTTGCTTTTTGCAATATTTCTTCAGTTATTTCCCCGCCTTCTTCTACAATGAGCAGACCATTATCTGTTTCAATTCGACGGCTAGCTTTTTTCCCAAGTAGATATTTACGGTTCTTTTCATCAAACTTTCTAGCTGAATCATCATTAACAGCCACTTCTGTTTCTTTTATTTCTTTTATTTCTTTT
>JARBUM010000025.1 GCA_029239675.1 Pelosinus sp. | reverse complement strand
ATGCCAGGACGAAATTTCTACGTCGGCGTAGAACACCGTATGTAATTCCTTCTACAACAAAATATGCACTGCCCCCTACATTGGCGGGCGGTGCATATTCATTTTTATAAAATCTGTAAAGAACTAAAGGAGATCTAAAAATATGGAATTTTTATCACAATGTATCAGTCTATTTCACAAAGGCGGTCCCGTAATGTACCTCCTGGTACTATGCTCAATGGCTGTAGTAGCTATTGCTACGGAGCGTTTCTTGTATTATCGCAGCATGTCTTCTGACACCCAGGCGTTCCTGGCAAAAATGCAGCCATTATTGGAGCGTCAACGAATTAGTGAAGCAATACAAGTCTGCGAACAAATGCCAAAAGTAATCAATCAAGTAGCATTGGAAGGGCTGCACGCTTACCAAAGAGGCAGTAACATCGAAAACGCATTAGAAAGTGCTGCTCAGTTATCCGCAGCACGGTTACGTGAATCTTTAAATTTTCTCAGCGTTATTGTTACTCTCTCCCCTCTCTTTGGTCTACTAGGAACGGTAATTGGTATGATTAATTCCTTTAGCGTGTTCAATGTACAGTCAGGGCAACCTATGGCCATTACTGGCGGTGTGGGTGAAGCGCTCATCGCTACAGCTACTGGCTTAACAGTTGCTGTGATGGCATTACTCGCTCATACCTACTTTTGTCATCGTTTAGATAAATTGGTTACCGACATGGAACAAGTATGTGCAGCGGTAATGAGTTACTTACTTACAAAAAAATCAGGGCGGAGAGAAACTCATGAAATTGCGTAGTTTACGAATCGAAAATCAACCAGAATTAATGATTATTCCTATGATTGATATCATTTTCTTCTTATTAGTTTTCTTTATGATCAGTACCTTATCCATGGTAGAGCAGCATACCATCCCCGTTAGTTTGCCCCAAGCATCCGCTGTTCAGCAAGATATCCCTCGTAGCGTCAACATCACCGTAATGCAGGATGGAAAAGTTATGTTTGACCAAGAAGAGATTCCCTTATCATTACTAACAAAACGCGTCGGTATAGAACTCACTAAACAGCCTGATAATGTATTTGTACTGCGAGCTGACAAACAGGTTGAATATGGCAAAGTGATCACCGTCTTAGATGAATTAAAATTAGCAGGTGCACGTCGGGTGTCAGTAGCTACAGAAATGAAAGGAAGGTAATACGATGGCATATCATCTACGCTGGCGTAGAGCAGCAATAGTTTCTGTTTTATGTCATCTCTTCTTTTTTATAGGTGCGAGCTACTTGTCAGCTCATTTATTCACACCTACCATACAAGAACAGGTTATAGAATTGGAATTAGTGAGTGAACTCGCAGCAGAGAGTCGTGAAGATAGCGCATCACCTAATGCTCCCATGAGCCCTCCTGCATCGCCAGAACAAGTCCTTCCATCAACCTCCACTCCAGCTACTCCTAAAGTAGTGAGTTCTATAGATGTAGCAGAAGCGCTGCCCGTTACTGGTATCAGCAGCAATGAACCTGCTAGTGTGCCTTCTGGGTCTACTGGCAGCGGAAATACAGACAGCGTGAGCACCATTAATGGCACTGGCAACACTGGCGCTACTGGTAAACGAGGCGGGTTTATTCCACCTAGTATATTAAGCAAGGTAGAGCCTCCCTATCCACAAGCAGCACGACAAGCAGGTATGGAAGGAACGGTTCTTGTTAAAATTGAAATTTTGGCAAACGGTCGTTCAGGAAATATCTTAGTATCTCGGTCCTCTGGACATGAAATACTGGATGAAGCAGCCATGGATACTGTAGAGCAGTGGCGTTTTGTTCCGGCTAAAGATCGAAATAGCGGTCAAGCCATCGCCTGCTATACCACCATCCCCATATCTTTTCGTTTAAAGTGATGTTGATACAGTATGGTTTTCAAAATTGTAGCACCCCTTAGAATGAGTATTGATCCTTTCTTTTCAATATCCATTCTAAGGGGTGCACCCTGCTATTATTTGGCTCAAAAATGAATTAGGAGATCTTTATAACTATGACACAATTAAAAAAGCGACCATCTATAGAATATGATGCTGTCATCAAAAAGAATAACGTTTTTATTCTTTTGCTGTTAGGTCTCAGCATAATTGCCTTACTCTCCATGTTAATGGCTGTTTGTATAGGAACGGTAAAAATTCCTCCCGAAATGTCCTATAAAATTATTGCATATAAACTATTTCACCTAGATATCGATAACGTTATTAGCCAAGTATCCCCTTCTCATATGGATATCATATGGCAGATCCGCTTACCACGCGTTATTATGTCTACTGTCGTAGGCGCTGGTCTTGCCATGTGCGGCACGGTCATGCAAGCCTCTGTACAAAATCCTTTGGCAGAGCCTTATATCCTTGGCATATCCGCTGGAGCTTCTCTAGGTGCTACCTTTTCCATTCTCATTGGCGGTGCTTCTGGAGTTTTATTCGGCTTTGGTACCGCCTTTTGGGCTTTTCTCGGCGCATTGGGAGCATCCATTTTTGTTATGGTGTTATCAGGCATTGGCGGTCGAATGTCCACGGTGAAAATGGTTTTATCGGGTTCTATTGCCAGCGCTTTATTCATTGCCATCTCCAATTTTATTGTTTATATCTCCAATGATGCAGAGGGCATAAGGAATGTCACTTTCTGGACAATGGGCTCTCTTGCTGCTGCCAAATGGGATAATCTGGCTTTGCCAGTTATCGGAGTTACTCTCTGTTGCCTGTATTTTCTGTTTCAATCTCGCATTCTTAATACTTTATTACTGGGAGAGGAAGCCGCAATCACCTTAGGAATCGATTTAACGAAAATTCGTCGCAGATATATGGTCATTACAGCTCTCATTACGGGACTCATCGTTGCATCTTGTGGTATTTTTGGCTTTGTTGGCCTTGTAATTCCCCATGTAGTACGTGGCCTGGTAGGATCAGATCACAGACGTTTAATGCCAGGCAGCATCTTAGTCGGAGCTATTTTCTTAACCTGGGCCGATGTTCTAGCGCGTATCATCTTAAAAAGCGGTGAATTACCCATTGGTATCATTACTGCTTTAGTGGGAGCACCTTTTTTTATGTACATTCTGTTTAAGCAGTCGTTTGATTTTGGAAGTAAGTAAGGAGGGTCATCATGGATCTCGTATTAAACAATATTAATGTAAAACTGGGCGATAAAAATATTATTCAGGATATTTCCTTGGCTGTTGCCAGAGGAGAATTTGTCGGCATTATTGGCCCCAATGGCAGTGGAAAATCTACACTACTGCGTACTATCTATCGAATAATCCAACCAAACAGCGGTAGTATCCTCTTGGATGGAAAAAATCTAAAAGACGTGAAACTAGCTGAATCTGCTAAAAAAATGGGTGTCGTCGGACAGTTTAATACCATCAACTTTGATTTTTCTGTTTTTGATATGGTCATGATGGGACGTACACCTCATAAAAGCTTACTCGGATCAGATACACCGGAGGATTATGAAATTGCTATGGAGGCAATCCAAAAAGTAGGTATGGAGAAACATGCCTACCGAAGCTTTTCCACCTTATCAGGCGGTGAAAAACAGCGAATTATCTTGGCCCGCGCCTTGGCCCAGCAGCCTCAATTATTAATCTTAGATGAACCAACAAATCATTTGGATATTAAATATCAGCTGCAAATTCTTTCTATTGTAAAATCACTTGGTATCGGTGTACTTGCGGCGCTGCATGACCTAAGCCTAGCAGCTATGTACTGCCATAAATTATATGTATTGAAAGAAGGAAATGTAGTTGCAAGTGGCGTACCCAATGAAATTTTAACTCCCGAACTTGTCCGAGATGTATATGAAATTGAATGCGACATTCATGAAAACCCGGATACAGGTTATCTTGCCATTACCTATTATCCCACCTGTCGACATGCCTAATGTATAAAGGAGACGTACGATGAAAAAACCTAAACTCAATAGTATATCTTTACTACTATGCCTTATTTTAGTATTACCACTAGCGGCTTGTGGGCAGCCAAACGCTACTGCTCCCAAAACTCCCCCTGCCATCCCCCAAACCACTGGGGCTATATATCCTGTTACCATTACAAATTACGATAGTAGTGAAAACCCAGTTGCCTATACCTATAAAAAGGTTCCGGAGAGAGTAGTCATTACTCATCCAGGTGCAACTGAACTCTTGCTTGAGTTGGGCCAGCCAAGTATATCCCTACCCAAGAAGAGTTGCTGGAACTACAGCCGGATATGATCATTGGCTGGGTCCATAATTTTCGTTCCAGTGATATGGGCAATGTGGAAACCTGGCAGAAACGTGGCGTTGGAACTTTTGCAATGCAAAGCACACTGACGAAAAGTAAACCTGGGCTAGATAATGTTGTATATGCCTTTATTTCTGATATTGGCATGATCTTTGGCATCCAGGACAAAACTACCCCTTACATCCAAAACACAGAAAAAAACAGTTATCGTACTGCAAGACCATTTCAATGGTACATTTTCAATCTATGACAGCCATTATTTAATTAGCCACATGATCGATATTGCTGGTGGTAAGAACCTTTGCCAGGATCCAGTGTCTCTCGTTGGTGCCGAGAAGGTACTGGCATTTGACCCGGATTTCATTATATTTGTGTCTTCCAATAAAAACGACAGCACTAAGGATCTCACTGATGAAGAAGCAATAAAGAATTTACAGGAAGTCACGGAACTACAAAGTATGAAAGCTATCCAAAAAGGAAACATCATTAACCTGCCTTTTTTCACTGTTAATAACGGTGGGATTCGTACGATTGACGCTATCGAGAAAATTTCTCATAAGCTATATCCTGAACAGTATCAATAAAATCAAACCCATTCTCTAGCAGCATAGGATTTTGGGCATCACATTCTATGCTGCCTGAGCGATTAACATAAGCTATAATATGCCTTGACAAGAAAATCATTATTATTTAAAATATTAACTGACTTTAGTCAGTTGTATAGAAGTGAGGTGTTCTTTATTATCAGAATTACGAAAGACCCTGAGATACGCCAGGCTGAGCTGATGGATGCTGCGCAAGAACTATTTATGATGCTAGGGTATCAGCAAACTACTGTAAGTACGATTGTAAAAAAAGTGGGCGTAGCCCAAGGAACATTCTATTACTATTTTGCTTCTAAAGAAGCTATTTTAGAAGCAATCTTTGCTCGTCATGTAACGAACATGATACTTGAAGTTCAAGCTTTTTATTCCGAGCAAAATTCGGTATTAGAAAAATTACAATTATTTTTTAACCTTTTCTACAAATTATGTTATTATGATCAACCTGGTTTAATCGGCAAAATTTTATACAAAGAAAAACAAGGCCCATTGATTAATAAGCTTTGGCGGCAAATGCTGTTCATTACGAAACCAATTTTAAGACGGATTCTAGAACAAGGCAACCAAGAAGGGCTCACTAATGTCATACATATGGATGAAACCTTTTCTTTTTTCGCTGGCATTATGGGTGCTTTACTCGAATCTAGCTCACCGTTAGAGTTTGGTCATGAAGTTGATCCAATCATCGTAAAGAATAAATTAAAAATTGCTGAGAAGTTAATTGAGAACTTATTAGGAGCACCTGTCGGCAGTATACACTTGGAGACTCTTGTCCCATAAAATTATTTTTCACTACTCTGCCCTTTGCGTAAATTCTACTATATTCTTTAGTTATATTGTCTTTAAAATAAGATGGCCCGCACTTCGCATCAACGGAGTGCGGGCCATCTTTCCTCTTCTAATATATCCTAGTAACCTTTTAATAAAACACGCCTCTTGCAAACTATTCTTGACAAAGTTTAGTATTATTCATTATTATATTAATATGTGATAATGATAATCACTTTCATTTGTTTAGAAGGGGGCCTTGCCATGAGATATTTTGCAGTACTACTGGCTTTACTTATGGGGCTAGCTGTTTATTCCGCTCCTGGGCAAGCGAAGCAAACTAAATATCTTATAGAAAAAACTATTAGCGCCAAACAAACTAGTGAGCTAATTGATGATAAGCCAATTCTCCGTTGGTCACCTATCCCCGATGCCGTTATGTATGAGATTGAGTTCTTAAGTTCTGAAACGGAGAATCCTAATGATACGAAACCGTCCAGGCATCGGCTCTTTTCTACTAAAGAAGTCTATAGCAATGCTTATCATGCAGATTTATCCCAGTATCAAGGCAATATCCTTTATTGGCGAGTAAGGCCATTAAATTACCATGGCGACCCTATTAGCGTATATTCTCAGGCTAATTTTTTGGAAATTGACCATAACAAACAAAAAACGCTTAAACCATCAAGCGATGCGGTCTTTAATAAAGATAATATGCCTACCCCTTTATACCCCGTATATTCTTGGATTCCTATCCCTGGTGCGGTTCAATACGAAGTCGAGATCACTAATAGAAAACCAGAAAACCCTAACAATATATTTCCCTCCAAATATCGCATTTGGAGTAAGCAAGTAGGTAATGTGTTTGACTGTTATGATGAGGAACCTCGCAATATACCCGGAACCTATTATTGGCGAGTACGCGGCCTTGACGAAAAGGGTAACCCCGTTGGTGTTTACTCTGATGCTCGAAGCTTTATTGTCGATTTTGAAGCTGGTCGTTATTCCGCTTCTTTTGGTGACAGCATCGTGCATGGAGGCGGATCTGTATCCTATTCTCCTGTCGACTGGGATTATGATTTCCAACCTTATTTGCATTTTCCCCATATTAATCTTGGTCATAGCGGTGATACAACTTCAGATTTAGTACAGCGCTTTAACCAAGATGTACTGCCCTTTCATCCACGATTCCTCTTAATTCTCGGTGGAACTAACAGTCTACGTGGCGGAACGCCCGCCGAGGAAGTTATCCATGATTTATCCATTCTGCGAGATAAATGTCTTGAAAATGATATCCGCCCCATTTTTCTAACCTTACTATCCATTAATCCCGCAGCAATTAAAGAAGTTTTTAATCAAGACACTGCTAGCAATTGGCGAAGAAACTTTACTGAAGTAAATGAATTCATCCGTCAACAACAATATTATATTGATTTAGAGCCCCATTTTGTTGATCAGAATGGTGTGTTACTTTATGAATACGCAATTGACGGATTGCATCCTGGACTAGTAGGGAAACAAAGAATGGCTGATATTATTAATGAAAACTGGAATCGAGTTACCGAAATGAAACATTAACTAATTCTCCCTACTCAGCCTGTACCTGAAAAAAACGTTGGAACATTAAATATTTCCAACGTTTTTTATATGCTCCACAATTACAATCTAATAGTAATAAGAAATATCATATTACCTCGTATGTACTGACTTATCTTGATAACTAAATGAGGGTATTTTCGCTAGAATATATTCACACAACAAATAACATAATACAATTGCTGATACTGAGACAACCAGATACTTGAGAAATACATTTAGTTGATAGTCTCGAATAGCTAAAATTAACAGCATTACAATCGGCTGGTGGATAAAATAAATACCATAGGAATTAGCCGCTAGCTTGCTCAACAATTTGGATGTGTAATTCAGCCAACGATGAAACAAGGCTACCAAGGCAAATACCGCCGTGAGACAAAAAAAGGAATATAACAAATCATTACCGATCATTACTAATAGGAACTCTCTTTTAGCCCAAAACATTATTTTATATTGTGGGTAAATGCTGCCTAGCACTATGGCGGAGGGCACCCAAAATTTTATTCTAGGTATATATCCAGAAGCAGTAAACCACTGCTGACGGTGAGCGTAAACGCCTAAAGCAAAATAAAGGACATACAATACACATCGCGTAGGTTGGAACATGATGACAGACTTTACCATTACCCAGGAGTAATCATTCACGAATTGCTTTACACAAAAGAAAGCTACACTGGTTACCAAACCAAATCCGATGATAGCTCTGATTGACGATAATGTCGGTTCATCCTTCACACTTCCCAGGGGTTTATAGAAATGGTATGCAAGGGATAATATCAGAAAGAATAGGGTCAAGACACCTAAGAACCAAAGATGGGCATGTTGACGAGCCAAACCAAAAAAAATGTTAGCCCAGTAATCAAAGTAACCTGGTGGTGCACTAAATCGACTTAAGAAGTAAATATCATTAATAGCTGGCGCCAATAGTGTAATCCCTGCGAAATAGGGAATAACAATCCGCACTATTTTATCTTGCCAAAAAGCCTGCTGTCTTTTTCGCGTTAAAGAACGGATGGCAAAGAATCCAGCAATAAAGAACATCATCGGCATAACAAATACATCAGTCACCATCACAAATATAGTGAAGAAAAAACTATTTTGGGTATCAATCACATAAAACCACTTGGGACCATTAACCATATACGCCATAGCAGCATGATAAACCAACACTAGGAGAATGATAAACGACCGCAGGTTGTCTAAAAAATAGAGTCTCTCATAAGGTTTTTCCTGTTCTGGCACTCTTAATTCTAACGAATTTACCAATTGATACCCTCCTTTTCGATCACGTCAATTCATTATTTTTGTTTCAAGGAAGCGTATAGGTAATCGTCGCATTGGCAACCATGGTGAGCTTGGGGTCCTCACTGGCAGGTTTTAATTGCTTACTGCTAAAAGCAGATACACCTGTTATCCCTGCGAAACGCCCAGTTCCTGCAATAATGGTTCCCTGCCCCTGGTTAAAAGGTAGTCCCTCTTGGGATCGGGCAAACTCTGTTGTCCAAGAGAATATGATCAAAGATCCATCATCAAACGTAAATTTGGAATATCCTTGAGCGATTCCTCCCTTGCTGCGACGGGCATCAAAGGTGGAAATAACAGAGTATTTTGCTGTCTCTCCATTGCTAAATACCCCTTCACCTTCTCGCTGGTTCATGCCGATTACATGCCCTGCCTCATCCCCCACAGGAAGCCACTGGGAAGATATAACATAATTCGTAGCCTCCACCTGCAGAGTCTGCTCTGCTTCTGCCGATACGAGAGCAATAGGGGTAAATAACCATATGATCCCTACTAAAATAGTCATTACTACAACGAAATTATTTTTCTTCATTTTCTTTTCCTCCTATTTATTCTTATTTGCTAATCGGTCTTACAATAATAGCGGCTTCGGGAAGCGGGCAACCATTTTCACAGGCTCCACATCCTACACATGCTGTTTCGTTCACATATGGCCTATTCTGCTCATCAACTTCGATTGCATGAACAGGGCACTGTTCACGACAGAGCAGGCACAATTTCTGCTCTGACCAGACGAGGCACTTAGCCCGGATCAATTCCCCTATACCCATTTTAACCCGCTCTAAAGGTATGCGAGCGATGGCTCCTGTCGGACAAACCTCTTGACAGGATAGACAGAGTTCGCACCTGGCTTTACGCGGTACCACTCTCGGAGTAAGGAAAGTATGTAAACCTGTATCTAAAGACATTGGGAAAAGACACTCTGCTGGACAAACTTTGACACACCTTCCACATCGGCTGCATTGCTGCAAAAAATTATTCTCAGCCAATGCCCCCGGTGGGCGAATCGTTGCAACAGTAGTTGCTGGTTTTAATAATTGCCCGCCAAATCCGCCAACAACAACTGCTGCCCCAATTGCGAAAAGCTGTCGGCGTGACAACGCTGCTAAAGGAGTATCAGACCGCTGTTGGGTAATGGAGTGTGTATCACGCCATTTAGCAGTTTTTGTTGGACATGCTTGCCAACATCGCCCACATAACATGCAATCTTCCGACGCTCTTCGTTCCGCCAATTTCATTGCTTGGATTTGACAAACTTTCTCACAAGTCGAGCAGTCCACACAATTTTCACCTATCGTAAGACGAAAGTATCGCCACCGAGCCATTGCCGCTAGCAGCAGTCCTGTCGGACAAATATAGATACACCAAAATCGAGGAAAATATAGAATCCCTGTCAATAGCATACCTGATAAAATCCAAGGCATCTTTCCCTGCCACAATCGAGTCATTTCTTCAGTCAGCAGATGAAATGGCGTAAGAAGTAAGGGTAAATTACTTACTAACAGCAATATTAATAGGAAAACCAACCAATTATATCGTATTTTTCTCAAAAGGTAGTTTACTTTTATGGGATGCTCTCGTAAAGGAAGCCGTGCCAATATCCCTCCTACAGGACATATCCAACCACAAAATATCCGTCCGAAAAACAACGTCAAAACCATTACCATGAATGGAAGCCAGAACCATGGCGGCAAAACTCCTGCAATTCGCCACTCAGCTAGCAGCATCAGTGGATCAAGCCGCGACAGCCAAAGTAGCAGAATAGCGCTATTCGAATCTAGGGGATATTGATGATACCAAAATAGTAGAGCTGTGGCTAAGAAGAATGAAAGGGGAACTAGAACGCGCCCTATAGAAAGTACAGTCGCCGCATAATTTTTCAGACTCGTATCACGTTTAGTTTTTCCCAATCGATCTGTCCAACCCCCTTTTGCGCAGCCATGCGGAGATAGTCAATTTTCATAGGTTTCTTTCCAAATAGAAAGGCTCCATAAGCGTCTACTGCTACTGGATCACTGCCGAAAACTAACTGATTATATTCCTTAATTGGGCCAGGTCCCATGGGGCCTTTGTTGGTTATGCCGCGAAGTGCATCTAAAATAGTAAGATTCGGCTTCTTGAAAGCGGCTAATTCAGCAATGCACTGGTGTAAGTCATAGGTATGAAAAACACCACGGTCCCAAACGAGTCCCATCATATTTTTCAACCCCATCGTCACCTCTGTAATATCATGATGTTTTAGAATTGGCATATTAATAAATACGTCTGCCTCCAATACATCTTTCGAAAAATAAACCTCTCCCAGCATTTTCCCATTAATTTTTACGGATCGAAAATACTTCTCCATACCATTATTCAATGTATAGATTTTACCCCCAGCATCTGTAACTGCTTTTTTCATTCCGGTTTTCTCTAAACAAATGATCGGATTGGTAAATGGATAATCGATAACCTTCACTTCTTTGGCACCAGCCTGTAAGCACATTTTGATTAAACTGGACACTAACAAGGGATTGGTAGTACATGCCTCTTCTGGCAACCTGGGAACGCTGAAGTTTGGCTTTAACACAACCGTATTACCCTGCTTGATGAAAGTATTGATCCCCCCCAAAGCATCAAATCCTTTACTAAGCATGACTACTGGATCATTCCCCTGCACCACAATTAAGTCTGTTAATGCTGGAGGAACACCGTCTTTTATAGCCTCTGTCCCTTGCCCTGTCTGCGTTTGAATTTCCTGGTTACCACACCCCAGCAAAATACTCCCAAGGCTGGCACAAGCCGTAAATTTAATAAAATCTCTACGATTCATCTTGAATCAATCTCCTTCTCTTGATTCTACGCTAGCCTCCAAAGCAATTGAGTTGTGCCAACTCAATTAAAATAATTCGAGCTTAAGGTTTTAGATACTGCTCAAACCATTCAATAGCTACCGTAGAGGCTTCTGAGAATCCTGATCCTTTATAAGGATCAAAATGACCACCTTGAAAAACAACTAACTTCTTTGGTTCTCCGGCACGTTCAAATGCCTTTATTTCACCTTCAGTATTTGTCAAAACATCTTCACTAGCAACAATCATTAGCAAGGGAGTTGGGGAAATAAGATGAATAAATGTTGCTGGAGCGAACTCCTTGTAAATATCAAGTGACTCCATCGTAATTTGATTTTTCCAATTTGGTGCCTGTTTGGCTTCTTCTGTAAAGTACTCATAGGCTTCTTTCTGAGTAAAACAGGCGGGTTGGCCCTCAAGTGCGACTACGGGGTAATAATTCACAGTTCCTGTTTGATACTCTTTCACTCGATTGCGAGCATAAAAGGTTGCTCTCCTCATTTGATCATCCTTACTCAAATTTTGGTAACGGGCGTTAATTGTTGGAATTTGAGCAACGACTGCTTTTACACGTCTGTCAAAAGCTCCTAAATGTAGCACATGCCCACCACTATCTGAAGTCCCCCAAATACCGATACGCTCAGAATCAACCTCCTTCTGTAACGATATCCAGGTAATGGCGTTGCGATAATCCTGCTGTTGCTCAAAATAGAAGATTTGACCTCGAGGTTCACCCCCGCTGGCACCGAGATATCGATAGTCAAAAACTAGCACTACAAAACCAGCTTTTGCAAACCTCTCAGCAAATTTGTCAAGACTCATCTCTTTAACAGCAGTAAATCCGTGTGCCATAACAATAGCAGGATGTTTATCTTCGGAATTTATACCCTTAGGAACATAATACCATCCTGCGCACTCCAAACCTTGACTCTTAAATGTTACATCACGCCTCTCGAAATCAGCACCCCAAACCACCGATTGAAGTGACACGACTAAAGTTAGTACCATTACACATATTAAGCAGGTTCTTGAGAAAATTTGCTTCATAGATTTACCTCCTTTTTTACATTTCCGCAAAATGGATATTCACAAAGTAATACGATTTCAATTATCTTTAAGTTCACTAAATTATGGAATATTTGCTTTAATTTGTGTACCAAAATCCCAGGTCAATTTAAACTTCATATTGCTATATGCCCTGTTTTCCTGTTGACTGGTCAGAAGCTGATTTAGCGTATTAATAGTGTTACGGTACTTCACGTCTTCCATACTCCGCTCTACATTACGCTTATCAAACAGACTCATCGATTCTAAAGCGGTGACAATATCAGCCAATTCAATCACATGCTTACCTTGATAACTAGCATGAATAATACGCAAAAACTGTCTGACCCCATTGTCTCCCAGATGAGACTGCCGAATCATATCCATTAGTAAAAAAACTTCCTGAACAACCCGCCCTCTTTGACCTAACATCTCTGCATTTTCGTCAGATCCATTATTATAAAATAACCAGTACTCCTTAGCTTTATTGTAGAACTCTTTTCCATATCGATTCTCATTGTATAAAACATACATATAAAGAGCTAGACCGTCTGCTATGTCACCTTTCTCTTTACTAAAGCAATTGGGCCACCACAGATTTAAACTGCGGGCTTCACTCAAAATGCGTCCTGCTGGCTGTGACCACCAAGGAGAATACAATGCCTTAGTTAAAAATATTGCTTCTGGAATTGCTATGCTATCAATAAACCCTAAATTGCTTGTATTCATCAGATTATCATAAGTGAGAAAACGCGGAGCCTCAAATATTAGATACTCTCTTTCTAAGTTTTCACCATCCGAAATCTTATTTATTCTAGGGATCAAGCTGCTGTAATAGTCAATTTGCCTAACCTTGTATGCCATATTTTTCAAATTATAATCATGTTTAGAAAAATGATAAACATCCACTAATTTTTCTCTTCCCGGGACCTCTACTTTAGCATGTTCATAAGGTCCAGCAAGTAGAAATACATCCCTTGCCCCTTTTGAAACAAATTTATGGCGTTGTAAATCCCCTATCCTGCGTTTATCTGCCAATTCTATATTGGAAATAAGGGTTAGATCTTCATGGCTATCTACAGTCATCTTAAATGGTACTGGAATATGAGAAGCAAGCAGGCTCTGCTCTATATGCTTTGGCTCCTTATTCCAAGGAAGAAAATAGTCTGTTGTGGTATAGAGGGGCTGCCTGCCTGAAATCGGATACCAAGCATGTCCTCCCCGCAAACAAGTAAATGAAGCGTCTACAGCATTTACGATTCCAGTAGCCTGCCCATATAAGTCCTTCGACCACTCCCATACTGTTCCCGAGTAGTTTATCTCCAGCGTCAGTAGGTCCTGGGCGGCTAAATATTCTTGAGGAAGGCTTACTGTTAAATATGGCCCTTGCTGCTTCCATGCTAGTACTTCACCAGTAGCCACGTTGCTTATCTTCTGAACATTTAGATAGTCACGCAGGGTAAATTCAGCAATCGGGGATGAAGTATTACCTATTTTTTTTAGCGTTACCTGCGCCCGCACCATCATGTTATGAGTTTTAGGATCTAATGTAATATATAGATCATAAGCAGCAGGAAGCATGTTTGATTGTACGCTACGGTTCACTGCCGCGGGCGGGACTCTATTATTAGAATCTGCTAAAACATCTTTATAGCCTTTATTTTCAATATCAGCATTTTGTAATGCAATAAAGAAAACTACCAAAATCATGGTAATGCAGGGAAAAACCTGAAGGAAAGCGCTTTTTATCATGCTTTTTCTCGGTCCGCGCCTTGCGTTCTCAATGATCACTGCAATAATAAATAATAGTATCGAACAAGTAATTTGGGAAAAGATTATTGCAGTGATCATCTTCTCATAAGGATACACACCAATAACTTCTGAAGGATTTCCTCCAAAGCCATGAATAAAAGTAAAATTGATTATTGCCATCCATTGGGGAAATAAAATCCCAGCATTACCAGTCAAAAAGATTCCTATTAGCCACCAGAGAAATAATATGGAATAAAGACGCACATTATTTTTTGTCATACTAGCAACTAAAAACGTTATGCCAATCACATTAATACAGACAAGAAAATACTTTACCATAAAGGCCCAACAAGCAGACCAGCTACCATATACAGGCAATGCCGTATTGGCTGCCAACAGTATCGTTAGCAGAAGTTCCATTCCTAGAAACATGAACCAAAACAACACAGCAAGTGCCCTCCCAATTAATAAGAACGAGCTGTTATAGGGAAGGGCACAAATGATTTCTGTAAAATCTTCTCTTTTATCTTTCGTTACAACTTCTGCCGTCAGAAAAAGTAGCACGGGTATGAACATCTGAGCAACGCCTGACATCACCTGACCCGCTAATAGAAATGCTACCCAGGCACAGATATTGACTAGAAAAGTTGCCAACCAGAAGTTTCTGCTTTTTAGATATAGCCCGACTTCAAATCGCATCGTTCCCATGATTTCTGTGATCATATGTTCACTCCATACTCACTATTTAATAAAGCTAAATATCCTTCCTCTAGCCTTGCTTTTGCTGCTACTGCATTGCCAGAAGGTTTCTGGGAGGATAATACTCTTACGATCGCTTGTCCATCTTTTTGTTGTACACCTACTATTTTAAATGCGGTCTTAAGCTGTTCGAGCTGCTGAAAATCAGCATTGATCTGCCATACCAACCCATCAGCCAGCTCTGTTAGTTTCTCTGGAACTCCCTCGTATAGCATGTGACCTTGCCGTAGAACTAATAAGGTATTGCAGGCAAACTCGATATTTGTTAGAGAATGTGTTGCTATGATGACTAGGCTCTCATTAGCTACTTCTCCGAGTAATCCTCTTAACCGGATACTTTCACCAGGATCAAGTCCTTCCATCGGTTCATCTAAAATTAATATACGAGGTTTCCCTAGCAATGCTTGCGCGATTCCTAGCCTTCGCTTCATACCGAAGGAATATTCTCCTATGTTTAATTGGCGAACACCTTTTAAATGTACTGACTCTAGGACTTCATCCACTGCATGCTGTCGAATTTTCTTATCATAGATACCTCTCAAAACAGCGATATAATCTAGCATTGCTTCGCCAGTAATACACTTATGAAAACCAAATTCTTGGGGAAGATACCCTATACTGGAACGAAGGATCTGTTTATTTTTCCCGATAGATAACCCGTCCAAGCTAATTTCTCCAACAGTCGGCTCCTCCAAACTCGCTAGAATTTTTAATAGCGTCGTTTTTCCAGCAGCATTTGGGCCAATTATCCCCACAATCCCTTTTGACAAAGAGCAGCTAACACCATGCAAAGCAGTTATATTTCCCTTATATCTTTTCATAAGATTTGTTATCTGCAATAACAATTTTTCTTACTCCTTTTTCGATAAATCCTTTTGATTAACGATATAGGTATAGGCATCCTCAAGCCTAGGCTCCGTTAGCTGTATACCTAAGATATCTGGAATACTGTCGCTAACGATTCTAATCCGACAGCTACGATTTAAAATATCTATTCCACTGACAGTCCATTTGCAGACTAATTCCCTCCTCATTTCTGCTGGTACTTCCACCACCCAGACCTTATCTTGCATTAAATCGATCAGTTCTTGAATACCTCCACCAAAACCCAATTCTCCCTTTACTAGTAACAACACACCGTCGCTATATGTAATGAAATCACTTAGAATATTGCTACTAAGCAAAATGATCCGTTCTTTTGAAAGCTGGGACAAGTAATTCCAAAAGAACAATTTTTCTTCCAGATCCAGTCCGACCATAGGCTCATCCAGAATTAATATATCGGGATCATTCAATAATGCCTGAGCGATACCAAGTCTTTGCCTTAGGCCAACAGACCACCCACCTATTCTTCGATCTAAGAAAGAGGTAACACCTACACATTGAGCAACTTCCTCCACCCTAGTAGGATATAGCTTTGTAGGAATATCTTTTAGCCTTGCTATATAATATAGAAAATCTCGACCCGTCATTTCAGGATAAAAGCCAAACTCCTGTGGTAGATATCCTAGCTTTTCCTTGTATTTGCTATGATCTTTGCTAATATCTTGACCATTGAATAAGACTTTCCCTGCGCTGAGTTGCAAAATACCAGCCAACAAGCGCAGTAATGTCGTTTTACCTGATCCATTTGGTCCAATTAAAGTAAACAGTCCCGGCGTAAGGGTCGTCGAAACATTGCGCAATCCCCATGAAGCAGCTTTATAAAATTTTGATATACCAGCTAGTTCCAGCGTTAACATTCCTCTATCTCCCTCCTACCGTACCTGAACCAACCTGCCTTCTTTTTGCCAAAGGTTCAAAGAAATATATAATAGTCCAATTCCAAGAAACATACTGACAATATTAGCAATAACATCTGTAAGATTAGGCAAGAAAAGTTGTATAAAGGTTCCTTTTTCCATCACTAGTAATTGAGCGCTCCAAACCGTTCCTGCTACTGTGCACCCCCCCACTATCCCAAATTTCAAAGAGCTAAACAGTGCAATTCCCACTATTAATAATAAAGGCGCTAACCAGTTCATAATCAAATTCCAGATTGCAAAGGTATATGTTTCAATTATCAAAGTCGCCCCAATACCTAAGATCACGTTGTAACCCAATACTACCAGGATTCTTCCAGCGGCTACTTGAGAAGGCAGAAAATAACAAGTTGCTTCTATCTCCTCCACCTTATACAGCCGGGCACGGTACTCGTAAAACAGAGTTAGAATACCTAAAAAAGGAGAAGCCGCTACTAGAAATTTAGACGATCCACTGTTGAAAACATTGCCCACAAGTACACCAGCCATAAAAACTACTATTGTCAACACTACAAATTCTTTACTTATTAATGCTGTTTGAGATAAAATTAACGAAAAAATAACTGGAAAAGTTTTTTCTTTACGCGTAGCCACTACTATATCTCGAAAGCGTTGCGCTTTTTTCACTTCTGAAAATTCCTGACTAAATATGGGTTTAAGACTCTGAATAAGCTGATTGGTAGCCTCAATAGAGGGTGGCTCAATCTGATATTTATCCAATTGGGCAAGAACATCTTCGACATCACTATTTACCAGATCTTCATCAAGATCACGTAGAATCTGTTGTCTTTTATTCATCATTAAAACTCCTTTGCGGAAAAAATCTGTTTTAGCTGAGACAAAGCTTTTGATAGTCTCGATTTTACCGTACCTGTCGGAATCTTAAGAGCATTCGCAATTTCGTCTAATTTTAATTCTTCATAGTACCTGAGAATTAATGTCTCACGATAAATGTCACTAAGACTATTAACCGCCTCTATGATCCTTGTTCGTTCATAATTCTTTAAACAAGTTTCTTCGGGCGTAACAGTAGTAGACAAGCAATATTTTATTTCCTCTAGCCCGGGAATTACTTTTCGTACATATGCTTTTTTTTGATAATCTTTGTATGCATTACTCGCAATACTATATAACCATGCTCTAAAGGGAAGCTCGGGTTTATAATACCGTATTCCTCTGCACATTTTTATAAAAACATCTTGAACAATGTCATGAGTTGCGTGATAATCGCTGCTCATCCTTAATATATAGACATGTATCGGTCCATGATAGCGCTTCACGATTTCTTCTAAAGCCTCTTCGCTACCTATTTGCATTTGTAATGCTAATTCCTCGTCAGAGACCAATACATCACCACCTTTAAAAACACCTATATTATATACGAACCAATTTTCCATTTGGTTCATTTATCCATTTGTTTTTCTATACATTTATCCTCTAGATAGAAAACTCCTGCAACATTCTTATTAGAACCATTGCAGGAGTTTATTATATTAAATATTAATTTTCAACAAGGGATAGATCATTTGGTAATCTTAATGCTTGATTGCTTACTTAAAACGTGCCTTAAACGCATCTTCTCACTGCACACTGGACAAATATCATGAGTCAATTCTGCTTCTGAATGCTTCATAAGATATTTTTCCAAAGCCATCCATTCACCTTTTTCATCACTAATGCAATGACAAACTGAGCAAATAGGAATTAGCCCTTGCAATTGAGTAATTAGAGAAATATCTTCAGCAATTACAATTACCAGATTATTCTTCTCGTAATAGATAGGAGCTGCCGTTACTAACAGTGTCATTACTTTAGCTTCACCTTTATGAATAACATGAAAAGTACCTTTGTTGCGGGAAACAATCTTACCATTCAATGCTTCAACTATACTTTTTCGTAAAATACATTTACTACAAACAACACATCCTCCGCATCCTTCAACGCTATCAGCGTTAATACATTTTAATATATCCCCACACTTTCTTAAGTAAGCTTCTTCATTCGAAATGTTAAAAAAAATTTGAGCTGCCTCATTGATGACCTCTACTTTAGTCTCATCATTTACAATCATTAGGGATAGGGGCAGCGTCTTTAATAGAAAAGTTGCAAAGTTACCATCTAACTTACTCCACGGATATTCTGATCCTTGCATTATCTTACCCCACCTTATTTTCCCCAAATTATGGTCATTTCTTTCTATCCACAGTACCAACTATTTTCTTTATCCTACTATTCGACATGAATCTTCCGCAACCTTCCTAAATTGATATAATTGCCCATCTATCATTTATTTCTGATCTAAAATTCAGATTTAACTTGCATAATTATCCAGCATATTGATATATTTAATATATCATCCTATAAACAAAACAAAAGAAATAAGGCAGATTGCTTATAACATAATGAGGAGGGCGACGTTACATGAAATTTTGGCACCAATTATCAATTGAGCAAATCACTACTGATTTAAGTACCGATGTTCTAAAAGGACTAGGTCATGAAGAAACAATCTTAAGGCAAAGCCAGTATGGTTTTAATGAGCTAACAGAGAAGAATAAAGAATCACTGCTACGTAAATTTATAAATCAGTTTAAAGATTTCTTAGTGCTTATCTTATTAGCAGCTAGTGTCATTTCCCTTTTAATCGGCGAAATAACTGATGCATTTGTCATTATTGCCATTGTTATTCTAAATGCTTCCCTAGGTGTCTTCCAAGAGGCTAAAGCGGAAAAGGCCTTAGAAGCCCTAAAAAGAATGTCAGCCCCCTCTTCTAAAACCATAAGAGATGGGAACTTAATATTGATACCATCCCGAGAACTGGTTCCCGGTGACGTCGTCATTCTGGAAGCAGGAGATTACATACCTGCTGATATACGTATTGTTGAAACAGCAAATTTAAAAGTTGAAGAAGCCTCTCTAACAGGTGAATCCGCAGCAGTAGAAAAAGATCATGCAACACTTAGAAATGATGCACCTCTTGGTGACCGCCACAATATAGGTTTTATGGGCACTGTAGTTACCTACGGTCGTGGCAAAGGAATCGTAGTAGCAACAGGAATGGAAACAGAAATCGGTAAAATCGCTACCATGATTCAAACCTTAGAAGAAGATAGTACACCCTTGCAGAAAAAGCTCAAAGAATTTGGCAAGCTTCTGGGAGTGTTGGGCATAGCAATATGCGCCGTAGTCTTCTTAGTAGGAATTTATAATGGATATCGTGCTGGAACCTTGGACTTCCAACTCATACAGTCCATGTTAATGATCTCTATTAGCCTTGCTGTTGCTGCTATACCAGAGGGATTGCCTACAGTAGTAACAATTGTATTGGCTCTAGGTATGCAGCGCATGGCAAAAAAGAACGCCATTGTTAAAAAGTTACACGCAGTAGAAACCTTGGGTAGTACAACCATCATTTGTTCCGATAAAACCGGTACCCTAACCCAAAATCAAATGACAGTAGTAAAAACTGTCACTGGTGCAAAGACTTTTGAAGTAACCGGTAAGGGCTATAAACCCGAAGGAGAATTTCTCTTAGAGGGAGCAAAAATAACCATCGACATGGAAAAGGATTTAGATCTACTCCTGCTAGGTGCTGCACTTTGTAACGATGCCCAATTAAAATTATCGTTAGAAACTCAAACTTGGAACATCATCGGAGATCCAACAGAAGGAGCTTTGTTAACTGTTGCTGCTAAGGCTGGCAAAGTTAAGGACGATCTAAAAGCATATCCGCGTGTCGCGGAAATCCCCTTTGATTCCGCCCGAAAGATGATGACTACTTTTCATACTATGGCTAATCATGAAGTCATGGCCTTTACTAAAGGGGCTCCTGACATGTTGCTCAAAAATTGCACCCAAGTTCTAAGTCATGGCACTGCCCGTTCCATGACAGAAGAAGACAATAGGACTATCCAAGAGGCCAATCAAGCGATGAGCTCTCAAGCATTACGTGTACTGGCAATCGCTTTCCGTGAATTCAATCAAGTTCCTAACGATTTGAATCCTTCTACCGTGGAAAGAGAAATGACCTTTATCGGACTATTAGGAATGATTGATCCAGCACGTCCCGAGGCAAAGGAAGCTGTTAATGTATGTATTTCTGCTGGCATTCGACCCATCATGATTACAGGAGACCACCCAGGCACAGCATTTGCTATCGCCAAAGATTTAGGAATTGCTACAAATGAAGATCAAGTAATAGCTGGCCAAGATGTAAACAATCTATCCAAAGAACAATTGCAAGAATCTGTAAAATATGCAACTGTTTTTGCTAGAGTCTCCCCTGAACATAAGATGTCTATTATCGATGCACTACGTATCAACGGAGAAGTTGTAGCTATGACTGGCGATGGGGTAAATGATGCACCAGCTTTGAAAAAGGCTCATATTGGCATTGCAATGGGGATTACCGGCACTGATGTAACAAAAGAAGCTGCTGACATGATTGTATCTGATGATAACTTTGCCACCATTGTCACCGCCGTTGAGGAAGGTAGGGTCATCTTTGCTAATATAAGAAAATTTATTTTTTTCCTCTTATCCTGCAATGCTTCGGAAGTACTTGTAATTTTCTTAGCTATGATTTTGGGTTGGCCGATCCCCTTATTAGCGATACAGCTACTATGGATAAACTTGGTGACAGATGCATTTCCTGCACTTGCTTTAGGTGTAGAAAAGAAAGAACCGAATATGATGGAATCCCCTCCTCGTAAACCAGATGAACCGCTACTGAGCCAAAATATGATCATTATGATTGCTATACAAAGCATCGTAATGGCTGCAACTGTTCTAGCTGCCTTTAAATATGGTTTACATACCCATAACGACGATCTTTCCGTAGCTCGAACCTTTGCCTTTGTAACGCTGATACTCAGCCAAATTATTTGTGCTTATTCAGCCAGATCAGAATATTATTCCACTTTCAAACTAGGTTTTTTCAGTAATAAATATCTCAATCTCGGTGCAGGCTTATCTTTTATCTTGCTACTACTCTCAGTTTACGGTCCTCTCCATATCATCTTTAAAACGATCGAACCCGGTATTCCAGAATTAGTAGCGATGGCACTGTTTGCACCTATTCCCTTTATTGCAACTGAAATCTACAAGCTATTTTTCACCCCCCCAAAAAGTCGTCGATAGTTTTTATTAACAGTCACTTCAGCTATCCACTAGCAATTTCAGGGACTGACTTATTCGCAAGAAAAAAACTTCTGTAATTGCTTACAGAAGTTTTTTCTTGCGAATAAATCTATACTACCATTTACAAATCTCTTTTTCTATCTTTCCTAATCAAGCTTTGAAGTACATTGAGGGCACCTTGTTGCCCCAAGAGCAATCTGAGACATACAGAAAGGACATTCTTTCGTTGTTACCACTGCCTCAGGCTTACGATTTAATCGATTTACTTGTCTAACTAATAAAAATATAGCACTAGCCACAATCACAAAATCAATAATGCTGCTCAAGAAAATCCCATAATTAATCGTTGCTGCTCCAGCTTCCTTGGCCGCCGCCACTGATGGATAAGACGTATCAGACAGATTTATAAAAAGATTAGAGAAATTAACCTTTCCCAGTAATAATCCAATGGGTGGCATTAAGATATCACTAACAAAAGAAGTTACTATCTTTCCAAAAGCACTACCAATAATGATACCTACGGCTAAGTCAACCACATTGCCGCGCATTAGAAATTTTTTAAATTCACCAAACATAATAGTCCACTCCTTTCTCTTTATGCTTTTTTATAGGACTTATCTGCTATCCCTGAATACTAGAAGACGATAACAGAAGACATGTTCTTACCGCAGCTATTATATCATTTTTCGACATTTTTTTCACGAAAGAAAATTCTATAGTATCATCAAATTTATTCCATATAGTTTAATTTTCCCTATGATGATGACCTGGTTTACTTTTGCCATCCATATTTATACACGAAATTTACTAACAGCCTCTTGTAAATCCATCGCCAAATTTGCAAGGCTCTGACTGGATGAAGCAATTTCTTCCATGGACGCAGACTGTTCCTCAGTAGCCGCTGATACCATCTGAGCTTCCGCTGTTGCTTTCTTACTCAGATTGTCAATTTGGTTCACAGAACCTACAATTTGCTGACTACCAATCGCCATCTGATCAATAGCTGAGGAAATTTCCTTCACCTGACTAGATACTTGATTGATCAAAATCACAATTTCCTGAAAAGCTTGTCCAGCAGCATTTACTACTTCTGCTCCCAGCTTGACTTCTCGAGTGCCATCGTCCATGGCAAGTACTGCCTTATCCGTCCCTCCCTGAATTTCACCGATTAATGAGGAAATCTCTTTCGTTGCTTCTTGGGACTGCTCAGCTAATTTACGGACCTCTTCAGCCACTACTGCAAACCCACGCCCTTGTTCGCCAGCACGTGCAGCCTCAATAGCCGCATTAAGAGCTAATAAATTGGTCTGGGCAGCAATACCAGAGATGGTAGCAACAATCTGACCAATTTCCTTGGAACGTTCACCTAGCTCAGCTACTGCTCTAGCAGAAGTATTGACAGTCTGCTCAATTTGTATCATCTGCGTTACTGCTTTATCCACCGACTTGTTACCTTCACTTGCCTTATTAGCAGCCTGTATGGATTGTTCGGCTACATCGTTAGTAGTAGCTGCAACCTGCTGGATACTTGCTGACATTTGTTCCACAACTGCGGAAGTTTCATTAGCTGCAGTTAATTGTTCTTCTGCACCTGTTGCTACATCGGTGATCGAGATTGCTACCTGATTAGCAGCTTGAGCGGATTGATCGGCACTGGCCGTCAATTCTTCACTGGAAGCTGCTAATTGTTCAGCTTGAGAGTATACTTTCCCGACAAGTTCTCGTAAATTCGTTCTCATATCCCGGAATCCTTTTGCTAGTTGACCAATTTCATCTTCCAAGAATACTTTTGCCTCGCGCTCTCGTAAATCTCCTTGGGCTAACAGTAAGCATTCATCGCGGATCAGTAATATGGGCTTTACAAATTGTTTAGCAAAGAACATAATCGCGACTACTGCGATAAATAGGCATGCTACTGAAATCATCAGCATTGTTCGGGCCAAACTATCTATATCACGGGTAGCTTCTACTTCAGGCGCTGCCACAAATACAACCCATCGTTGACCACCTGGCAAGTCAATTGGCGTGGCTACTGCAACTCTTTCTACGCCATCAACAAAACTATACACTCCTCTCGACTGTTTTCCATCTCGAGCAGCTGTCTTGAACAAATTGCTCAGACGATCGTCGAGATCACTTTGTTGTAACTTAAGCTCAGGATTAATTTTCTTATCTGTAAGGTTTAATTTACCAACAAGATCAGGTCTTTTAGGATGTGCAATAATCATTCCTGAATCATCAGATACTTGACCATAACCTGTATCCAGAAACTTTAAATCACTGATCATATTACTCAATCTTTCCATCGAAAAAGTTCCAATAAGCACTCCTGTTAACTGACCATTATGCATAACAGGTACAGCTAACACAACCGCCAACTTTCCCGTAACCTTAGAAACTAGAGGGTCTGAAATAACGGATTTTCGGGTGGCTAGAACCTTTTTGAAATAATCTCGATCACCATATGAAGCTGTTTGGCCTGTATTGGCAATCCCTGATCCATCAGGCGAGATGAATACAACGACATCAAAAATGCCAATCCTATTTTGCATTTCTGCCATAGCTTGGCTTATCTGAATCTTATCAGCACCTGTACGAACACGCTGAATACTGGCTAAATCCTCTAATTGACTTATCATCTTTTCCATGTCAGCTTGGACACGCTTGCTATAGTCAACGCCTACCGCCATGGCCGTTTGATCAACGCTTTTTGCCAGCGACTGTTTTGCCAGGTAATAGCTAACCCCGGCCAGCGAACCTAACACTACTAAAATAAGGGGCAATAAGGCCAATAGTAACCGAGTTTGAATGTTCTTAACTTTCATTATTAAAGACTCCTTTTTTTGATTCTACCTCTTCATGAGCGAAAAATATAATGATTTTCTGGATTTTTCAAATTCTCTTGGAAAATATAATAAGTGTTTCACACTTATTTAAACTCTCCCCTTTATCAAATACAGAGTCTGTAATTCAACGAACTCAGATTTTAAGGGAGAACTAAAATCCTTATTTAAATCGTATCAGAAGTAGTTAAGCACTCCTTATCATAAATTAAATTAGTGTTAGTAACATCTAACATTAGATATAGGCGTATTTTTTTTTAAACCTGGCTTAGATCCAGTTAAATTGGTACTTTAGGATAATTTTCAGCAAATGGCAAAAAATATATAAAAAGATAGAGGAAACGTTGAAACAAATGTAGTATTTATACTATATTCGAATATGTTAGAGGTGGAAAAGTGAATGCTCGTAATTATTCTACCAAAATTTTAGTCGTCGATGATGATGAAAGCTATTTAGCATCTATACGCCGCATATTGCGTGGCCACGTTACAATAATAACAACCACAGATCCTGTCCAAGCATTAAAGATTATTGAGTATCAAGGACCCTTTGCAGTTGTAATATCGGATTTTCGCATGCCTTTCATGAATGGTATCGAACTTTTCTCCAAGATCATCATGATCGACAATAAAATCCAGAGAATTATGCTAACTGGATGCGCCGAGCTTCAAATGGCTATCGATGCAATAAATCGAGGGAAAATTACTGCCTTCTTAACTAAGCCAACTCCGGCTGGAACGATTCGTCTGGTAGTTCTTGACGCTATTCGTGCCTATAACGAATTGTTAGCAGGAGAACAAGCTTCCCAGCTTCAAACTAATACATTATCCACACAAGAGAATTCTTCGGGTATTTGCTTACCATTAACAGTAAAGGAAACGGAAATCCTCGCGTGTTTGGCAAGAGGCTACTCAAATGGAGAAATCGCGATACAGCTAAACGTCACTATTGGTACGGTGAAAAGCCATATCAATAATCTCTTTGGAAAAATGGGTGTAAATAGTCGCAGTAAGGTTGTTGCAAAAGGCATGGAACTTGGCCTCATCAAGACATCTACCCCTCAATAAGCTGCAAAATCTAATTATAGAATCCCAATAAAAAAGAGAATCCGTTTACATAGGCGGGATTCTCTTTTTTATTGGGATTCATGTTTTCTCTAAATTTTCTGTAGCAAGTTCAATGTGCGGCACGCTGACAAAATCATGTTTTATCGGCAACTTCACCGTAAATGTTGCCCCGTTACCTTGAGAGCTTTCCACCAAAATCTCACCCTGATGACGATTAACTATAATGTCATAGGAGATACTTAGCCCCATCCCCGTTCCTTGTCCGACAGCTTTGGTGGTAAAAAAAGGATTGAAGATACTGCTCAGATCTGCAGGTCTAATTCCAGCACCAGTATCTTTGATCCTGCAATAGACGAACTCTTTGTCATCCCATGTTGATATACTAATTACGCCTTTTTCTCCACTATCTTTTTCTTTTATCGCCTGTACAGCATTTACAATGATATTCAATAGCACTTGATTAATCTCATCCCCCATCGCCTCAATTGGGGGGACATTCTTTAGTTGCTTTTCAACCGTAGCATAAGGTCTGATCTCATTTTGTGTTATCAACAATGTACTATGTAATCCCTTAATCAGGTCATACTCTTCAAACCCACGCTGCTGGTCCATATGAGAGTAAAGCCGCATACCTTTAACAATCTTGTTCATTCGGTTCAGACCTTCGAAGGTATCTCGGAATAATTCAGGCAGATCATCAAGAATAAATGTTAGCTCCCTTTCCCTCTCCTCGCGAATCTCCAAACCAGTCCCCAGTTCTCGATATTGGCTAAGCACGCTACTAAAAGCAATACAATATTCCTCTAATATCTCAACATTACCTGTGACAAACCCTAGTGGGGTATTGATTTCATGGGCAACCCCAGCAGCTAATTGCCCAATGCCAGCCATTTTTTCTTGCTGAATTAGCTTATTCTGCGTTTGTTTTACAGTTTCTAATGCTCGGACTAACTCCTCATTTTTGATTCTTAATTCCTTTTTTGACTTTTTTAATGCACTTTCAATTTCTTTTCTAATAGCAATTTCATTCTCGTTTTTCTGATTAGTCTGATAGAGCCTTAGAACAATAAAAGTTGTCATCGAGAACAGACACAGTAAAACAACTGTAGTATGAATAACATGTGTTAAATTGCCGTAAACGATCACTGAACCATATAATTGATTGTTATAACGAATTTTGGCCGTCTGATGAATCGATAGCAATGAGGGTTCTAATAATGTTTCTCGATGCAATAACTGCAACTCATTGTCATAGACTTCGATAGCCTCAATTCCGTCATCGCTTTCAATATCAGAAAAAATTTCAATGAATTTTTCAATATTTAGCTGCCAATATTCTGGGTTTTCTTGTATTGCTTGCTTAAATTTCATCGCATATTTTTTCCCATAGAAAGCAGCCCTTTTATTCCCATCTTGATACTCAAGAAAGAAATAGGTAAAGGGTGTGGCAACGGATAGCATCAGTATACTTCCCACTGCCAAAGGCTTCATAAATTGAGTAAACCGTTTAGCCAAAAACATCAACTTCATATCCTCACTTATTTAAAGGAATACATTCATTATCTATCAATATTTCTTTGCCGCGCTGAGAAAACGTAAAATCAATAAAGGCGCTCATTTGTGGGTCAATTGGCTCTCGATGTACATAATTCAAGGTTTTGTAAAGCTTATAGCTACCATTTAGTACATTTTCTCGGGACGGCATTACGCCATTGACATGAAGCACCTTTATGCCTTCCACGGCAGCCGGCATATTTATAAAGGCAATCGCATTAGGGGTCTTAGCAAGTGCTTGCTCTTGGGCTTGCTGATTATAAAATACCTGCCAGCGGTTATTACGCAGTGAATCCAGTAGTACCTCTTTGAACCCTGGTATCTCTCGCATCAATACTTCATTAGTACTGTCCTTCTCATACATTACGAATACAATGATTGGCATACCATTGGACCATATTGTTTTATTTCCCTGGTAGATCCCAACTAAATCTTCATAGCTGACATTATGATCTGGAACAGCAGAGCCTACTGCTACAATAAGGCCCGAACGGGCATAGGGGATCTCTTTTAATCCGCCTGCCTTCTCAGCCTCAGTAAGCGCTCTTGAGGTAAGCCCTAAATCGACACTTCCCTTCGCTACACCACTGATAGCACCACCTGAACCAATACTATCGGGAATTTCGATATTCATCTTTTGCTTTTCCTTAAAAGCTCCTAACAGCTTTTTCGTTACAGCAATATTGCTACCCGATCCAGCAATGGTGAATTCCTGACGCTTTTGTTCTACAGATATCTGGTTTTCTTGTTGAAGTTGGGACGAGCATCCTGCAATAATTCCAGTCGAGACCACTAATAAGAATAGAAATCCAACAAAAAAAACTAACATACCAACTCTCCCCTAACGACAATGTTATACTGCGCACTTCATATTCCAAAAAGAACCTCCTGCAAATAACCTATCGGTATCCACAAGAGGTTCCTTTATATCATCAAACAGACTCTAATGATTCAATAACCGGCGGCGTAAAGGCTGCTGGTGCTTCAATAATTTCAGTAGGTAAGCCCATTGTATCGAGTAAATCAATAAATGGTTTTGGTTCTAGTTCTTCAACATTTACCATATGTCCTACATCCCACTCGCCCCGAGCAACTAACATGGCTGCCGCTACTACGGGTACACCTGCAGTATAGCTGATAGCCTGTGATTCCACTTCTTGATAGCACTCAGCATGATCGCAAGTATTATAGATAAAGATTGCACGAGGTTCATTGTTCTTGGTTCCACTGATATAATTACCAATGCAAGTTTTACCAGTATAGCCAGGAGCCAATGAGGATGGATCAGGTAGTAACGCTTTTAATATTTTAAGAGGCGCGATTTCCACACCTTCTGCTATTTCCACTGGTTTTTCCGAAGTAAGACCAATGTTGGTCAACACGGAGAATACATTAAGGTAGTGATCGCCAAAGCCCATCCAAAAACGAATGGAATTTGCGTCAATATTCTTAGATAGAGAATGAAGTTCATCATGTCCTGTCAAGTATACAGGGCAAGATCCCACTACGGGAAAATCATAATCCACTCTAATAGAGTGAACTTTTTGTAACACCCATTTTCGATCTATCCAAGTCCATACCTTTTTAAATTCTCGGAAATTAATCTCCGGGTCAAAGTTAGTAGCAAAATACTTTCCATGACTGCCAGCATTAACATCCAATATATCAATGGTATCAATGGTGTCAAAATATTCTTTTTGCGCCAATGCACACCAGGCATTGACTACACCAGGATCAAATCCAATACCTAAAATTGCAGTAATCCCTTTTTCAGCACAACGTTCCTTGCGTTTCCACTCGTGATTGGCATACCAAGGCGGATTTTCACAAACCTTATCTGGCTCTTCATGGATAGCTGTATCCATATACACGACACCAGCTTCAATACAAGCTTCCAAAACTGACATGTTAATATAGGATTGTCCTACATTAATAACAATTTGTGACTTAGTGTCTTTAATTAACTCCACCATAGACGGAACATCCAGAGCATCAATTGCTCGTGAATACAGTTTTTTCGACGAATCTTTCAAGTGATTCTTGCGCAGTACACTTTCGATAATTGCCTCACATTTTTGCTGGGTCCGAGAAGCTATGCAAATATCTCCCAAGACATCGTTGTTCATCGCACATTTATGAGCAACTACATGAGCCACTCCCCCAGCACCTACAATTAAAACATTTTTTTTCATTTTTTCCTCCCTTACTTGTCAATAAATTTTTTATGATAAACTATTTAAGAAATCATCATAACTAAACTTGCGAATAACTTCTACAGTATCATCCAGCCTGCGCACAACAATGGCTGGCATCTGCAATCCATTAAACCAATTCTTCTTTACCATCGTATAGCCGGCTGCGTCGGCAAACCGAATTTCACTGCCAATTTCCAATTTATCTTTAAAATGATAGGTGCCAAAAACATCTCCCGCTAGGCAAGATCGTCCGGCAACCATATATTTATGATTCCCAATGTCTTGATCTTCTATTTTTGCTGACAGTCGGTATATCAATAAATCCAACATATGTCCCTCGACAGAGGCGTCGACGATGGCAATATCCATCTCATTATGCACTAAGTCAACAACACTGGTGACCAACTCGGCAGAGCCAGTAATCGCACTTTCTCCCGGCTCCAAATAAACTTGTACATTAAATTTCTCAGCAAAATCTGCGAGCTTCTTGCTAAACTTCTCAATTGGATAGCCTTCTTTGGTGAAATATAATCCTCCGCCAAGACTTACCCATTGTATTTGTTTAAGCATGTCCCCATAGGTATCGCCAATGAAATCAAGTTGCTGTGAAAAAGTATCAACATCATCATTTTCGCAGTTGTAATGAAACATTAAACCGCTAAGGCGATGGATTTGTTTTGCCAACACTTCTTTATCAATTACTCCAAGCCTTGAATGCTTACGCGCTGGATCGGCTAAATCAAAATGGGAATGGCTGATTCCCGGATTTACACGCAAGCCAATTTTGGCTGATTTAACCACATCGTAATATCTCTCCAATTGAGAAACAGAATTGAAAATGATCTTATCAGCAAATTCAGCTACGGCCAGGATATCCTCATGTGAATATCCTACACAGTAAGCATGGGTCTCCTTACCAAATTTTTCAGCCCCAAGACGTGCTTCATACAGAGAACTGGAGGTAGTTCCATCCATATATTGCTTCATCAAATCAAATACACTCCAGGTAGAAAAGCATTTTAGTGCCAATACTGACTTGGCTCCTGAAAGCTGTCGCACCTGCTGAATGATCTGTAAGTTGCGTAGTAATTTTTTCTCATCAATAAGGTAATAGGGGGTGGCAATTGTCATTTTTTTAAAGCTCCTGTTTGTGAATAATATTTTAAAATGAGCCATCCCGGCTCAAAATGATCCTGCATGTAAGAAGTGCATACTTGAGTCCTAAAATTATTATTTTCTGTATCCTATAATTTTTCTACGACACTAATAATAGCAAAATCGAGGGCATTTGTCGATTATTCTTTAAAAATAATCGAAATTTATATTTAAAAGTCGTTTGTCTCCAAAATGGTGCCATTTACTAATTGTCAACGACTATACATAAGACTTGATTATGGTGGAGTTAGGACTAAGTCTTTCTTGCTTAAAATCAAGATCGTATTATACTTTTTGATTCCGTAAAAAAGAGACTTATCCTTCTCCCATTACAAAAAGGTAAGTCTCAATTGTCATGAGTATTAATCTTTTAATGGGAATAATCAATTTCTTGCAAAGCTTACAGTTTACGTTTCATTAATGTTAAATCAGCAAAAACTGAGGGTAGCCATTACAGCTTGTCTCCTAGTTTAACCTCTTTACCACTTCACTGACAACACTCATCGCACCACAGAAAAATATAACCGTTAACGTAATCCAGCGGAAGAGTTGTGGGCTCACCTTTGTAAACGCCTTTTCTCCTAGCCATACACCAAACAGAACTCCAGGAACAGCGTACACCCCTTGCTTAAGCACACCTATATCCATAGTATCCATATAGTACATCACAATTAAGGTAGCAATATTACCAAGGCAAAAGTACCGAACTAGATTTGCTCGGAAAGCTTCTTTATCTTGTTGCTGATTCATTAGGAATAATGCAACAGGTGGGCCGCTTAGACTCGTTGCTCCTCCCATAAAGCCGCTTACTATGCCAACTAGAATTGTCGCTAACTTTTCTCGTTTAATCGTTACAACATAGTTAGAGGCCATAAAGAATGATACTAACAAAATCAGGATGCCAATGCAAAACTTAAGAATTGATCCGTCTATTACTTTCAATATATATACTCCAGGTATAATACCAACTAAACTAGCAATAAACATGGGCCAAATTACTTTAGGATCTGACCTGCCTCTTGTTTTATAGATAACAAGAAGATTTAGTATTAAGGCACCAAACACCATTAAACTAACAACCTGTCTCGGTTCCATAAAAAATAATAGCAGTGGTGCCCCCACAACGGCAAAACCAAATCCAGTAATCGATTGTACAAAAGATGAAAAAAATATAATAGGAAATATACTGCTTGCCATACTATCCATCGTTTTTTTACCTCATAAATTTCTACTTATGTTACTATAACACAAAAGTCTTGTTAGATCACGCTTAGTATCATTAAGACTCCCATAATCAAAACCCCTACTAGTACAATTCTTTTAAACAAGTCATATGAAACTTTAGGTAACATTTTGCTGCCTAACATCGTACCTAAAATTGACGACACGACTATAGTAGATAAGAGTATACTGTTCGCCTGCATATACTGATAGTTAAAGTATGCATAAACAGGTATTCTTGTCGAATCTATAATTACGGCTATTAGCGCAGACGACACGATTAGCTCCTTCTTTTCCAATCCATAGTTCAGTAAATATAAGGATCGAATTGCCCCCTGATTACCAATTAAACCACCAATTAGTCCGGATAAAAAGCCACCGATAAAATCGACATTCGCAGATAATTGAAGTTTTATCTTATTGGAGGTTAACGCCAGTAAACTATATACAATCAAGAAAGCACCAAGCACAACCTTCAGCCAACTGCTATCAATATAGATTTGAGCGAAGGATCCAATAAAGGCTCCTATTATACTTATAACTCCGAATCGCTGTATAATACCCCAATTTATTTCTGATCGGTATAACATTAATCGAGATATATTATTAAAAAAGTGAACAATCGCTGCTAAGAATATAGCTACTTTGACATCAAAAAATAAGGACATCACCGGCATCATAATTGTACCAACCCCAAAACCAGTAAAGAGAGTAATGAAAGATGTTGCAACGGTAACAGGGATTAGCACAATATATTGATATAGTACCAACTCCATTATTTTTTACACCTCACTTTACTATAACACACTCTCTCTGCAATTTATCTTACTCCTTGCAGTATTGAATTTTAAGTATTAATCTCTTTTATCAACTTTCGCCTCTTTCTTGTACTGCTTTCTTCTACAGATTGATAAAAATGCATTGACAATATGTGGATCAAATTGCGTTCCCTTATTCTTTTCCAACTCTTCCATCGCTACTTCTTGAGACATTCCTTTACGATATGGTCTATCAGAAATCATTGCTTGAAAACTATCAGCTACTGTTATAACTCTCGCACCAAGAAGAATACTCTCTCCTACAAGCCTGTCAGGATATCCAGTTCCATCATAACGTTCATGATGATGTCTAACGATATATCGTATTTTATCAAGAGAAGGAATGCCTTCCAGTATTTTCTCGCCGATTACAGGGTGTTGCCTTATAATAGCAAATTCTTCATCTGACAACTCCGTCGTCTTATGAATAATATGATCGGGTATACCAATTTTCCCAATATCATGTAATACTGCGGCAAAACTGATTACGAATTGTTCATCAGGGTCTATTTGCAACTCTTTCATAATATCATTCGCTATGTCAGAAACCTCAGACGAATGCCCATATGTATATAGATCTTTTGCTTCCAAAGCATTAATTAGGCCAGTAATTGAACCCATAAACATTTGCTCTTTATCCATTACTAGTTTCTTGATTAGTTTATTCACCCTTGAAGCAAGTACTTTTATCTCATCTTCTCCTGTATCATGTACCGAAACATTTAGTTTCTCTTCTAATAACATATCAATCGCATACTTTATATTATTTAATCGCCCCACCAATTTTTGGGTCATCAGTAAACTGATGAGTAGCATGAAACACATGCCAAGGGCAGCATCAAACAATATATGTGTAGTTCGATGTTCAAATTCAGTCTTTATACCATTAGCATCAAAATCAATACCTAAAATGGCAACTACTTCACCTTTGGAGTTTCTTATGGGTGCATACCCAGAAAGAGTTTGACCCCATTTATCATTTGTGAAATCGACATCTACAGATGGCTGAATAAATCCTTGCAACATATCAGGAGCTAAAGCAATATCATACAATTCTCCTAATGCTGCATGTTCTTCCATTTCTGCCACATCTACTACAAAAACCAATTCCTCTTTATTCTCACTTTTTCGCATCACATAAATATCATGGATTTTCTTATTCTCATTCATCACTCGAAGGAGTGTTTTTTTTATAGAATCATATTCATCGCTTTCTTCTTGTTCTGGGTATTGCAATTGCTCTACAATATCTCCATTGACATGAAAAGCTGTAATAGCAGTAATGGAACGTAATTCATCTTTAACAACTTCAATGTGAGTTACCCTCATATGTTTTTCTAGTTGGTATGAAATGCCTAAAAGGATAACCGCAAATATAAGAAAAGATGCTATAAACATTTTAAAATAGAGTGATGTATGTGACAAAATACCAAAGACGTTGATATTATAGGGGATCCCTATATACCTTTTCAGCATTTTTATATTTTTCATCCTAGCATTCCTTCCATAAACATCAGGACTGTCCTAGATTTTTCTAAAATCTGAATTTTCCCATATAATAACATTCGACATTTTTTTTACCAACTCCTGCTTTATGTCTCTGTCTGCAATACACTCTAATTAATTAAGAGACAATGTAGCATTTCAAATCACCCTCTTTGGCTAAAAGCCAGTAGAAATAGTTGCGTTAACTATCACTACTACCATTAGGATCTTTTTCCTGGTAATGCGTGACTGTTTCCCTAATAACCAAGACTTTAGTCTCAAAATTAGCTTGACAATAGCTGGAAAAAATGTAAAATTAAAACGTACTATTAAAAATAAATGTTTGGCAAACCTATCGAAAGATAGTGACGCAAAGCCATGGATCTAAGGACGAATTGTCTACGATTGCCAGGTTGCCGATTTGATTACGAGTTGTAATTTATTAGCACCAGTCTCTCTATGGACTGGTGCTGTTATTTTTTAAGTGAATTACAAAGTTGTCCTGTCTAAAATGGAGTAGCTTAGGCAAAAAAGTAAAGGAGGAGATCATTTGGAAGATTTGACAATATCATCAATTGCTATATCTTTGGGTATTATTGTATGCTTAATTTACTGGTTTACTAGATCTGGGCATACCAACTTTTCAAAACTTCCCCCCCATATAGAAATAAAGGCCTTTAAAGTATCCAGAAAATGATATTACAAGCATAATCATATTAAAGCCATAAAAAAGCTTGAACCTTCGGGAAATTCCGCATTCCCGTAGGTTCAAGCTTTTTTTACAGTGATACAATTGATTGACCTGCTTCAAGTTTTTCAGTACAATCTTTTAGAATTCAAACTTAACAGGTCTTAAAAATAAATCTAATAATATTTCTTTTGCATCTTTATTTTCAAATATGATTTCATATACAGCATTGCAAATAGGCAGCTCAACCTCATATTGTTGTGCTAAATATTTTAATGCCTCTACTGTAGAAACACCCTCCGCCAATTTATCAAATTTTTCACCACTCACAAAGGCTTGTCCAAACCGTCTATTGTGACTATACATTGAGAAGAGTGTTGCCTCATAATCTCCCAGATGGCTTAACCCATATATGGTTGCATCATTCCCACCCATAGCTCTGACAAGGCGAGATATTTCCCTTGTCCCTCTTGCCATTAATGCACCTTTTAAGCTACTATAGCGTAACCCATCTAACATACCTGCCGCTATTCCCATAACATTTTTAGCAGCAGCTCCTATTTCATTTCCAATAAGGTCTTGTCCATAATAGAATCGTATTAAATTACTACTAAATCCTTCAACTATTTTTTTAGTAACTTCAATATCGTCAGAGCCGATAACCATACAATTGGGAATATCACTAACAAAATCTTGTACATGTCCTGGTCCTACCCAAACTCCAACATTTTGGTTTCTTCCAATTTCTTCACTAAACACTTGAGATAGTCTTTTACCACTTTTCGCCTCTATCCCTTTCATGCATAAGATGAATATTTTATTTTCCATATTCTCCACTACACTTATTTGATGTGCAAATGAACGTAGCTCTTGGGCACTAATGGAAATAATGATAATTTCACCAAATGAAACTGCTTCTTCTAATGAATTAGTTAGATGAAGCTCTTGTGGCAATGTTAAATATTCGTTCCTTCTCGATTCTTTTAGCTTTGAATAGTTCTTTGATTCTTCTCGTCCCCATAACATTACATTGTGGCCGATTTTATTCGCATACCAAGCTAGAAAAGTTCCCCATCTACCGCATCCTAGAACTGAAATATTCAAGTTTTCCACCATCCTATT
>JARBUM010000112.1 GCA_029239675.1 Pelosinus sp. | reverse complement strand
GAGTTAATGAATGGGGTGGCTGAAGGGGATCGAACCCTCGAATAACGGAACCACAATCCGCCGTGTTGACCGCTTCACCACAGCCACCATATTATCTGCAATGTTTTCTTAACATTCCCTAGCGACAAGATTTATTATACCATGTCCGCTTTGTTATGTCAATCACTTTTTCAAAACTTTTTTAATTCCGATAAGTTGTTTTTTCCATTGCCTCGCAACAACTTTGTTAGTATACCAAATAAGATAATCCCGAACAACCTTGATAATCAATGATTATTACAGCATATCTATTAATATATCATTTATACTCATCAATAATCATTTTTTCACCAATTATGATAAATTTAAAGAAGACTCGATGCCAATATAGTTTTAACTGCATTGGCTTCAAGTCTTCTTTATCTTTTAGAAAAACTTATTATACTTTAAATTTATGCACTACTTCCTGCAATTCACTAGCCATAGTTGCTAAACCAGAAACAGCTGTAACAATCTCATGGACAGAAGCATTTTGTTCTTCACTAGCCGCTGCCACTTCTTGAGAACTAGCAGCATTAGTTCTAGATGCATCGGCAATACCATTGATGGATTGACCAACTTGTCCACTCCCAGTTAGTTGCGCATCCATCAAAGAAAGAATACTTTCAACTTGTTTTCTCATTTCTTTTACATCTACATAAATTTCTTCAAAAGCCACTTTTGAAGCTGAAACGACTTTAACGCCTTCTATTACTTCTTTGCTACCTTTATCCATTGCATCTACTGCTTGCACAGTTTCACTTTGGATAGTACCAATAATTCCAGCAATTTCTTTTGCTGCTTCTTGGGATTGTTCAGCCAATTTTCGTACTTCATCTGCTACCACCGCAAAACCGCGCCCTTGTTCCCCGGCTCTTGCAGCCTCGATAGCAGCGTTTAACGCCAATAGGTTCGTTTGTCCAGCAATATTAGTAATAACCTCAACAATTTGCCCGATTTGCCGTGATTTCTCACCAAGAATATTTATCTTTTGAGCTGCATTTCCTACATCTTCTTGAATGTTATTCATCAATTGAACAGCATGATTGACTTGTTTAAGACCACCTTCAGCCGACTTTTCACTTCTTTCAGAAACGCCGGACACTTCAGAAGCAGCCTGTACAGCATCTGCAATACCGGCTTGCATTTCTATCATAATAGTAGAAGATTCATCGGATAACTGCACCTGAGTAGTAGCACTTTGGGCCACATCCTGAATCGTAGCTGTAACTTCTTCAGAGGCTCTTCCTACTTCAGTAGCTGATGCTGTCAACTCTTCTGCTGATGCAGCTACGGATTCCGCCACTGACGCAGCATGGGTAATAAGTTTACGCAAGGATACAGTCATCTGATTCACACCCTGCACCAATTGGTTGACCTCTAGAACACCTTCAGCAACTAAAGTTTGAGACAAATCTCCTCCAGCCACTTGTTCAACAGACTTAACTACTTCTTGCAATGGACTCACAATACTGCGAGCTATGTAAAAAGCTGTCATTGCCGCCACAACTAGAGAAATAAGCAAAACAGCAATCATGATATAGGACGCTGTGATTGCTCCACCATAAACATCTTTTGTTGGTTCATTAACAATAACACCCCATTGGTATGTAGGCACTGGAGTAAAAGTGCTAATGGTTTCATCACCACGACTTGAAATAGTGTCCATCGAGCCACTTTGGCCTTCTATTACTTTTTTAACATAATCAAGTGCCGCAAAATTTTCTTTCTTTAGCACTTTTTCATGGTCTGGATAAGCAATTACTACCCCACTATGATCAACAATTTCAACATAACCATTTTTACCTACCTTAATATCATCTACAATTGCCGAAAGACTTTTCAAACTGATATCGGCAGCAAATACACCCACTATTGCACCTGCTGAATTCTTAATCGGTGTGGAAATAGTGACACAGGGTGCATTCGTAAAGGAAGATATATAAACATCAGTAAAAAAGGTACTACCCTTCATTGCTTCTTTAAAATATGGTCTATCTCCCCGATTGGCCAATGTTCCTGCAGTTCTAGCTATCTGCATCCCCTTAGAGTCCATCACAAAAATAAGTTCAAACTGAGGATTTTTCTGTTGAAAACCTATTATCATATCACGTATAACAGCACCATCCAAAGAGCGTGCTGTTGGGCTAACTGCCATTCCTTCAGTCATTCCTTTTGCGTCATCTAACATAATTTCAATTTGTTTGCCAATCTGTGAAGCTGTATTAGCATTACTATGTATTGCAGATTCTTTAGTGGATGTTATATTTTTATATATGCTGATTGCTCCACCAACAGCCGCAGGAATAACGGCAAATAAAATAAAAAATATAATTAGCTTTGTTCTTAAACTCCTTTTCCCTATCACAAACATTCCCCCTTTTTATATTTTAGTTTTTTAGCAATATGTCTTCTTTATGTGACAATTCATACTCATTACTATTATTCTAAGTATTTACCCTAATTTCCTTCTTCTACCATAAAGAAAACTACATATTATATTACTTTTCATTATTATACTTTATATACTCCCACTAAACTACAAAAAACAACTGCAATCATCAATCAATTCAGAATTATGTTTCAATTCAGCTTACACTATTCTGTTATCGATTATACATCACCTTTTCAAAATTCATAATAAGAAAAACACTATGCTTTCTTCTCAGCCTAAGCACCAGGTTCATATAATACAAGCCAGATTAAATGCTAATAACGAAGCGTTAATACTATATACCTAGCGGGATCCTTATAGCAACAAGTTCACCTTCAACTACTACTTCTGACATAACAAAAAAGCACTTGAATAATCTTCAAGTGCTAATCAAACTAAATGGTGACCCCGGCAGGATTCGAACCTGCGACCTCTTGATTCGTAGTCAAGCGCTCTATCCAGCTGGGCTACGGAGTCAATGTGCAATTGCCTTACTTGAATAGTATAATGGTTTTATACACTATTGTCAACCCTTTTTGTCTCCTAATATACTTTATATCTTCGAGTCTTTTAATTACCCATTATTCACCATCAATATCAAGAAGCCGTTTCATTACCAGTCGATTTTCACCTTCACCATATTCATTCTCTCTTAGCTCCGCAATCACGAACCCTAGCTTTTTCTCGTATACTGTAACTGCCGCAACATTGTTAGCATCCACCGTTAATTCAATTTCTTTAATATGATCTTGATACAGTCTGTTAAAACTTTCCTTCAGCAGCTCTGTACCCACGCCGCGACCACGCCACTCTCTATCTACAGAAACGCCGACCATATAGGCCTTCTCAGGCAAATTCCAATCCAGCATATACTGAATTAAACCAACAACCTTGTGATTTCTACGAATAATATAAACACGACCATGTCTGATGAAAGGTACAAGATGCCACTCATTCATCCCACCGATACCGAAGGCATCTTTTTCCAACTCCACTAATCGTTTCACTAGCGCGGATTCTACTGTCTGTACCAATTCAATCATAGAGACCTCCTTTTAAAGGTTTTAGCAACATAGCTGGAATCACTCACTGAAAGCAACCCGGAGTAAGATAGGGAAAATTCAATTTGATCTCCCACTTTTATATCCTGCTCACAATCCGTAATATCAAGAATCAGATGATCACTACTCGCCCCCATAATCTTTATTTTCTCATTTATAGGAGTAATACCTTCCACATCGACATCTTGTTTTCCTAAAGCTAAAATAGCTCGGTTTCTTACTCCCTTATCAATAAAATGAGGCACATTACCAAAAGCATCTCTACCAATATCCCCTATTGGTACAGAGGGCTTACGCTTCACTTCGATCACCTCAGCTCTCAAAAGAAAAGCATCTTGAAGAAGCCATGGTATTCTTCGATTATGGGTAGTATCGGTTCCTAATAAAATACCCTCACCAATTCGCAGCTGATTAATTCCAACAGGAACATTATTCTTTTCTACCAATGATAAGGAGGAAGTTCCTCCTCCTGAAACCACTTCTAACCGTCTTCCTATTTTACTCTCAACAGCATTTGCTAATCCAACTAATACTCCTAAATTCTCAGGGCTAGGTAAAATTCCACCGAAACACCCCATATTAGTACCTAACCCTGATAGACTTACTCCCTCTAAATCCGAAATCTGCTTTACAGCATTAAGGACATTTCCTGCAAATAGTCCTTCCCGCAGATCTCCTACATCTACCATTAAAATTATTTTATGTATTTTATTTATGGCTTTAGCCGTCTCTGCTAATGCCTCAATTACCATCATTTCCGAATTAATACTCGTATCAGCATACCGGACTATATTTTCAACATTACTTAAATGTGGAAGTCTTAATAAAGTAATTTCTTGATCGAAATTTCTTTTTCTAAGATCAATAATATTCTCCATTCTAGCATCTGCTAGACCATCAACACCTCCCTCTACCATAGCAGATACAATTTGATGCATAGCACTAAAACCTTTTGTCACTCCAAGCACTGCTATTCCTAAGCGGTGACATTTCTCCACTACTTGAGAGGTATTAAATATAATTTTATCTAAATCAACTTCTAGAGTTGTACCCTCAGGCATACAAGCTCCTCCTGTCCTAGTATTTTATTACAGGCTTATTTATCCCCATTTCATTTTCTCCCAATTCCTTATTTAAATTGCGTTAAATCAAAATAAAAATTACGCTTTTTCTTATCATTTGTAATAAGTGATAAGATAATAGGCTGGTCAAGAACAATATCTTTTTCTAAGAAATAAAAATAGCATTGCAATCTATATGTAGTCCTATCAGAATGACTTACCATTTTTTCTGCTAAAGGGGGTATAACAGTCTGATATGCTTTTATTAAAGTTTTTCCTTGTTTTAAAGCAACTCCAGCCCGTTGTCCAAACTTCTCCTGTGTACCATACAAGGTCACGCTAAAGGTTAAATACCCATTATAATTGGTTAATATCTTTTCACTATCTTCTAGCTGAGGAATTGCTCCTTTTAAGATTTTTTCTCTAGCGTCAGTCGCAAGCAATAAAAAATTGGTATATAAATACGCTCTTTCTGAGAATTCATCAATTTTAGGTGTTTTTTCTTCATAAGAGATCCACGGCAGCAAAAACTCTTCCCATTCCATCTTAGCACCACTCACACCGTACTGTTGGGCTTCTTTAATTACCTCTATGTTCATAAGAGACATAGCAAAACTCTGCTTACAAATTAGGATAAACATTAAGAAAAGGGCCACAAGTATTTTCATAACAGTACCTCCTGATTTTAAGATAGGCTAAATATCCTTTATATATAGAGAAGGCAGAGCCTTTTCTATAGACCCCACCTTCCTTTTATAATATTTATATAAACTTTCATTGCTAATCTATTCCAATAGGCGTACTCATGGTGATTTTTCTTTTTCTATAGAAAATATAATGACAAATCAAACTAATAACAGTATACAGAATATTCGAACTAAAATCAACCACTCCATATATGATGCACAACTGAAAGTCACCCATTACGGACAGAACCTAAGTACAGTTTTAAAACTCTTATATTATTCCCCAATGCCATCTTCCAATAACCAAAGTTCATCCTCCGAAACAACAATCAATTTCTTATCATCACAGCATTCCACTAAATATATCCAATTATAATTAAGAAATCTATAGCTAATAATAATTCCTCGCACTAGAGAACTTCCAAATAAGCTACGTTTCTCGAAAGACACTTTATCGTTGTTCTTGTATTTATTAATCTTACTATCCATCATCTACCCCTCCTTACCCACTATTTACTGCAGCGAAAAAATTGCATGAGCACCTATAGCAAGTATTTATAATGATTCGCGTAATCATCGAATTTTCGTTTTACAGATATAGTTATTATGATCACAATACTGAAAAAATATGAATATTTAATTTATAACTCTGACTAAAAATATGACCGCCCCTCTTAGTTCTCATTTTCAGCCTTTTGTGCCGCGACCTGCGTGTTTTATCTTTTTCTCATAAAGTTATAACGTCTATTTATATTAAGATAATTTATGCGATTTGGCATAATATAAGAGGCTTGCATAGAATGCAAACCTTTGACTTTGTTAATGGTGTGCCGGCACGATTCAAACGTGCGATCCACGATCGAAGAACCGTCACCTGACTCATATAAATTGACATTATAACTGGCCTTATAATTTTTCTTTAAACTGGATCTTTTTAATGTGCAGTCCTTTGGTGTAACATAAGCGCGTAAGAAAACGCCAAACCCAGCGTTAATTTTAAGGAGGAGATCTCAGTTATGGAAAATAAGAATCGTGATATTTGTAGTGTGTGTCATTCAGAAATAGACGGGACTACTTACGAAATGGAAACAGGGGATCATGTCTGTGGTGACTGTATCCAAACCGACTACATTATCTATCTACAACAAAGAAGATCCAAAGAATGGTGGGCACTTTCCGTATTTAGAACGAAATCTGAAGCAGAAGCAGCCGCCAAGGATGCCATGAATTTCCCATTTATAATTGGTTATACCATAGAAGAAGCTGTTCATGGGCAAAAGCCCCGCCAGAACAGTAATCGAAGCACTAACATTCAGGCGATAAGTGCTAAGGAATTAAAAAAGAAGATAGAAACAGGTGATCTGTCTTTTCAAATTATCGATGTACGAGCCGATAAGGAATTAGAAAAAGGCAGTATACCTGGTGCTGTACATATAACCATTGAAGAGCTACCCCACAAAATGACGGCCCTATCTAAGGATAAAGAATATATTATTGTATGTTCCCATGGATTTCGCGCTCGCTATATCTGTGAATTTTTAGAAGACAATGGCTATAAGGCGGGAATCTTAACAAGTGGAATGATGGGTTGGAACGGATTTGGATTTGTAGTATCCGCTATGGATACAGTTGTATCCATAATCAAAAGATTCAACAACAAAAATGAAGCGAGTAACACATTATGATTTATTTTGATAATAGTGCTACTACCTTGCCAGATGAAGATATCCTAGCAATCTATCAGGAAATCGCGACGGGATGTTTTGGCAATCCGTCTTCGCCTCACCGCTTAGGTGGAAAAGCAGCTCTGAAATTAGAACAGGCAAGAGGTGTCTGTGCGGATAGTCTAGGAGTTAAGCCGGAAGAGATAATCTTTACATCCAGCGGCTCTGAAAGTAATAATACAATACTAAAAGGACTTGCTCTGGGGAAAGATTTGCATGGCAAGCATATTATTACAACGAATATAGAACATGCCTCTGTATATGAAACCTGTAAGCAATTAGAGAACATAGGATATTCCATTACATACCTACCAGCCGATGACAAAGGTTGTGTTCATGTAGAGGATGTAAGACGAGAAATACGAAAAGATACCATTCTTGTTACTGTGATGCATGTAAATAGTGAATTAGGTTCGATACAACCCATCGCAGATATTGGCCGCTTGTTGTCGACATATCCTACGATTCATTTTCACGTTGATGCAGTGCAAAGCTTCGGAAAGCTACCACTCACTCCCAAAGAATGGGGAATCGACTCTCTTTCCATCTCTGCGCATAAATTTCATGGTTTGCGAGGAGCAGGACTGCTCTACATTCGTAGCAGTACTTCACTCTCTCCATTAGTAAATGGAGGCGGGCAAGAGCATGGCTATCGGGCAGGAACAGAAAATGTCCCTTGTATCGTAGCTATGAGCAAAGCAATGCATAAACAGCACCTACAACAGAAGGATAATTATAGTTATCTATCTAATCTTA
>JARBUM010000024.1 GCA_029239675.1 Pelosinus sp. | reverse complement strand
TCATACTTTATATCCACGGGGTGTAATCATACGATTTTCTTGTACATAGGTTTGGCTATTACCGATAATCACGAGAGAAAACATATCAATAAATTCTTTGGTGAATTCATTTAGATTGGATATGACCATGTCCTCACCTTCTCTAGTAGCATGATGAACAATTCCTACTGGAGTAGATGCTGCTCGATGGGCAAGTACAATTTCACGTACTTCTCTAATTTGGCTAGTACGACGTTTGCTTTTCGGATTGTATAGCGCAATAACAAAATCTCCTGCCGCTGCCATTTCAACCCGTTTTCTAATAACATCCCAAGGTGTTAAAAGGTCACTTAAACTAATTACAGCAAAATCATGCATAAGTGGTGCACCTAAAATAGCGGCTGAAGCACTTACGGCACTAATTCCTGGTATGATAATCACTTCTGGACGAATATCTGCTGCATATTTCATGGTTAATTCTAAAACCAGACCTGCCATACCATAAACTCCTGGGTCGCCACTGGAAATAACGGCAACCTTTTTACCTGCTAACGCTTGGTCTACAGCACTTTGACAGCGTTCGATTTCCTGCATCATGCCAGTACCAATAATTTTCTTGCCAACTAATAATTCTGAGACTAACTGAACATAGGTATTATAACCAACTATTACATCCGCATTTTCGATGCTTTCTCTGGCTCTAGGACTCATATCGAGCAAACTGCCCGGCCCTATTCCGACTACTGCTATTTGACCGAGGCAATGGCCACCGTTACATTCTTGTACTTGGTCTTGGGAAGAAGAAGTTTGTTCGACTGTCCCGCTAATATCGCTGCTGCTGCACATACATTTCCCACTCCTATCTCTTTTTTTACAAAATTTGATTCATCTAATTGATATTTCTCAATACATTCTTGTAATTGTTCATTAACAAAGAAAATACTGGGTACAGCCAATTGCTGTATGACGGATAATAACCCTGTTTCATCTTGTTTTATGACACTGCTGCCAATGATAGCAATACTATTTATGCTACGTCCGATTTGCTTACAAGCATCGGTAACGGCTGCTAATATTTCGGTACTACTAGTATTACGCCGACAACCGATACCCACAGCAAGGGTCTTAGGGCGTAAATATAACTGATTCTTACGGATGGGTACTATTTGATCGGTTATAATCACAGCTGCATCATATTCTTCACTCGCCAATTGGGTGAAATCGATTAAGCTAATTCCTTGCTTAGTTGCTTCTTGATAATAAAAATCTTGATTGGGTAATGTTGTATCAATGAAGAATTTCACATTATCATTATTAACAATTCCAGCATTCAGCATTTTCAATTGAACAAATGGTTCTATGATTAAATTAAGTTTTACGGCTAACATATCTGCTGCTGGTTTATTTGCAAGATCTGTAGCTGTAGTAATAACGGGTTCAGCACCTGAAAGTTCTGCAATTAAATGCGTTAGTTCATTAGCACCACCAATGTGTCCTGCCAATAGACTAATTACATGCTTTCCATTATCACCCATCACTACAATTGCTGGGTCAATACGTTTATCACAAATATAGGGAGCAATCACTCTCACTACAATACCGGTTGCCATGATAAACAAGAAGCCCTCGTATTTAGAAAATATAGTGTTAACTAGTTCGCTTAGTGATTCATAAGACGTAGTATTTAGTGGATTACGTCCTACTTTGGCAAAAACATCCGTTTCTTTTCCCAGTGTAGCGAATTTTTCTGCTAAAGCATTACCCAAGAATGCACCCTGGTTCGTTACGGTAATGATTGCCAATCTCATTTTGCATCTCGATACATATGACCAAATTCAGGGGCATATAACCTAGACAGTGCGTAATGGCTATCTAAACACCTACCGACAACAATCATCGCTGTACGATCGATCTTAGCGTCAGTGATAATTTGCCCGATTGTGGAGACTGTACCTCTAACAATTTTTTGATCAGGCCAAGATGCTTTTTGCACGATTGCTACTGGTGTATCTTCTTTATAGCCACCATCCATTAATTCCTTCATAACATTGTCTATCATATGTACACTTAGGAAGATACACATAGTAGCATTATGACTGGCTAATGAAGCCAATTTTTCTTTCTCTGGCACTGGTGTACGGCCTTCCATACGTGTTATGATTACCGTTTGTGAAACATCAGGTAAGGTATATTCACGCTTCAAGGCTGCAGCAGTTGCTAAGAAAGAACTGACACCCGGTATCACTTCATACGTAATTTTTTTTGTATCTAAGGCATCCATTTGTTCTTGGATTGCTCCATAGATACTAGGATCTCCGGTATGTAATCGTACAGTTTTTTCGCCCCGGGCCACAGCCTTCTCCATAACTTCGATAACCTCATCCAAAGTCATAGAGGCACTATTATAAATGGATGCTCCCTGTTTCGCTAAGGATAGTAAGGCTGGATTTACCAAGGAACCAGCATAAATAATAACATCGGCCTCACCCAATAAGCGTTGTCCTTTTACCGTAATCAGTTCAGGATCTCCTGGACCTGCTCCTACAAATGATACATGCATGAAAAAACCTCCCATAAATTAAAATGTTTTTAGTTACTACAGTTAGTTATTCTTAGTAGATGTAATAATATAAATTGGATTTAAAGCCTGTAACATATTGCTTGTTTTGATCTGTTTTATGCGTGTTACTTGCATACCAAATGCTTCTACAGTAAATTCAGGTTGAGCTTGCATAACATGCAACCCTTCGTATAAGGTCTCTATGGTAATTGCTGTAATAACTAATCGGCCATTCGGTCTTAATAAATTATTACTTTGGGCTAAAATTTCTTGTAAGTGACCACCACTACCCCCAATAAAGATAACATCAGCCCTTGGAATATTCTCTAATGCTGCCGGAGCGATTCCAGAAATTACTTCCAAATTATCCACACCAAATTTAATAGCATTTCTACGAATTAATTCGACACCCTCAGGATGACGCTCGATCGCATATACCTTACCTTGATGAGCTTGTAGTGCAGCTTCTATGGAGAGAGAACCAGTTCCTGCTCCAATATCAATCACAATATCCGGTGGGCAGATTTTCGCCTTATTCAGGACTAAGACACGAACTTCTTGTTTCGTCATGGGAATGTCGCCACGCAAAAATTGGTCATCACTAATACCTGGAAAATATGTCATGTTGTCACCACCATTACACAATGAGTAAATCCATCTACATCGTTTATTTCACCCAAAGTTAATTGTTTGATTCTTTCATTTTCATAAGATAAATTGGCACATAGCCATACATTTGCATTTGATGGCCAACCGTGCTTTCTGAGTACTTTTGCTATATATAAGGGATTCTGTTCATAATCAGTTAAGATACCAAGCTTCTTATCAGGGCAATAATTCAAATCAGTATCTTTGGCTTGTCTACCATGCATACTAATCAGAACTGCATTTTGCCAAATCTCAGATATTCGAGCAAAAGCTAACTGCATAGAGCTGATACCTGGAATAACAGTAATGTATTCTGAGGAAAATCTTGTTCTCAAGGTTGCTAAGAAACTATAAAAACCAGGATCTCCAGAAACCATTACAACCACATCGTTATCCATAAGGGCTTTAGTAATAAAGTCTAACACGCCAGTAAGGTCATTATCAATTACTTTACTAGTTGCATGGCTAGGGGCAAAGGTCGTGAGGGCACGTTGACTACCTACGATTACTTTGGCCTGAGCAATCATGCGACTAGCTACGGGTAACATATAATCTGGCGAACCTGGCCCTATTCCTACTACTATTATTTTATGTTCCATCCTAACTTGCCTCCAATCTCTCGTGCCCTATCGTCAATTGCTAATAAATCACCTTGCAAAGTAATCACGGCTGTACCTACTATTAAATCGCCAAAGACATAGCGTTCAGCCCTCATGCTGACTTTTTCAGCGATTACACGGTACACATCTTCTACTCTATATTTTGCAATAATTGGCATAGCAGCTTCCGTTGTATTACATGCTAATATTTCTTGTATCGCCTGCTGTGGAGCACCAAGAGCGGCCATATTGGCAGCTAACGTTTCAAAACGAGCATCAGCCACACGATTGTGGGTATGAAAAATTCCAGCAGCTACTTTTACAAGTTTCCCCAAGTGTCCAAATAGTAAAACCTCTTTCATGTCATAATGTACAGCGCTTTCTAACATATGACCAATAAAATTACTAGTCTGGATTACTGTTTCTGCTGGTATATTGTATTTTTTAATCGCAATGTCCTGTCCAATTTTTCCAGGTGCAAAGACAACTTGATTATACCCTAAAGCTTTCACCATGGAGATTTGCGGTGATAAAGAGTTTTTAAAGGCTTCTTCTGACATGGGTTCCACAATACCAGTAGTTCCTATAATGGATAAACCGCCGATAATTCCCAAAGTAGGATTTAATGTACGCTTTGCTAATTTTTCGCCATCAGGTATTGAAATAGTAACAGTCACGCCATGATCGGCAGGCAGTATCTCTTGTATAGCTTGCATGATCATTTTCCGCGGGCCAGGATTAATGGCAGGTTGTCCAACAGCTACAGATAGACCTGGCTTTGTTACGATCCCCACGCCAACCCCAGCTTGTAAAATGATCTCATTTGTTTTATTAATGATCACTTTGGCGGAAATAATTGTACCATGTGTGACGTCAGGATCATCTCCTGCATCTTTAATAATGCTTGCCTCACCCCCAGAGCTCAAGCGCTGACTTGTTGCAATCTTCACATTAATAATGTGTCCTTGTGGTGAAGCAACATCAACAGTGGTAGGTGTTTCTCCCATCCATGCTAACAACGCTGCTTTGGCTGCCGCGGCTGCACAAGTACCTGTAGTAATCCCAGACCTCATCTGTTTTTGCAAAATAAAATCCCCCTGCAGGCAGGGGGTACAATAAACCAATTTATTAATTTATTCTACCACCTGCCCATTCTCCGTAGGTCATAACGGTGTGTGTTAGAATAGGTAGGTCTCCTGACTTTGGTTCATTACACAGCTAAACCTTCCCGGATTTCCCAGTGGTATTTCTTAGCCGCATTCCCCAATACAGTGGCGGGACCGCGCTGGCTTTAAACCAGTCTTCCCTTTTAAGCGTAAGCACCTATTCCCATAGATTTATTAAATTATTATTATTTCGGATCTTAATATGTATTCCACTTGTAACTATAAATTTCCTGCAATTATTTCATAAAATATAAGCTTCGTGTTCCATTTTCTTATACAGTGGTATATGGATATTGCTTTTCTCCAATTTTTCCGCTATTTTTTTAGTAACAGCAGCTTATCACCAATTCTGGATAAAATAATAATAGATTGTCGATTTATATCTGTTAAACGATCATATTCAGATTGTCTTATCACAAAGTAGGAGCGTTTACTTTCTTCAATCAACTTGTTAAAATCTGTCTTTACGGTTACTTCCTTGCCATATACATTAGTATAAAATGCAAAACCAGGACGTAAAAATTTTACTACATATACTGGAGATGTACCATCGTATTGGCTGTTAAATTCATGAGCAAGATTTTTGGTTGTTAGGTAGGGGGCTGCATGAGGAATCAGTATTGTAACTAAGACTATGGAAAATAAATTCATAGCAATGATTTGAGTCCAAAAAACTCGGTCTAGTTCTCTTTTCCATACAAAGTAAGCTACAAAGAAAGCCATTAAGATGAAAATTAAGGAGGATATATAGATACCATTTGCTAGTATGGGCATGGCCTTAAGACCAATAAACATAACACCTGTGAAGAGTATTGCTAAAAGACTTAGAGTTATTGCCCAACTAGTAAAACGTATTTTAGTACGTGAGGCCCACAGGTGGTCAATGTACCATCCGACAATCATTGCTAATGGTGGGTACATAGGTAAAATGTAAGATACTAGTTTAGTCTGAGAAATAGTGAAAAAGATGAAAATAAATAGTGCCCAGATATTCAAGAATAAAAGAGTAGAAAAATGATATGTGCTTTGAGTTAAAGAAGCCCATATGGACTGAAGCATAATTGATGTCCAAGGAAAAAAGCCTAGAATAAGCACTGGAATATAATAGTACCAGAGTACAACCTCAGGATGTTCTGGAGATGTAAATCTTGTGATATTATGAAAACCGAGGAATGTATCTATAAAAATACTGCCATGTATATTGTACATTATAAGATACCAAGGTGTAGCTACTGCTGCATAGAGTAACAGGCCTGAAGGTATTTTCATACATTTTAGTTGCGACCAATTGCGTGTAGCAAGTAAATAAAAAAAGATAATTCCTCCAGGGAACAATAACCCAATTGGTCCTTTGGTCAATGTAGCCAATCCTGCGAATAGATAAGCAAGATAATATTTCTTTTCAATGAAAGATAATAAGGATGCAGAAAGAAAAAAAAGTAAGGTAATATCCGTTACTGCAGCCTTTCCTAAATAAAAGAACTCAATACTGGTAGCTAATACTAATCCTCCAGCAATACCAGCACGTTCATTAAATAAACGTCGACCTGATAAATACACCAAAAGTGCGCAGGCAACAGCTAAAATGGCGGAGGGAAATCTAGCCGCAAACTCACTTATACCAAAGGCTTTATAGGATGCAGCTACTAACCAATAATACATGGGAGGTTTATCATACCAATATTCACCGTAGATACGTGGAGATGCAAATTCATTAGAACTAAGCATTTCTTTAGGCGTTTCCGCATATACAGGCTCATCAGGATCTAATAAAGGAATTCCACCTAGATTAAAAAATACTATTAGTATAGTGATTACAGCCACCAGCCAAAAGCCATTTCCTAATTTTCTAAACATCTATAACCTCCGAAAGCTAAATTATTGGGATGATGAACCATGCTTACAAAGTAATGGATATATCATTTTACAACAATGCTGATTGTTAATCTACAATGTTAATAATAATATATCCCAGGAAGAAATTTTAAACCTAAATAAGAGAAGTATATGTTTTAGCTAATCCCTTTATCAATGACACGCGTGGCTGCCAACCTAGGTTTTCCTGTGCTAGGGCATTTGATAATGAGGATTTATAAATATCGCCTTCACGCTTCTCATTATAACTTTTCACTACCGTTTTGCCTGCAACTTCCTCTAAATACTCTATTAACTGATTAACACTGGTTTCTGTTTGTGTACTAATGTTACATACCTTGTTGGTACGGTCTGTTAATAAAGCTTGATAATTAGCAGTAGCAATATCTCCTACATAGATAAAGTCTCTTGTCTGACTTCCGTCACCAAAAATCGATACTGGTTGATTTTGATTAATTTTGCGGGAGAAAATACTAATAACACCCCCTTCACCACCATCACCTTGGCGTTCGCCATAAACATTGGCATACCGTAATACCATATATTCAAGACCACAGACTTGATTATATAAGGATAAATATTTTTCACAAGTTAACTTACTTAGCCCATAAAAAGAAGTAGGTGCTTTTTGACTTATTTCTACTACAGGTAGCGTTGTGACATTTCCATATACTGCGGCTGTAGAAGAAAAAACAATACGTTTAACATTTGTTTTTCGGCAAGCTTCTAAGATGTTTACAGTACCCGATATGTTTATATTACAATCATAGTCAGGTCTTTCTAGAGATTTATGTACCATAGTTTGAGCGGCAAGATGAATTACAGAATCAAATTTTTCAGTTATAAACAAATCTAGAATTTGACTACTACGGATATCTAATTTGATAAACTTAGCAGCTGGATTAAGATTCTCTACTAATCCTGTACTCAAATTATCAATAATTACTACCTGGCAATTTTCTTGTATTAATGTATCTACCACATGTGAACCAATGAAGCCAGCCCCACCTGTTACTAAAACTTTCAAATTACATACCTCCTTATTTTATATGATTCGCTAAAAATTTTTGTCCAAAAACTTTAATAGTGAAATATAATCCAATGATAAAGGGTAGATATTCAACAATAATACGCCATGCAACAGCAGCAATGCCAACTGTACCTGATGGCAAGAAACTACTGAATAAAAAGACAAAACCGCCTTCGGCTATGCCAGATCCTCCGGGTGTAGGCGCGAAGTATAATAAGATGTTTAGTAAAATCATTCTTCCCATAATTTGAGGTATATTAACTGCTACTCCCATTCCCATAAACAACACTGGCACAACACTATATAAAGCGAGTAAACTTATAGCTGATTCGATAAATACTTTACACATGCTTATGGGTGCAGATGACAACATGAAAACAGCACCTCGAATATCACGATAGGTCAAAAAGATTCGGCGACGATAACTGTGGCTAAATCTCTTTGTAAGTGCTACTAACCAATAGTATGGCAAACTAGTGCGAAATAGGCCTATCATACCTAAGATAAGTGCAAAAAGTAAAGCCGAAACTAAAGTAAGTACATTTTCGGATAAACCAGGTATAATGTTAGGGTCATAATAGAAAACAACTGGTATACAAAGCACTAGGAAAAAAATGGATAGTAGCGTTCTAACAACAATTAATACGGTAGCTTTGCCTGTGGGAACCCCTGCCTTCCGTAAGAACAGGACTTGTGCTACAGCACCACCAGCAGCACCAGGTGTTAGAAGGGCTAAAAAATAATTACTGAAAACAACATGTACCGCTTCAATTAGACGAATTTTTTCTCCAGAAATAGACACCAGATGCATAAGACGAATTCCATCAAAGTATAACCCAATTATCAAAAAGACAAGGGCTAAGACTAAAGACCAGGACTGAAAACGATCAAGGTGGTTTAAGGTGTGAATATCTACGGTAAAGTAAATTACAATACTGGAAATACCAGCAACTAACAATAGAAGGAGAATTAGGCGTTGATAAAATTTAATCATATTCTAACTCCCTAAATGAAATTAATTGTATATGATGGTTGGTTATATGCTGACGAACCTTTGAACTGGTTGCTGCACTTAATTCTGCTTGCCAATGATAATTCCAGTTATACATAGTTTCTAATAGAGAGTCGTCTGTCCCTGGATGCATCATAATTTCTGACGTGCCATCAGGTAAATTATCTATAATATGCAGTAAGAACTCCTCATGCATATTTCCTCCTGCTAGCATACCAAAAAAATGTTCTGGTGCAGCAAATCCTTGCCTCTTAATTTTTCGGCGGGCTATCTGTGCTAAAAAGGTTAAACCTGAACGAGCTATAATGCGAGAAGTTGAGAATGGATAACCACCTAAGAATAAATAGGGCTCAGCAGGAATGCGTATTTTTTGTATACCAAATTTCTTAGCAAGTTCAATTGTAACATCAATGATTCCAGGTACAATATGCATATGTTGATGGCTATCTAGATGAGTAATCTCTATTCCATAATCCACAACTTTTTGTACTTGGGCAGTTAATTCTTTTCGAATATCATCTAGTTGTATTTGTCCTAAGCAATAACGTAGTAAAAAGCCAGGATATTGAGTTGCTAAGCATCCTTTATTATCTACCAGCGATTGTATTGTTCTTGGATCACAGACTGGCTTTTCTCCTACTAATGTTAGGTGTACGCCAATACCTAATTCTTTATTGGCTGAAGCTAGTGCTACAGCATGCTCAAAAGCATTACCAGAGGGCATAATAGTTGTACTGGTGATAACACCCGTTGTGTGCCCCTGAATAATGCCTATATTTACTATTTCAGTAATGCCAAAATCATCAGCATTTATGATTAATTGTCTCAAAAGAACAACTCCCTTATAATACACCTCAAACATATATAGTAGCATGTATAAGGAAAGATGGCAATTTATTGCTAGGAATAAATGATGCCGAATCTCTTATAATTTGGCATCATTTATATAGAGTAGGAGCCTAATATTAGGCTCCTACTCTATTTTAAATTATACATATTCTACATGTTTGGCATAAGCACTATGATTATGAATGGATTCATAATTCTCACATTGTACCTCAAACCAGCTGACAGATTTTTGTTGACGTAGGGATAACACAAGATCACGTAAGACATCTTCAACAAATTTTGCATTTTCATAAGCATGTTCTGTCACGTACTTTTCATCTTCGCGTTTAAGTAAGGGATATATTGGGCAACTGCCTTCTGCCTCCATTAACGTTACTAAATCTTCAATCCAAATAAATTGTCCAATTAAATTTTTAATTTTTACTTTCATTAATCCTCGTTGATTATGCGCTCCATATGCTGAAATTTCTTTACTGCAGGGACATAAGGAGGTAAAAGGCACGTCAACACCCAAGATGAAATCTAATGGTTTACCTTTGACTAATTGAGCAGAAAATAAACAATCAACATCAAGCATACTTTTGAGACCACTGATAGGCGCAGTTTTTTCAATAAAGTACTTAAAGCGAATATCCATTTGGGCATGTTCAGCATCAAGTTTATTAACAGTGTCGATTAAAATCAGTTCCATTTCGCGGTAAGAAACAGGCTTTTGGCTCCATTCACTCAAAATTTCAATGAATCGACTCATATGAGTTCCTTTATACTCTTTAGGTAAATTAACTGTAAGGTTTATAGTAGCTAAAACAGATTGAAGAGAATCTGCTTTAGTCTTAATAAGAAAAGGTAAGCGTACATCACTGACACCTACATTTTGAATTGCGATGCCACGATCATCGGATATATTCTGAACATCTTTCAAATCTTACTCACTCCTAGCTTTATATAAAATAGGGTCTATAGTGTCTGCTTCAGCAAAACCTTTTAAACGCAAAAGACAACTATCACATTCCCCACAGGCAATTTGCTCCCCATTATAACAACTGGTAGTAAATTGGAGAGGAGCATTTAAAGTTTTACCCAGTATAACAATATCTTTCTTAGTCAATTGCAATAATGGAGTTTCGATTACTATTTTTCGATGATCCTGAACGCCTGCTTTTGTACTATAATCAGCTACTTGCTGAAAAAGGTTAATAAATTCGGGGCGGCAATCAGGATAGCCTGAATAATCAAGAGCATTTACGCCAATAAAAATTTTATCTGCCCCCGTTACCTCTGCATAGCCTAAGGCATAGCTTAAAAAAATTAAATTTCTAGCAGGGACATAAGTTACAGGAATTTGATGGCTGGTTATATTACCTGTGGGCACAGCTAATTGATCATCCGTTAGAGCACTACCGCCAATTGCATTCATATTGGTTTCAATGACAACGTGTTTAGAGACATTATAATATTGAGCTACACTCTTTGCACTTTCCAATTCGCGGGCATGACGCTGGTTATAATTAAAGCTGATAGGAAAAAGTTCATAGCCTTCGCTATGAGCTACGGCCATACATACAGTAGAATCTAATCCACCAGATAACAACACAACTGCTTTCATGCTATGACACACTCCTAGTTTTATACAAATTATAGTTAACCACATATACCATGGTTATTTTATCGAATTGCATGCTATTTCTAATACGGTTTGTTGCACTTTTTTCAAAGGAATCTTGTAACTCTCTGCAATGATTTTGCAATCTTCATATTCGGGCGTTATACTACATATTTTTCCATTATAGGCGCTCACTTTAACTCTAGCTTTCCCCCAAGGTACAGTTACATCCATAATCTCGCGCATTGCAATTTTTCGTTCTGTTGCGTAATATCGTAAGCCAATTGTAGATGTTTGTTCAAATATGATGGTAATTACTTGATCTAAAATTAAATCACTTACTAATACGGATAACGTGGTGGCAGAACGGTTTTTCTTCATAACAATTGGAGTGAGCCAGACATCAAATGCACCTACTTCTAACAGTTTATCCATAACATATGGATAAACCTGAGGGCTTAGATCATCAATATTAGCTTCTATAACGAAAGTTTTCGTTGAAGTGCTTGCTTCGGTTATTTCGCCTACATGCATTCGTAGCACATTAGGAATCTCTAAATCCCATGTTCCAGCGCCATAGCCAATTGCATTACTAATAAAGTTGGCTGGCATAGTACCATATCCAGTACCTAATGCCGCAATTACAGCCGCTCCAGTAGGAGTGACTAGTTCTTTGTTTAGTTCTCCATTATAATAAGGAATGCTTTTTAATAACTCTGCTGTAGCGGGTGCTGGTACAGGCATAAGACCGTGACAACATTTTATAAACCCTTTACCAACTTGCAATGGAGAGGTATAAATAGCCTCAATTTGAAAATAATCTAAACCAATCACTGTACCTACAATATCGATAATTGCATCAACAGCTCCCACTTCATGAAAGTGAATCTCTTCTACTGTTACACCATGTACCTTAGCTTCGGCCTCTGCTAATAACAGAAAAACTTTCTTGCTATCGTCTTTAATTTTTTGTTTTAGTTGAGAATCATCAATAATTTGAAAAATAGTTGATAAATGACGATGATGATGGTGGTCATGGTCATGATGTTCTAACTTGACATCAACGTATATAGCACTAATACCACATTTATTTACCTTATCAATGACTAAATTGTAACCGTGTACAGGCAGAAGAGACAAGTTCTTTCTCAATATTTCTTCTGGCAATCCTGCATGTAATAATGCCCCTAATAACATGTTACCGCTAATGCCGGAAAAACAATCTAAATAAAGCGCTTGCATGATATCACCTCATTTTATTAATAATACTAGCTAACCGTCCTGCTCCAAAACCATTATCGATATTCACTACTGAGATTCCAGCTGCGCAACTGTTTAACATGCTTAATAAGGCAGCTAAACCATTGAAACTCGCACCATAGCCAATGCTCGTAGGTAATGCTATTACTGGTTTTGCAACCATCCCTCCTACAACGCTGACTAAAGCACCTTCCATGCCTGCCGCGACAATAATAACATTTGCTTTTTGGATAATTTCTTGTTGTGCAAATAAGCGATGGATACCGGCAACTCCAACATCATAGACACGTTCTACTCTATTACCCATAATCTCAGCTGTAACAGCAGCTTCTTCAGCAACAGGAATATCACTTGTGCCAGCGGACATAACCAAAATAAATCGTTGGTCATCTGGTTCAATAGTATCTCGTTTAACAAAAATTATTTTTGCCATTTCGTAGTACTGGGCATCTGGCACGAGAGCCTTCACAGCTACATACATAGCCTCCGTTGCTCGAGTAGCTAAGATGCTCTGATTATGTACAGATAAACTCTTCATAATTATCGCGACCTGTTCGACGGTTTTCCCTTGGCAAAAGATTACTTCAGGAAAGCCCTGGCGAATCATACGATGATGGTCAATCTTTACAAAATCTAGATCTTCATATGGCAAGATTTTAAGCTTGTCCACTGCCTCATCTAAAGATAATCGACTATCGTGAAAATCTTGTAATACACTGCGTAGATTATTGATATCCATGCCTGTCTCCTTATTTAACGTTATGTCTTCTCTATAAGATTGTTTTCTATTATATCACTTTTTGCTTTTGAGTATGAATATAAGCTTTTAAAGGTTATAAATTAGGTTTCTATTGAGAGTATATAATACAGAAAACTTGGCCTGAGCCAAGTTTTTAGTAACTTGTAGCAATAATAGCAATATCAGGTTCATGTAATAAATTTATTATACCTGCAGGAGTTGAAACTAATGGCCGAGCTAAATTACTGCTATTAAGCCTGAGGACTTTACCAGCAATGCCATTAGTAAGTTTGACATTATTATCAATTTGATAAGGAATAGCAATACTGTTAAATGCTGTAATTACATCACTATCAAAGTGAATTCCATTACCATTATTGATGATTTCTATTGCTTCAAAAGAGCTAAGTCGTGAGCGGTAGACTCGGTTCGTTGTTAATGCATCATAAACATCTGCAACGGCTACAATTCGCGCTAAAGGGTGTATTTGGCAACGTGGAATTCCCCAAGGATAACCACTGCCATTACAGCGTTCATGGTGCTGTAATGCCATAAACGTGATGCGATAATCTAGATAAGTATCTACTTTTAGCACATTGTAACCAAGAGTAGCATGTTCCTTGATTTGATTAAATTCTTCAAGTGTTAATTGACTTTGCTTATCTAATATCTGCTTAGTAATTCTTGTCTTACCAAAATCATGTAATAATCCTCCCATACCCAGAAGACATAATTCATCATAAGGTAAATCCATTGCAATACCAATAATAATAGAAAATAAGCCAACATTAACGCTATGCATAAACAAATAATCGCTTGCACAATTCATATCATCTAAATACATGAGGACATTTTTGTTGCTTGCTAATTTTGATACAATATCTTCTATATAATTCTGCAATTGTGTTAGATGCCTAACTAAACCATCAGAGCTGGTAAAAGCATTTTCTACATTAGAAATTAGTTTTAAGCGGGTTTCTATACAGATTAGATCATGTATTTCACTAATTTCATAATTAGTAGTTTTGTCGCTACGCACACAAATAGAAAGAATTTCATGCTTTTTAAGTAGGTTAATTAATTCCGGCTTTAATGGTATACCTGCTGTTACGAGTGTCCTACCATATTTATCAACTATATCTTGTGCTAAAATCATATTCTCTTTGACATCATTTAACAACATTTGCTGAATCTTTGATACCTCCCATCCAGGGTATGCTCACTTCATGTAGTAAGTTCATTTTTCTTTATGTTAATTCTACACAAATTTAACATTTCCCTTCTATTCCGCAGAAAATATTGGATATAATATCATATTAGTAAAAATAAAAAAAGTAACCTTTATTTAAAGATTACTTTTTTAAAAAGATTCATTAACAGCCTAAAATTTCATTATTTTTTCAGATTTACGTTCTTTAAAAGATTGCTGAATTTGGTCAATTAATAAATATACTAATGGAATAATAATCAGAGTTAAAAAAGTGGAAGTTATCAGCCCGCCAATTAGAACTACGCCCATAGAAGATCGTAACTCTGCCCCTGCTCCTAAACCTAGTGCAACAGGCATCATACCAAAAATCATTGCCATAGTCGTCATAAGAATGGGTCTCAATCTTAAAACCCCAGCTTCAACTAAAGCATCACTTATAAGCATGCCATTTTTCCGTAATTGTATTGTATGATCAATTAGCAAAATAGCATTTTTGGTAACAAGACCCATTAACATGATAATACCAATTAAAGACATCATATTAATCGTCTTACCAGAGATTAAAAGGCCTAGAATAGCACCAACTAACGAGAAAGGTAAAGAAAGCATAATTGTTAAGGGATGGACAAAACTTTCAAATTCTGCTGCCAATACCATATAAATTAGGATAATGGCTAGCAATAATGCTTTACCAATTTCTTTAAAAGAGTCCTGCATCATTTGTGCTTGACCAACAAATTTATGAGTATAACCTAAAGGTAAGTTTAAAGTAGGAATCAGTTCTTTGACCTTAGTAAGAACTTCACCCGTTGAGACACCTACAGTATTCGCATAAACAATAACTTGACGCTGACGGGATTCCCGATCAATTTGTGTAGGGCCTGAGGAAAATCTTACATCAGCAATATCGCCAAGCCGCACAAAAGTACCTGTTTTAGATGATATTCGCAAATTAGATACATCTTGGATACTTAAACGGTTAGCAGGTTGTAATTGTACACGAATATCATAGTCGCTATCTGCTACATTGTATTGATTTTTAGTTGTTTTACCTAAAAATGCTATTTGGATCACCTCTCCAGCAATGCTGCTATCAATTCCAGCATCAGATGCCCTTGTAGTGTCCAATTTTATTTGCACTTCTGGTTCTGATTGGTCACTGGAGATGTCCACATCTGTTGTGCCTGGAATTTGCTTAATAGTCTCTGCAAGATCATAAGCACTACGGTTTAAGATTTCTAATTCAGGTCCTCTAAGGCCAATTTGTACTGGACGCGAATCTCCTCTTCCTAAGCCTTGGTTGGATTGCACCGCAACTTTTAAATTCTTTACATTACGAAAGGAGATTCTAAGCTGATCCATAATTTGTGACATAGATCGCGACCGCTTATCACTATCAACTAATCGGACACCAATGTTTACTTTATTCAATTGTCTATTAGAGCCAATTAAAACAAAAGCAGATTCAAGTTCGGGAATGGCTAATACTTGTTTTTCAATTGGTTGTACTAGCTCTTTCATCATTTCCATTGATGTACCAGAAGTTGCTGTAAGCATTACATTAAATTCACCAGAATCATAAGTAGGCTGAAATTCTACACCAAGAAAGGGTATTAAAAGCCCATTAATAAATAAGGATAATATAGCGAATGCAACTAATTTTTTAGGCCGTTTTAATGCCCATTGGAGAAGTGATTTGTAGTTATCTCGTAATGCTAAAAATCCAGCTTCCCACTTATCAAGAATTTTTTGTAGCCAACTCCAGTGTCCTTGTAGTTTTTGTGCCTCCCCATGATTACTTTTCAGCCAGTGAGCTGCTAGTGTTGGAGTTAAGGTAAATGCGACAAATAATGAAAAAGCTACAGCAAAGGCTACGGTTATACCAAATTGTTTGAAGAATTGACCAATAATTTCTCCCATATTACCTACAGGGACAAACACCGCTAAAATGGATAATGTAGTGGCTACGACTGCCAAGGAAATTTCATTCGTACCAATTCTAGCAGCATCCATAGGAGATAGTCCTTCCTCCATATGGCGGAAAATATTTTCAATTACAACAATCGCGTCATCGATTAGAATACCTACTGCTAAACTAAGTCCCATGAGGGACATATTATTCAAGGTAAAACCCATGACCTTTAGTGCAAAAAAAGTAGCAATAATGGACGTAGGAATTGCAATAGCGCCTATTATGGTAGCTCGTGTATTTTGTAAAAATAAGAAGGTGATTACAACTGCCAGCAATCCACCAAAAAGTAAAGAAACCATAACATCTTCTACACTGCTTCTAATATACTTTGAACTATCACGTACAATAGAGACTTTAATATCTGAGGGCAGTAGATTGGTCTTCATACTCTCCATATTTTTTATTACTCGTTCTGCTACATCTACTGTATTCGTACCAGATTGTTTCTGTACAGCAATAATTACACTTGGCATGCCATTTGTACGTGCGTATACTCGTTCTTCCGCCCAACCATCTTCAATTGTAACAACATCTTTTAAGGGGATAAGGCGACCTGCCTGATTTGCGATAATTATATTTTTAATATCATCAATACTTTTATATTTTCCCATGGTACGTACTGTTAGTTCAGTACCTTTTTCATTTACCTTACCACCAGGTGTATTTAGATTTTGATCATTAATAGCATCACGGATTTGTTGAAAAGAGATATTATAGGATTCTATCTTTTTAGGATCAATAAAAATATGGATTTCTCGATCAGTGGCTCCAAAGACATCAACTTGGGCAACTCCATCCATCCGTTGTAGTTCATCTTTGACAACATCAATAGCAAGTTTTCGGGTTTCTCCACGACTACGTGTATCAGATGCTAAACTAAAATATACAATAGATTGTGCTGTAATATCAAAACGTTGCACTACTGGTTCATCAATTTGATCAGGAAGTCTTTTTCGTACTCCTGCTACTTTTTCTCTCACTTCATTAGCAGCTAGTTTTGGATTTGTACCAAATTCAAATTCTAGTGTAACTTGGGAAGAGCCTTCCCGAGAAACAGAAGATAAGGATTTTATACCGGAAACAGAGCTAACAGCATCTTCAATTGGTTTGGTTATTAAACTTTCCATTTCTTCTGGTGAAGCGCCAGTGTAAGTAATGGTAACATTAACGATGGGATATTCCACATCAGGATTTAAATCGATGCCCAAAGATGGGTAAGCACCTAATCCAAATACTACAAGTAGCATAACAATCATAGTGGTAAATACGGGTCTTTTAATAAAAGTATCAATCATTTACTTTTCACCCTCTTTACCGTTAGGAGCACTTATAATAGAACCATCTTTTAATTTATTTTGACCTTCGATTACTATATGCTCACCATCAGTTAGACCTTCCAAAACTTCGGCCCATCCTTCTCCAATATACCCTAACTTTAAAAGCCGCTGCTGTACTTTATTTTCTCTTGTAACGACATAAACGGTTTTTTGATCTTCACGCATTACTAATGCACGTTCAGGCACAACTAAAGCATTTTTATGTATCATTGCTGGAATTATGATTTTACTAAACATTCCTGGCTTTAATATTCCCATCGTATTAGTGATGGTAATTTCAGCAGTGAAAGTTCGAGCAGGTAAAGTGGCTGTGGGAGAAATACGGGTAATAGTACCTTGAAATTCTTTATCTTGCAGGGCATTGATTTTAATTGTAACTGGTAAACCTACAGATAGTTCATTGAGTTGAGATTCACCGATTGTAGCTTTTCCTAATAAGGAGGAAACATCAGCGATGCTTACGATTTGAGATCCGGCTTTTGTATAAGAGCCAGCTTGCAGATATCTTTTTACAACAATACCATTGCGTGGTGCAATAATATTTGCATTATCTAATCTAGCCTGGAGCAATGCTAAATTACCTTGAGCAGAGTGAACTTGTCCGATGGCTAAATCTCTTTTGGTTCGTGCAGTATCTAGTGCTTGTACCGCTACTGCACCTTGTAAGGAAAGTGCTTGAGCACGGGATAAATCTAACTCTGCTTGTTCTAAACTTGCCTGACTAGATAATAAGCTACCTTCCGCTTGCATTACTTGTGCTACTAATTCATTGGTATCGAGGACACCAATCACCATGCCAGCACTTACTGCATCTCCCTCATCAACATATAATTTATCAATCCTACCATCCACTTTAGGAGAAATGTCTGCATTCCATAATGGCTCAAGATTAGCAGAGAAGGTTAACATAGGAATAATATCGCGTCTGCTAACTACCCCTACTTCTACTGCTGCGCCACGTCCTTGAGATACCTTTGCAGCACGTTCTTTGTTCACTGAAATATTATCATAAATACGATAGGAAATTACACCGACTAAGACGAATACTACGAAACCTACAATAAAAATAGTCTTTTTCTTTTTTGCATTCACTACGCTGACCCTCCATAAAAATGTGCAAATTTTATATTTAATTATAAAGAATATGTTTCTATTTATTAACCATAAAAAAGGAGTAATAAAATAGTAGTTTATTACTCCTTTTTAAAATTAGGATATATAATTTGATTTGGTGATTTCTGTTAACGCCAACTTTATGATAGTTTCCGGTACTTGGTTACATATATTCACTTCACCAATTTCATTGAGTAATACCCAATTAATTTTATTATCTAGTACTTTTTTATCTCTATATAGTAGTCTAAATAAATCGTCAACGTTACATTCAGGTGCATATACAGGTAAGTTGAATTGAAGGAGGGTATGTTTTAAAGTATTAACAGTTATTTGATTGCACATACCAAGAGAATTGCTAATTAATGCTGCTCCATACATACCAATCGCTACTGCCTCGCCATGGTTATAGGTGCTAAAATTAGTGTAAGCCTCAATAGCGTGACCAATGGTATGTCCAAAATTTAAAATGGCCCTTATCGAACTTTCACATTCGTCTTGCTCCACTACCCATGCTTTAATTTCACATGAACGACGCACAATTTCAGCCAAAATACAGGAGTCCTTAGCTAAAATTTGTTGAGAATGATCACGAAGATAGGTAAAGAATTTTTTGTCAGCAATCATACCATATTTAATAACCTCTGCTAGGCCTGTATGTAATTCACGCTCTGGTAATGTATTTAAAAAATCAATATCAATGAGCACAGTGCGTGGCTGATAAAAAGCACCAATCAAATTTTTCCCCATGGGGTGATTCACAGCTACCTTTCCGCCTACACTTGAATCTACTTGTGCTAGTAATGAGGTTGGTATTTGTATAAACGGGATGCCCCTAAGATAAGTAGCTGCTACAAATCCAGAGAGATCACCAATAACTCCACCACCTAATGCTATAATTACTGAATTACGATCTAGCCCTAAAGTAATGGCTTTTGTGTATAACTGCATAGCAGTATTAATATTCTTAGACTGTTCTCCAGGAGAAACGCAATATAGCTCTACTATAAAACCAAGTTCTTCTAGTAGTTGTATAAGCCGTAAACCATATAAATCACCAACCGTAGTATCCGAAATCATTAGAATTTTGTTATTGACTTTTATATCTTGTATAAGCTTGCCAATCATATGTTTATTGGCAACATCAATATAAATGTTGTAACTTCTTTCTCCTAAATTAACACTAACGTCTGCCACGTAAGTAACCTCCTTGTCGCAAATAAAACATAATTTCATTAATAACTTGTTGTAATGATTTATTACTCGTATCAATATTATAATCTGCGCTATGGTATAGTTCTGCTCTTTCTTTCAGTAGTTTATTTACAATTTTCTCCCGTTGGTCAAGATCATCTAATAATGGACGTGTATGGCGCCGACTAGTTCGTTCTAAGATAGTTTCAACGGAAGCAGTGAGAGTAATGATAACGCCATTTCGTTTTAGATTAGTCATATTTTCTGGAGATAATACTACCCCACCTCCAGTTGCAATCACAGCATTATTATAACGGGATAACCTAGTGATGATCATTCTTTCTTTCTGACGAAAATAAATTTCACCATAGACTTCAAATATTTCGCGAATATTCATGTTATGTTCATATTCGATTTTTTTATCGCTATCAAAAAAAGGTCGCCCCAAACGATTCGCTAATAATCGGCCAACTGTTGTTTTTCCAGTGCCCATAAAACCTATTAATACAATATTTTTCATAGTAATTACCTGCAAACTCGATAGTGATATATATTATCTATAACCTGCATGGATAAATCAGTTAGATATTTCCTATAGAATTTACTTACAGAAATAACGTTAGCCATATCCACTCACCTCATCAAAGAATACTAGAAAACAAACAGGCGGTGTTATTATTAATGTTGCGCTACTTTACATTTCGCTATTAATAACAGCACCGCCTGTACTATTTTTCAAGGCTTATTATATAATATTTTACTATATAATTGTAAATATCTAAAGTGATTTCTAATTATTTTTATTTATCAGTAGTTTTATTATTTGTACTGACTGCACTAGGTACACCGAAACTATAAATTTTAGCGGATAGTTTAGTTTCTAATTTATCTTTATTTGCTAGCATAGCAATGGTAGTAACATTCGTAAAACGTGATTTATTTTCAAATTGATTTAGAAAATTCATAGATTGTATAAAACTACCCATTACAGATATTTCTATCTCATATTCCCGGTAGCCTTCTTTATTAGTCGTATTAATTGGCTTAAGATAATTAAGTTGTAGGCCGCATTCTCTTGATAATTGTTCTACTTGTAATAGGAAAGTACTAATTTCAGGATGATCAGGTAGCATAGCATCAATATATAGTATCTTTTTGTCTAGTTCAACTATATACTTTTCTGGATGAGGATGAACTTGCAAAAAGTCTTCAATGATTTTTACCTGTTGGCGCTCTGTATGATATTGGGCTGTTAATTGAGCAAGTTGGTCTTTTTGAGGCTGTAAAAAAAACGAGAATACGAGCCAAGTTGTTACTGTCAGACTAATTATATATATATAAAGTTTATGTTTAATCGGCATCTTATCCCATGAAAAAGAAGTCATTATTGCATCCCCTTAGGTTTTACCAGTATTTCGAATTTGAGAAGTGATGTATTATTATCGCTTTCAACCTTGTTTAAGATGGGTTCGATAAAAAAAGGGTCCTGTTCCATGTTTTTCATAAATTCAGCTACAACAGGATAGGTTGTTGTTAAGCCTTTAATTTGTAGAATGCCTTTATCAGATTTGCTCAAATCAGTAAACCATAGTTGTTGGGGTGTTATCGTTACAAGATGTTGAATCGTACTATACCACGATTTATGCTCGTTAGTTAAAAATGCTATGATAGTATTTTTTTTATCAAGTAATTGTTGTTTTTGATTACTAGTTTGCATCACTTTTAATGTTGGCTGCAATAATTCGTATTGATTGCGAGTTGATTGTAGTTCTTTTTCTATGTTCCAAATTCTGAAAACATTATAGCTATAAGCACTGCTATAAACCAATATTGCCAAAATACTTACTATACAAAGCAGTTTATTGATTGGCCATTTAGATTGACGTTCAATAAGCGGTAAGAGATTTATAGTATTCATTCCTCACCTCCACGTAAGGATAAGCCAATGGAAGTAGCAAATTGGGGAGCTACTTTTTGCAAGTGCGTTTTGTCAAAGGAAGCAGGAATTTCTAATTTGGCTAACGGATCATGCAAAATTACAGGTAGATCTAATTGCGTAGACAAAAAAGGAATTAGATTCTTCATCTTGGATCCGCCACCTGTAATATAGATCTTCTCAATAACCACATTTTCATTTTGTTGTTGATAATATTCGGCAGTGCGACGTATATCTCTGGTAAACTCGGCTAATAGTAGCCTTAATTGTTTTTTTGTTTCATCGTTTTTTCCAGAGACGTCTAAGCTAAATAAATCAATTTGGCTTTGCTTTAATTGTTCAGCTTCATGAAATGGAATATTTTGCGCTTGCATAATAACCTCAGTCATACGTTGTCCACCAAGAGGAATATTGCGAATGATAACAGGATTACCTTTTTGAAATACAGTAACTTGAGAAAGTAGCTCACCAATATCAATAAGCATCGCATTTTCACTATCCGTAAAAGTACGAAATAAAGCTAAGGGTTCTATATCAATAGCTATTGGAATAAGACCTACACTTTTAACAATGCTGGTAATATTATTAATTAATTCATGAGGTGCTGCTACTAATAATACTTTTATTTCGGTTTCCAGGTCACCTTTACTCATGATCGAAAAATCAAAATAATAACTATTAGGAGCATAAGGAATATATTTCTCTAAGTCCCATTTGATGGCTTCCTGCAATTCTTCTTTCGTCATTACCGGAAAAACTAATTCACGAGCAAACATTCCACGACCACCTACTGCTAAAATAGCATGCTTACTCGATGTTTGAGTAGTTGCAAGCAATTGGCCAAGAATATCCGTTAAAAGGCCCATATTAATAATTCGTCCATCTTCAATAGTCTTTGGTGGTAAAAGTTTTATACCTAAGTTCTTTAACACAGGTCTGTCCTTTTTCCAATGAATTTCTACGATTTTTATAGCACCTGTACCTATATCGACTCCTATTACGTTTGAGTTCTTTTTTAATAAAAAATGTTGTATTTTTTTCCACATAACAATCACCTATTCCTAATGATGAGGATTTTTTTTGACTAGTCTAATTGCTTGAGTAATAGCGGAAATAATATCAACGTGAAACTGTTGATCTAATGAATTTATCTTGGTATAAGTTGCACCAGAAGAAGTGGCAACATAGCGTGTAGGTAAAGAGTTCAGAGCCAATGCAGCGACATCATAACGACAACGTTGGCAATTACACATACTAGGATTAGCATTGATGACAATATCAAGTTTTTCCATAACTAATTTTTCCATAAAATTTTTAAGTTCCATATCACACACGCTCCTAATTATTCCAAATAATCTCAAAGGAATCTGCTTGGTCAGTTAGCCAAAGTATTTGTACAGTAATTTGTCTTTTGGCTTTATTGACCGTTCCGATGGAGGTAATAAGTCGTTGATTCTTATTAAATATTTTGGGGGCAAATTTTGTTGTAACTGTGTAGCTGCCAAGAATAGGTGGCTTATCATCTATTTTGTAAGTTGTTATATCTTTTTGCGTTTCGGTTTTAATAACAAAATCATTATCAGTTTTTAGTTTAACAATTGCCCATAATGCTCCAGCCTCAGCTAAATATTGTGCTGCAACACCATCTCGATGATTCGCTGCTATTGTGACATCTATGTTGCTAAGCGTCACCATTCCAGCACCTATTACTCCCAATAACATCATCGCAATTAGCCCTAATACTGCTACTGATCCTCGTTCATTTGTCATTAGATATGCCACCGCCACCTTCAATCTCTACTTCGCCTCGATAAAGGATGATTGATGATTTAGAGGATAACAAGCTGTATGAAGTACTTTTTTTTCCCCAGTACCTTCATCGGATACCTCTACGGTTATCAACACTGCCTTATTACTTTCATTCTGAGAATGCAGTGTGAATTGCAGATTTGTTACAAGGTTTTCTGTTATAGGGTTGGTGGATATCCCACCAGGGGGAATTGCGTTCGTTTTGTCTGTAATGAGATAAAGTGTTTTGGAATGGAGACCTCCGCCTAATTGCAATGTTTTGTAATCTCCATTTTTCGTCGTAATAAGTAAAGATGAGGTATTTTTGAATGTAATTTGGTGAGCATATCGTATCTCTCTAACAATAGCGTCCACAGCAATACGTGCTGTTTGGTGGATGTGACTTTGATTTTTACCAAATATCCAAACTTTTATAGAACCTGAAAATAAATCTACAGTGCTATGAAGTACGAGAAGCATTAGTGCTATGCCTATGATTAATTCAATTAAAGTCAGTCCATGTTGTGTAGCAAAGTATTTTTTCTTCATACTATCCCACCTTCTATGCATGAAAGACTTTCATTAGTTAATGTTAGAATAAAATGTGACAAACTGTATACAGTAATCCTTACTTTTTTCACGCCATTTAGCAGTAACTGTTACTTGAATAAGGTGACTATCTAGGGGGGATATACCAGCGTGAGTTGTAATTTCATATGCAACTGGAGGTGGTAAAGAACTATCTTGCCAAGGGATTGTAGAAGGTAGTTCTAGGTTTTGCCAATATGTTGGAGCTTTGCCTTTAAGTAATTCTAATTGTTTTTGTACGAGATTAACAGCTAAGGTATAATCACTTGCTATTTTTTCAACCTGTAATGCTTGAGTAAACAATACTGAAATTGCAAGTAAAGCTATGGTGATAATAAAAATTCCTAAAGTCACATCAGCTAGAATAAAGCCACGATTTTCTCTCAGCCTATACATCCTAGACTATCCTTTCTTATTCTCCAGTTTGTAAACTTTTAGAATCGCTTACACGCACGCGCCCAGTTACTGGTGCAAGAATAATATACTTCCATTGTTTAAGTGTTTTACTATATAAGCTAATGGTTTGTGCCCCCACTTTTGGTGCGCCGGTTTGTGAAAATGAAATATAAGAATGACTGCCAGAAAGGCTTACTGATAGGGGAAAGGTCACTTTTTTTATGTTTTGGGTATTGGCAGTAATATAGTAACCATAAGGAGTTGTGTTATTAAACAACATTGCATAGGCAGTAGTATCCACACCTGCATTTATGGATAGTTGCTGTAGCCAACGAATATCAGCAGCTACTTGGCGGGAAGTATTCTCCAGTTCTTGTTTTTCTAAGGAATGACCTAGTCTTGGTACTGCCATACCAGCAAAAATACTAAGAATAGCAATGCATATTAGGAGTTCAATTAGCGTCACGCCCCGTTGCATGTATTCACCTCAATAAAATTTTTCAATATACCAGGCGATAATTTCGCTGCCATATAACAGGCTAAGCAAGGCACCCAAGGCAATAAAAGGGCCAAAAGGAATAAAATCCTTACGGCTTTTCAGTTTAAAAAGTAATAATGACAGGCCCCCTACTCCACCAAAGACAAAAGATAATAATAGTGTTAATAATAAAAACTTCCACCCCAGCCAAATACCAAGAGCTGCAGCAAATTTAATATCACCGCCCCCCATACCACCGCGACTAACTATAGCAATGAAAAGTAACAAGCCACCACCAAGTATACTGGCGATCAGCATGTCCCAAAGGTTCATATTATTTGTCCATAAATTTATAACAACACCAGTCCCAGATAACCATAATAAAACTTTGTCTAAAATGAGCTGATGGTCGTAGTCAATGAAAGTAATAACAAGTAAAAAAGAGGTAAGAATAATAGCTTTAAAAAATAGAAAGGTTAATCCGAATAGCTGGAAACTCCAAACAAATAAGATAGCGGTGAGTAATTCCACGATAGCATAGCGTGAAGAAAAATTAGTATGGCAATAACGGCAATGGCTCCGTGATAATAGATAACTAATAACTGGGATGAGATCCCAAGGTTTAAGACGTGTTTTGCAAGTCATGCAATGAGAGGATGGAATAATGATAGATTGGTTTTGTGGCAGACGATAGATGCAGACGTTGAGGAAGCTGCCAATGAGTAGGCCAAAGATGACAAATAAAGAAGTTATCATAAGTTTTATTTTCCTTAGATTTGTAGAATTTAATACCGTTGATAGGCTGGTATATACCAGGTTAAATCTCATGAAGGTTAACCTGGCATACCTAATATTAAGATATTATTAGTTGGCTTTAAGGGTAGAAGCTGTCTTAGTAACGCTAGCGCCCATTGTAGCTGTTGCTACATTATTTACAATGCTATACGTAGGCGTAATTGCTGCAGTTCCGACAGCTCCATCAATTTTATATATCCCAGTTGGAGCTGTCGGCATCACTCCACCAACCAGATAAGTCGTAATATTAGTAGTAGCTGCTGCTGTTCCAGGATTGTTAATATCCCACAATTGTATTGCACTATCAATTGCACTTAAATCGGCTTGAACTTTCACGGTTCGGGCTGCAGCCGAACTATCCGTAAACCTTGGCACTGCGACAGCAGCCAAGATACCTACTATGGAAATAACTACCAATAATTCAATTAACGTAAAACCCTTTTGATTTCTTAGCTTTGCTCTTATTTTCATAAACATAAAATGACCTCTTTTCATTTTTATATAATACCAGCGAATACTATCCTCGAGAGTGAGATTCACCTCCTTCTAATGATATACTTACATACTCCCTGCATTTGCTATTACATCAAACATTGGTATCATAATCGCAATTACAATTAAGCCAATTACCACTCCCAATACGCCAATAATAACTGGTTCAATAATACTACTCAGGCGGCTAACTACATCATCTACATCACTTTCGTAAAAGTCAGCAATTTTTTCTAGCATCTTGTCCAAAGCACCACTTTCTTCACCAATGGCGACCATCTGGACCACCATAGGGGTGAACACTTTACTTTGTGCTAGGGTAGATGCCAGCCCCATACCTTCTTTGATACCACTTTGTGCCTGCTCTAAAGCCTTCATCATGCTAAGATTACCAATCGTCTTTTGCACTACTTCCAAGGAGGTAATAATGGGTACACCACCATGTAATAGGGTACTCAAGGTACGGCTAAAACGAGCAATGCCAATTTTGCGGGAGAGCATACCAACAACAGGAATCCTCAGTGCCAAAGCATCAATCATTTGCTTAGTTTGTTCTCGTTGATAAGCAATCTTCAATCCATAGGCTCCAGCAACCATCAAGAATATAAGGACTGGAGCATAGTTGCGCAGAATGCTACTAATTGCCAGCAATATACGAGTAAGTAATGGAAGTTCCATTTTCATATTATCAAACATTTGCACAAAGGTTGGTAAGACAAAGGTGAGAATAAAAACAACGGACAATACGGCCATAATGCTGACTACTGTTGGATAGGTTAGTGCGGATTTAATCTTCTCATTCATTTTGTGTTCTTTTTCAAAGTGACTAGCTAACCGATTGAGTACAGTATCGAGTACCCCGCCTACTTCCCCAGCTTCCACCATATTAACCATAAGATTAGGGAATATGGAAGGATGATCACCCAGAGAATGGGATAAGGTTTCCCCTTCCTTGACCTTTTTATAAACATCTTGCAGTGCCTTTTTTATTCGTGGATTATCTGTTTGTTCAATGAGTACATTAAGAGAAGATAATAAAGGTAAGCCTGCATCAATCATAGTAGCAAATAAGCGGCAAACAATGGATATTTCTTTTAAACTGATACTTCTTAAGTTATCTATGAAGGCGTTAAATGAACTTACTCGATTTTCTTCTTTAATTTGAGTAATAAAATAGCCTTTTTCTCGAATATGAATTGCCACAGCAGATTCATTTTCAGCCAAAATACTGCCTGTCAGCACTTCGCCATTACGGTCTTTCGCTCTATAGGCAAAGGTTTTAGCCACTTAGTTTCTCCCACTTTCTATTCTTAATTGTGAACGAGACGAGCAAAAGTCTCCTCATCGATGGCCCGCATCATCGCTTCATCATAGGATACTACCCCACGGCGATATAAATCTCTCAGGGCGATATCCATAGGCTGCATACCGAATTTAGCACTGGTTTGGATAACCGAAGTCAATTGATGGGTTTTCCCCTCACGAATAATATTGCGTACTGCTGGAGTCGCAATTAATATTTCTAGGGCAGCTACTCGACCTGTCTGATCAATCCGGGGTAATAGCTGCTGAGCGATAATGCCCTGTAGCGTCACAGATAGTTGAATGCGGATTTGTTGCTGTTGATGAGAAGGAAAAGCATCAATGATACGATCAATAGTTTGGGCTGCGCTACCAGTATGTAAGGTAGCAAAGACCAAATGCCCTGTCTCTGCCGCTGTAATAGCAGTGGCAATGGTTTCTGGGTCACGCATCTCTCCCACTAGAATAACATCTGGATCTTCCCGAAGAGCTGCTCTAAGACCAATAGTAAAGGATTCCGTATCAGAATGCATTTCCCGCTGATTTACAATGGATTTATCATGTTTATGTAAATATTCTATAGGGTCCTCTAACGTCAGAATATGGCAAGATCTTTCCTTATTAATTAAGTTGATCATAGCAGCTAAGGTGGTGGATTTACCACTACCTGTAGGACCAGTAACTAGTACTAAGCCTCTAGGCTGACAAGCTAAATTCTTCAGTACGGCTGGGTGTCCTAGTTCTTCTAAGGTAGGCACATTTTCATTTACAACACGGATAACTATGGCTATAGAGCCTCGTTGACGAAAAGCATTAACCCGAAAGCGGCTAAGGCCAGCAATAGCAAAAGAAAAATCAATTTCACCATGATTCTTAAAGTGGGCTTGTTGTTCTAGAGTAGTAATAGCAAGAAAAAAATTCTCCGTATCTTGGACAGCTAATAGCGTATGTTCAGTGCGTATTAATTTACCATTCACCCTTAATATAGGCGGTACACCTACTGTAATGTGTAAATCGGATGCGTTACTTTGTACAGCTTGGTATAATAATTGTTTCATTATGTTTGTCCTCCAGTGGCTTCAGCATAAGCTACACGCATAATTTCGCTTATATCAGTCAATCCAGCAAGTGCCTTTTGAATACCATCCTGACATATGGTGGTCATACCTTGTGTAATGGCAATATTGTTAATTTCATCACTAGAAGCTTTGCAGTTAATAGCTTCTCTTATTTGAGAAGTTATGGGCATGACTTCATGAATTGCCATACGGCCTCGATATCCCGTATGATTACAGCGGGCACACCCTATCCCTCGATACAAAGTAATGGGTGTGTCAGGTCCAACAGTTAAAAAAAGACGTTCTAAAGAGTCAGGAGTCGGAATATAACTTTTTTTACACTCTGAACATATCAGTCGAACTAATCGTTGGGCTACTACACCTAAGACAGATGATGCTACTAAAAAAGGCTCAACGTCCATATCAAGTAAACGGGTAATCGTACCTGCTGCATCATTCGTATGTAAGGTGCTAAAAACTAGATGACCAGTCAATGCTGCTCTGATAGCGATATCAGCAGTTTCACTATCACGTATCTCTCCAACCAATACGATATTCGGGTCCTGACGCAAAATGGATCGAAGTCCACTGGCAAAAGTAAGACCTGCTTTAGCATTGACCTGTACTTGATTAATACCACCCAAACGATACTCTACCGGGTCTTCCAATGTAATAATATTTTTATTAAGGGAATTTACTTCCGCCAACGTAGAATACAAGGTAGTGGTTTTACCAGAACCAGTAGGACCAGTAACTAAAACCATACCATAGGATTGAGAATAAAACTTATGGTATTTGTTAAGATGTTCAGTAGAAAAGCCAAGTTTTTTTATATCCAAAATGACTGCATTTTGATCTAATAATCGCATTACTACCTTTTCACCCATAATGGTAGGCAAAGTGGATACTCGAACGTCAACGTCACGGTTTGCTTCTTTAATCTGAATTCGTCCATCTTGAGGTACTCTTTTTTCCGCAATATCCATATCGCTAATGATTTTAATTCTTGCAACAATAGCTGGATGAATATCGCGAGGAAAGCTACCTATTTCTCTCAGCATGCCATCAATACGAAAGCGAACACGCAAAGTCTTGTCTTGAGGCTCAATATGTATATCACTAGCCAAGTCTTTAATGGCTTGATTCATAAGAGAATTCACTAGGCCAATGATTGGAGCATCATCAGCGGTCTGGAGCTCGGCCGTTAGTGACATGTCTTCGGGACGTATTTTATTAACAGCTTTTTCGACTAAATCCTGCACACCATAGCATTTTCTGATAGCTTGTAAAATATCTTTTTCCGTAGCAATGACAGGTTCTACGTCAAAACTTGAAGCCATACGGATATCATCAATGGCATAAAAATTAGTTGGATCAGCCATAGCCAATGTAATCTTATTACCAGTAAGTTTCACAGGAATTACCTGATGTCGTTCAGCTAAAAAGACTGGAATAAGGGCTGTTACTGCAGGGCTAATAGTTATAGCTGACAAATCAATGTGAGGTATACCCAATTGAAACTCAAGTACCTCAATCATAGCATTTTCTGATACATAATTGAGATCACTCAATACTTTACCTAAACGCGTACCTTTTTTTTTCTGAATATCCAATGCCGTTTCTAATTGTTGTCGCGTAATTAAATTATTCTCAAGTAATAACTCGCCCAGACGCTTACGTTTCATTTTACACCACCTATTTATAAAAAAAAGCAACCAACTTCAAATACATTTATTACATATAAAATGCATATTGCTAGTCGGTTGCACTACTTGCTCAATCCCGGATAAAGTGCCCAAATAATACCGAGGATTTCATCACATCTATTTTAAATTTTATCTTTCGCTATTTTACAATAAATTCCTGCTAATAATATTATGGAACATCAATTTGCACAATTTCTTTCTAAAATTCTGGTCATTTAGCTACTTTTGCTGTCAGAAAGATAATAACTTCTGTTTCAGCTTTTGAATTATGTACACTCTTAAATAAGGTACCTATTAGTGGTAAATTGCTTAAAAATGGTATGTTATTATTTGTTTTTGATTCTTCACTGCCAATGAGACCGCCAATTACCATGGTTTCACCATCTTTCATGCAGACTGTAGTTTCAGCTTCACGCGTAGTAATACGATAATTTTTGATATCAGATACTAAGGTGGGAGTACTAACCTCGGTTTGTACTTTTGCAGTTACAGTTCCATCCTCAGTAATAGTGGGAGTGTAGATAAGTTTAATCCCCGCGTCAACATATTCTACAGTCGTAGTCGTTTTGCCGTCTTCAATTTTTTCTGTAAGTACAGGGATACGATCTCCAATTAAGATACGAGCTTCCTTACCATTAATGGTTGTTAGTTTGGGACTAGCTAATATTTTAGCATTACCATTGCTAATGAGAGCGTTAATTTTAGCCTGATAGTAGAATTCATAAGGATGCCCTTCAGGATTACGACCAAACTGAATAATACCTTTATTATTAGCGCGAGTAACCTTACCTGCCTCAAAAGTAGTTACACCATTTGCAATGTTAACTTGTGGTGCTTCATACTCTGCATATTGAGGTGTTACATCCCAGGACCAATCAATTCCTAAATCTTTTGTTTTCGTCTTATTTATTGCCACTACTTTAGCCTCAAGAGTCACTTGTTGTTGTGGAGTATCAAGATCTACTAATAAGGCTTTAATTCGAGCGCAACCTGTAGGAGAACCGCTG